>JAJKHX010000390.1 GCA_021154785.1 Nocardiopsis sp.
CGCCGGCCCCAGGGCAGCCGCACGCCGGCCGCCGGGCGCTGGTCGCTGACCTCCGGGCGCTGGCCCCCGAGCGCTGGGCACTGGCCCCCGGGCGCTGGTCGCCGAGGCTGCCCACCCGGGCGCCGGCGTTTCCGCGGAAACGTCTTGTGAAATCTTTCACAAGGCACTGAACCCTGAACGGGCTCGGAGCGGTCAGTTACCGTAGCGGCTCACTCTGTGGCAACAGCGGCTCACTCCGTCCCGCGCCGCTTCTGCGTCCCGGCAAGAACGCCGATCTCGAATCAGGCGTGGATCGCGATTCAGTGGTTGTGGCGTGCTACCGAATAGGGAGGGTAGGGTGCCACAACCACTGAATTCCAGCGTGGGACAGATGTTTCCTGTGAAACAAATGATGCCGCTGCGCGGAGTGAGTGGCGGCTGCGGATGGCGGTTCTCAGGGTGGATGGAGCTTCCCTGGCCGGGACGAGCCCGGCCAGGGAAGCTCAGCCGGTTAAGCCTTGCGGCGGCGCCGGCGGACCAGGGCCGAGCCGACGACGATGGCGCCCGCGGCGACGGCCGCGACCGGCCAGCGGCGCCGGGCATGGCGGCCATCGCGGGCCGGGCGGTCCTCGGCCAGGTGGCGCTGGCGCAGCTGCGCGGCCGCCTCGGTGGCCCGGTCCTTCATCTCGGTGGCCTTGGCCCGGGCCCTGGCCCGCACGTCCGCCCGGGCGGTCAGCTCTTCCACGGTGTTGCCGAGGTGTTCCCGGGTCCGCTCGATCTCCTGCTCAATTTCTATTTCCGGTGCCGTCATCGATGCACCCTTTCCTTAGGTTTTTCTGCGGATTCTCTCAGCATCGGCTGACCGCGCCATGGATCGGCGAGAGTAAGCCGGGCGCCGCATCGCCGCTGCTAGCGATGATCGCGCACGCTAGCCGGCTGCTATCGTCACAGACAGGCACCACGCCGTTAGGCTGGTTATTTGCGGTCTGACAACTTCTATCCGGCGGGGGTGAACCGCGGGCAATGCGGGTACGTTCCGGGAACAGCGCCGCATTCACCTGGCACCCGGCCGCGGGTGGCTCCCATGCCCCCCCGGACCTGTACCATTGCGGATGAAGGCGTCATACTTGACACAATGTATGCCCCTACGTGGAGGTCGCACCTCTTGGCGAGCAAGGCCCACCGCGTCGTACAGGGCCTCGTCGGGGGTTGTGCGCTACTCCTCGGGGTCACGCTGGCCGGATGCGCGGCACCGGAATTCACCTATGTAGCCAACTCCGGGACCGCCGGCACCAGCACGTACTTCAAGGTTCCGTACGGCTGGCACAAGATCAGTGATTCCGCGCTTAGCAGCGAGCTGAAGACCGCCACTGGGGGCTCCGGTGCCGGCTGGACGACCGCCTACGAGGCCGGACGCAAACCTACGGCGAATGATTTCCTGGCCTTCGGCACCGCGCAGCCGTTCGTGTTCGCCGAGGTCGGCCAGCTCAACTCGACGGCGAGCAACTCGCTGTCCTACGACACCCTGCGCGACTTCTTCCTCCCGGTCACCTCGACCGCGCGGACGAACGCGGCCTCCACCCCCGGGTTCCCGCTCACCAGCTTCAAGCAGCTCCGGGACCAGACGCTGTCGCTCAGCCAGGGCGTGCACGGGGTCCGGGAAACCTTTAACTACACCTTCACCGGCAACGTCACCGACACGTTCGATGAGGTCGCCTTGACCAACGCCGACCAGACCGTCGTCTACCTACTCGTGCTGCACTGCACAACCAGTTGCTACAGCAGCGACCAGTCAGAGATCAACGACGTGATGTCGTCGTTCACCATCAGGAGCTCGTGATGGATAAGTCCCAGCCCCCGGACATTATCGCCGCAGGACCACCGGGGGCTCCGCCACCTCCGCCGCCCCCGCCGCCCAGCGGACGGGTCAGAGACGAAGACCGGCTGACCCGCAAGCCGATGTCGATATGGGACAGGATCAAGTTCCTGCTCCTGCTCGGCATCGTCTGGCTGCTGCTGGTCTGGTCCGTCATGGCCAACAACCCGCTGGTCGGGTTCTCGGACGCGGTACGGACCGAGGTGCGTACCGGCTGGTGGGTCTTCGTACTGCTCGTCCTGGAATTCCTCCGGCAGGTCCACTTCTTCATCAGCGAGCGCTCGGCGGGCTACCACAACTTCTGGGTCAACACCTTCTTCGGCGGCTTCGAGCGGTCCACTCACCGGCGGATCTCCGACTGGTCCAGGTTCCGCATCTCGCGGGTGCTGACCTGGGTCTTCTGGATCGCGATCATCGCCATCGTGACCGGCAAGGTCATCCACACCACGCCGATCCTGGCCCTGCTCCGCGCGCCTCAGCTCATCTGGCACGTGCTGCCGTTCGTGATCCAGATCGCGTTCACGCTCCTGTTCGTCGTGCTCCAGTTCGTCGCCCTGTTCTGGTTCATGTCCCGCGGCGGGGTCGACGTCTACTATCCCGACGACATCAAGACCCGGTTCTCTGACGTCTGGGGCCAGGACCACGTGCTCCAGCGGGTCAAGGAGAACATCATCTTCCTGGAGAACCCCGAGCTGGTGGAGGAGCGCGGCGGTTACGTGCCGGGCGGCCTGCTGCTGTGGGGCCCGCCGGGAACCGGCAAGACGCTGATGGCGGAGGCGGTAGCCGGCGAGACCGGCCGCCCCTACGTGTTCGTCGATCCGGGCGCGTTCATCAACATGTTCATGGGCGTCGGCATCCTCAAGGTGAAGTCGCTCTTCCGCAAGCTGCGCAAGCTCGCGCTGCGGTACGGCGGCGTGATCGTCTTCTTCGACGAGGCCGACTCGCTGGGCAACCGCGGGCAGCTGGCCCAGGGCGGCGTTGGCGGCGGGCCCGGCACCGCTACCCCCGCGCCGTTCGCGGCCGCGGGCTGCCACGGATTCTCCTACCTGTCCGAGGACACCCGCTGGCTGCTGACCAAGGAGGCCATGGCGTCCGAGGTCAGCGAAGAGCCCGGCACCCGGCGGAACCGGCAGATGGTCGGCGGGATGATGAACGGCGGCGGCGGTGGCGGCATGGGCACGCTGCAGGCACTGCTCACCGAGCTCTCCGGTCTCAAGAAGCCGCGCGGCTTCGTCAACCGCTACGTGCGGCGGGTCTTCGGCATGCGGCCGAAGCCGCCGCCCAAGTACCGGATCCTGGTCATGATGGCCACCAACATGCCGTCGGCGCTGGACGAGGCGCTGCTGCGCCCGGGCCGCATCGACCGCATCTACAAGGTGGGCTACCCGTCCAAGGCCGGCCGGATCCGCACCTACGAGGGCTACTTCTCCAAGGTGCAGCACGAGCTGACCGCCGAGCAGATCGACAAGCTGGCCACGATCACGCCGTACGCCACCGGCGCGACCATCAAGGACCTGGTCAACGAGTCCCTCATCACCGCGATCAGGAACGGCCGGGACGTCATCACCTGGCCGGACGTGATCAAGGCCAAGCAGCTCAAGGAACTCGGGCCGCCCGAGGATGTCGAGTACATCGAGCGCGAGCGGCACGCCGTCGCCGTGCACGAAGCCTGCCACGCGCTGGTCGCGTTCCGGACCAGGCAGCACATGGAGATCGACATCGCCACCATCGAGAAGGGCAGCGACTACCTCGGCATGGTGGCCAGCATCCCGCCCGAGGACCAGTTCACCCGGTGGCGCAGCGAGTACGAGACCGACATCCTGGTGTCGCTGGCGTCGCTGGCGGGCGAGCGGATGTTCTTCGACCAGGACAGCTCCTCGGGCGTGTCCGGGGACCTGGAGTCCGCGACCGCGGTCGCCTCGTTCATGGAGGGCTTCTGGGGCATGGGCACCACGGTGTCCTCGTACTCCACGGCCCGGCGGCTCGAGGTCGGCTCGCCGGGTGGCGGCCGAGGCGGCGGCGCGCTGAAGAAGGGTGAGAATCCCGAGCTCCAGGTCAGGCGCGCGCTGGCGGACCGGATCGAGGACAAGCTGAATACGCTGCTCAGCCGCGTCGAGGAGATCCTCAAGGAGGACCGGAACCACGTCCTGGCCCTGGCCCACGCGCTGGAGACGCACAAGACGCTGAGCGGCGAGGACATCGTCGCGGTCATGGAGCACACCCGCGGCCCGCTGGTGGACGGCACCCCGTACGGTGACGAGAACTTCCTGGCCTCGCTCAGCGACTATCACCTGGCGGCTGCCCGCGCCCACCGTGAGCACAGCCAGGACCGGCTGAACCTGCCGAAGTCGGACCCGGTGGCCGCTTCGGTCTCACCGTGGGCGTCCGGGGTGATCCTGGCCGACGACCCGCCCGGGCTGAACGGGCACAACCAGGAGAACGGATACAACCCGGAGAACGGGCACAACCCGGAGTCGTCCTGATCCACGCCGATCTGCGGGCCCGGGTCAACCTGGCCAACGGATCGACGCTGGCCGGGCTGGGCGTCGCCGCCTTGGGCGGCGCCCGGGTGACCCGGGGCCCGGACCGGCTGTTCGTCGGCACCGGGTACCGGCTCCCGGTGCCGCCCGCGCCCGCGTTCTGCCTGGGCAACGTCGTCATCACCCGGATGGACGGGCTGACGCCTGAACTGCTGCGGCACGAGGCGCGGCACGCCACCCAGTACGCCTGCTGCGGCGGGGTGCTGATGGTGCCGTTGTACCTGGTGGCGGCGGCCGCGTCCTGGGTGCTGACCGGGGACACCGGCGCGAAGAACGTGTTCGAGCGGCGGGCCGGCCTGGCCGACGGCGGCTACACCGACAAGCCGCTGCGGCCGCTGGTGCTGCGGGCGGCCCCGCGCCGGCCCGCGGCCTCGTCAGTGACACAGCCTCGTCAGTGACGCAGCTTCATCGGTGACGCGGCCTCGTCAGTGGCTGAGCCCGGCTAGCAGGCCGCGCCGGGCGGCCCCCTCCCGGGCCGGCTTCAGCCTGACCTGCCGGATCGACCGCCAGCCCTTCCCGGTGAGCAGGAATTCTCCGGCCGCGGGCAGCGCCGCGATCCCGTTCATGATGGCCTGCGGGTCCGCGTACCGTTCGGAGGCCGGGCGGGCGTTGACGATATCGGTGACCGCGCCGCTGGCCGGGTCGATGCCGGCCAGGTAATGCGTGCCCGCCACGTTGGCCCAGATCGTCCCCGCCGACCAGGCCAGGTCGTTCAGGCCGGACACCCGCTGGCCGTCGCAGCGGACGTGGATCACCGCACGCGGCGCCAGGGTCTCCGGGTCGCGCCAGACCAGTTCGCTGCTGCCGTCGCTGGTCACGACCGAGCCGTCGGCGGCGCAGATGCCCCAGCCCTGGCGGTTGTACCGCACCTGGCCGGCCGGCTCCAGGGTGCGGGCGTCCCAGCGCAGCGCGACCCGTTCCTGCCAGGTCAGCTGCCAGATGACATCGCCCAGGCGGCAGATGCCCTCGCCGAACAGCGCGGCGGGCAGGGCCGTGCGCCGCTCGGCCTGGCCGTCACCGAGCCGGTACCGGGACAGCGCGGAGGTCCCGTACAGCCCGGTGGACTCCCAGACCGTCCCGTCCTGTTCGATCAGCCCCTGGGTGAACCCCCGGCCGGGATGCTCGACCCGCCGGATGACCACGGTCCGCCAGGTCCTCATAGCATCACAACATTAGGGCAGAACCGGTTCCTGGCGGTTGCGGAGGGCGTTGTAGACGGTGGCGGGGACGCGCAGCCGGGGATCGCCCGCGTAGGCCGCCGCCAGCCCGGTGAACGCAGCGTCGGGGTCGCGGGTGAGCCCGGCCAGCCGGTCGAATAGCGCGATGAGGTCGTCGCCGATGGTCTCGTCCGGGGCGGGCATGGCACCCCACACGTCCCAGGGCAGCATCTCCATGTTGGCGAGCGCGGCCACGTCACGCAGCAGGTTGGCGGCGATCCACCAGTAGCCGCCCTCATTCATGAAGCTCAGCCCGAACCGGGCCGGGTCCGCGCCGCCGTCACGGCACAGCCGCCACGCGTCGCCCGCCACCAGGAACTTGTCACGCGGCACGTCGGTCAGGTCGAAGTCGACGTCGAACAGCTTGAGCTGGACGTCGTCGATCTGGGGGTCGGCCAGCTTCCAGGCTCCGACCGCCTCGTCCCAGTATTCGCAGACCCAGTGGTCCTCGAACGTGCCGGTGCCGAAGTAGCCGCCGAACCCGCACCGGGCCCGGGCGGGTGTGCCCTGCGCGCGCAGCATGGCGACGGCGAGCACGGTGAAGTGACGGCAGTTGCCCGTCAGCCGGGCGGCCGGCTCACGGGCGGTGGTGAGCGGCCCGCCGTCCATGGTCATCAGCTGGCCGAGCAGCGCGGCCACCGGGCGCAGGTGCACGCTGGCCCGGCGCTCGTCGGTCAGCGTGACCCCGTACGCGCCGGCGATGTGCTCGTGGATCAGCAGCCCGTGACCGACCCCGGCCAGGCCCGCGATGCCCCGGGGGAGGCCGGCCAGCAGCGGGCCGTATTCTCCCGGCGCCGTCATGACGCCGGGCTCGAGGTAGTGACCGGCCGCGCTTTCCTGACTGGGCATGGATCTCCTTTCGGCGGGACGTTCCACCCGATTATGACGCCCGGTCCGGCCCGGGATCATCGGTGCGATACTGGCCCGGTGCATACGGAGGAAGAGCGCGAGCAGCTGCGGCGGACGTTCGACCAGGCCGCCGAACAGTACGACCGGGTGCGGCCGGATTATCCCGAGGCGCTGTTCGACGATCTCGTCACGCTGGCCGCCCTGAAGCCCGGCGACCACCTGGTCGAGGTCGGGTGCGCGACCGGCAAGGCGACCAGGCCGCTGGCCCGGCGCGGATTCCGGATCACCTGCGTCGAGCTCGGCGGCGAGCTGGCCGCGGTCGCCCGGCAGAACCTCGCCGGACTCGAGGTGGAGATCGTGCAGGGCCAGTTCGAGGAGTGGCAGCCGGATGAGCCGGCCAGCCTGGTGTACGCGGCCACCGCCTGGCACTGGATCGATCCCGCCGTCCGCTACGAGCGGGCCTGGCGGGCGCTGCGCCCGGGCGGCCACCTGGCCTTCTGGGAGGCCACGCACGTGTTCGCGGACGGGGGCGACCCGTTCTTCGACGAGATCCAGGACATCTACGACGAGATCGGCGAGGGGATGCCGGCCGGCTGGATGTCGCCGCGGGCCGGTGAGCTGCCTGACGACCGGGCCGGGATCGAGGCCAGCGGGCTGTTCGAGGTGACCGGGGTTCGCCAGTACGACTGGGAGCGGGCCTATTCCGCCCAGGAGTACATCGGCCTGCTCAGCACGTTCTCCGGGCACATCGCCATGGCGGAGTGGAAGCGCCAGCGGCTGTACGGCGAGATCAGGCGGCGGCTGTCGCTGCGCCGGGACCACTCGGTGCGGCGGCACTGGGGTGCCGTCCTGCACGTCGCGCGGCGCAAAGACCAGGGACGCGGGCCCGGTGGCGCGAAGGCTACGGATCTCAGCCGGCCCGCTGGACCTGGCTGAGGAATTCCGGGTTGGACGCGGTGTCCCTGGTCTTGTCCAGCAGCAGTTCCAGGGCCTGCTGGGAATCCAGGGCGCCGAGGGCACGGCGCAGCGTGCCGACGGCCCGGTACTCGTCCGGGTGCATCAGCAGCTCGTCGCGGCGGGTGCCGGAGGGCATGGCGTCGATGGCCGGGAAAATGCGCTTCTCGGCCAGCTCGCGGCGGAGCCGCAGTTCCATGTTCCCGGTGCCCTTGAACTCCTCGAACAGCACGTCGTCGAGGCGCGAGCCGTTGTCCACCAGCGCGGTGGAGATGATGGTGAGGGAGCCGCCCTCCTCGAGGTTGCGGGCGGCGCCGAGGAACCGGCGCGGCGGCTGCAGGGCGGAGGCCGCGACCCCGCCCGCGAGGGTCCGGCTGCTGGCCGGGGCGGCCAGGTTGTAGGCACGGCCCAGGCGGGTGAGGGAATCGAGCAGGACCACCACGTCGGCGCCGGCCTCGACCATGCGCTTGGCGCGCTCGATGGCCAGCTCGGCAACCCGGATATGATCCTCGGAGTCCTGGTCGAAGGTGGAGTAGACGACCTCGCCGCGGATCGAGCGGCGCAGCTCGGTGACCTCCTCGGGCCGCTCGCCGACGAGCACCACCATGAGCTTGATCTCGGGGTGGCTGTTGGCGATGGCGGCGGCGATCGCCTGCAGGATCATGGTCTTGCCGGCCTTGGGCGGGGCCACGATGAGCCCGCGCTGGCCCTTGCCGATCGGGGCGACCAGGTCGATGATCCGGGCCGTGGCCGACGGGTTCCCCTCCTCCAGCCGCAGCCTTTCGTCGGGGTAGACCGGGGTCAGCTCGTCGAAGAGCGGGCGGGGCTGGCCGGGCGGCCGCCCGTTGACCGTGTCCACCCGGGCTAGCGGCCGGTACTTGGCCCGGTTCTTGCCGGGGACGGCTTCGGGGCGCGCCGCGCCCTCGACCCAGTCCCCCGTCCTGAGCCCGTACTGACGGATCTGCCCGGCCGGGATATAGACGTCACCGGCGCTGCGCCGGTAGCCGGCGGTGCGTACGAACGCATGGCCGTCGGCCAGCTCGACGAGGCCGGATACCGCGACCGCCGAGGCGTCGGGAGGTGCTGATTCTTGCAATATCGCTGTCATGGGTAAAACTCCTTCTGAGAGAAAGCGAAGAGACGGGATGCTGAATTCGCGCATGCGGAAAACCCATCTAGCCGGGCAAGAAGGCCAGCTAGGAGGCCGGAGTGACTCCGGTGAGAAATCTTTTCTGCTCGACGTCGGCGATGCGACGGAGCTGAAGATTACGGCCGCTGAGGGCCGTGGCCCGCATGAACGAGCACCAGTCAATAAGTGACTGTAGCCGGTAACAAACAAATTCGCCAGTTAATTCCGCCCGCTACCGGAAGATCAGCAGGTTGCCGCCGCCGAGGTAATCGAGGAGGTCCTCGTCGAGGCGGCGGGCGATGACCCGCCGGCCGTACGGCGCGCCGGACGCGTCGGCGAACACCCGGTCCGCCGCGTCCAGGAAGACCTGGACGACCTGGCGTCCGTCGGGGTGCGGGGCGGACAGCAGCGCGCCCGCCTTGACGCGCGGGTCCCCGGGGCGCTGGCTGGCGAAATAGGCGGTCACGTCGCGCAGGGTCAGCGTATCGACGGCGGCCGGCTCCGGCTGCCCGGGTGGCCCGGCGAAGGCCGCGATGAGCTGGCCGGGCAGCCGCGGGTCGGTGACCGGCAGTCCAGGGTCGGTGACCGGGTCCGGAGAGGCGCGGTCGTCCCGCTCCCCGGCCGGGTTCCCGGGTGAGCGTGCGCGGAAGAACCTCACCGCGCCTCCCGCCGGAGGCCGGTATCCCGCTCCCTTAATGCCGTCGCCATCGGCAGCTGGCCCCTCCCCTGTCCAGACTGGCCGTCATGTCCCAGTATCACGAGTGAAGCGACCGAGCCGCCAGGGTCAGTTGTGTCGGGCGAGAGGCAGGGAATGGCCAGTTATGACCGGTTCCGAGACAGTTGTGTACATGAGCTAGCGGCGGGCGCACAGGTCCAGGTCCTCAAATTCAGTGCCGAACGGGCGGCGGTACTTCACCTCGTATTCGCGCGAGCCTGATGTCCTGGGCGCAGCCCAGAGCACTTACGTCACCGGCAACAGGAAAGCATCATCGCAGGCGGCGGCCCATTTCCTTGGTGGAGTAGCCGCCGAGTTCCTCCACCGAGGCCTGGAAGCGGTCCGACTGGAGCAGCGACCAGAGCGGCGCGAGTTGCGGTGACTCCATCGCGCCCGGCGCGACGACCAGGTCGTACGGTTCGACGGCGAGCGGCACGAAATCCAGCCCGAAGGCGCGGGCGGCCGCCATGATCCCCATCCCCGCGTCGGCCCGGCCGGAGGCGATCGCGGCGGCCACCGCCAGGTGCGTCGGCTCCTCCCGGGCGTATCCCTCGATCGAGGACGGCGCGATCGGCAGCTGCCCGAGCATGACGTCCAGCAGTACCCGGGTCCCGGCGCCGCGCTGCCGGTTCACGTACCGGACGCCGGGCCGGCCGACGTCAGCCAGCCCGGCGATCCCCAGCGGGTTCCCGGCCGCCACGATCAGGCCCTGGGACCGCTCCACCAGCCGTACCATGGCCACGTCGGGGCTGGCCGCGCCGAACACCCGGTCCACGTACGGCAGCGTGTACTCGCCGGTTTCCGGGTCGAGCAGGTGCGATCCGGCGATGTGACACAGCCCGTCGCGCAGGGCCACCAGACCGCCGAGTGACCCGACGTTCGACGACGCGAGCGTCACCAGCGGGTCGTCGGCGCGCAGCGCGGATGACGCCAGGTCGAGCACCAGGTCGTGCGACCCGATCGCCACGATGGTACGCGCGATCTCGTCGGGTCCGCGCAGCGGCTCGACCGGCACGGAAGAACCCGCGTGGTATCCCTCCACCCCGGCCGGCACGACGAGCAGCCCGTCGGCGCGGACCAGTGACGTCAGCACTCCGGCACCGCGCGGCAGCGGCGTCGCCACCAGTGAGCCGCCGACGGATCCGAGGCGGACCCGCACCCAGTCGTCCATGCCGAGCGGCGACGCGAGCTTACGGGCCAGCCGGGCCGCCACCCGCGGCCGCTGGCGTGGCGGTGCGCCGGATAGCTCCGCCAGCAGCGGCGCCGCGAAGATGTCGAACGTCAGTGCCGCCGATACCGGGTAGCCGGGTGCCCCGAGGACCGGCGCCCGCCCGACCACCCCCAGCACGACCGGGTGCCCGGGCCGGACGGCGACCCCGTGCACGGCCAGCGTGCCTTCGGACGCCACCACCCGCGCCGTGTAGTCATCCCGCCCGGCACTGGATCCGGCGATCACGATCAGCAGGTCGCAGCCGGCGGCGGCCGCCTTCACGGCGGCCGCGATCCGGGCCGGGTCGTCCGGTTCGATCGGCAGTATCCGCGCCTCGCAGCCGATCTCCCGCGCCTGCTCCGCGAGCATCAGCGAGTTCGTGTCGAGTATCTCGCCCGGACCGAGCTCGGCGCCGATCGGCCGTACCTCGTCCCCGGTGGGAAGGACGAAA
Source organism: Nocardiopsis sp. (assembly GCA_021154785.1). Taxonomy (GTDB): domain Bacteria; phylum Actinomycetota; class Actinomycetes; order Streptosporangiales; family Streptosporangiaceae; genus Palsa-504. The sequence goes on from JAJKHX010000390.1 coordinate 10,921, forward strand.
ACGAGGGGTTTCTTCCGGACCGTCAGTCGCGTCTGCCCGGCCGCGGCCGCGGCGGCCAGGTCGACGGCCCGCAGCCGGTGCCCTTCAGGCAGCAGCAGTTCGCTCGCGCTGACGTCTTCGCCGATCGACCGGACATGCTGGTACGGGGGAACGGCGGCGCGCAGTTCGGCCCGGCCGGCGTCGTCGTAGTTCACGTGCTCGCGCATGACCACCGCGTCGCGTCCGTCGGGCATCGGATCGCCGGTGTCCACGACGTCATAGGCGCCCGGCGCGAGCCAGGCCGGCGTGGTCTCGCTGGCGCCCAGCGTGTCGGCGGAGCGGACGGCGATGCCGTCCATCCCGGCCGCGTCGAACGGCGGCGAGGACCGGACGGCCCACACCGGGACGGCCGTGACCAGTCCGGCGGCCTCGGCGAGGGGCACGGTGACGGCGGGCAGCCGGTCCGGGCAGCCGGCGGCCTGGCGGGCGGCGCGCCAGGCCGCCAGGGCCTGCGCGGCCGGCACGTCCTTGATGAACGGGCTGTCATGCATACAGGACCACGTTGACCTCGCTGCCCGCGTCGAGCCCGGTGGCCTCGGCTGGAATCACGATGTAGCCGTCGGCCGTCGTCAGGACCGACAGCAGCGCCGACACGCCGAACACCGGCACCGCCACACCGTCGCTGACCCTGACCTGAACGACGTCGAGCCGCCCGGTTGCCGACGCGAGATCCCGGGACAGCCGGGCCCGGGTCGAGGGTTCCGGCGGCGGCACCGTGCATCCGCCGACCAGCCGGACGACCGGCGCCCCGACCATCCGGAACACCACGAGGGCGGAACGCGGGTTGCCGGGCAGCCCGATGACGGGCACCCCCGCGCACTCGGCCAGCAAGGTGGGCTTGCCGGGCTTGATGGCCAGGCCGTGGCACCAGATGCCAGGCTCGCCGAGGCGGGCGACGGCGTTCGCGGTCTCGTCCCGGGTGCCGACCGAAGACCCGGCGGAGATCACGATCACGTCGCTGGCCGGCAGGGCGGCGCGGAGCGCCTTCTCCAGCGGGCCCGGATCGTCGGGCATGATGCCGCCGAAGACCGGCTCGCCGCCCGCGTCCGCGACCAGCGCGGCCAGCGCCGCGGCCGTCGCGTCGCGGACCTGCCCCGGTTTCAGCGCCGGCGTGCCCGCCGGGACCACCTCGTCGCCGGTGGAGAAGATCGTCACCACCGGCTTGGCGTGCACCGTCACGGACGTGACGCCGGCGGCGGCGAGCATTCCCAGGTCCTGGGGGCGGAGCGGCCGCCCGCGGCCGATGATCTCGTCGCCGGCCCCGGCGTCCTCGTCGGCCCGTACGATCCCCTCGCCGGGCGCGACCGGCCGGACCACCTCGATGGTGCCGGGCATCACCTCGGCGGTGTACTCGATCATCACGACCGCGTCCGCGCCGGGCGGGATGACGCCGCCGGTCGGCATGGCGATCGCGCGGCCCGGAGTCACCGCTGTCTGCGGCTCGGCGCCCATGCTGACGGCGCCGGTGACGTCGAGGTAACCCGGGAGGCCCTCGGAGACGCCATAGGTGTCGGCGGCGCGGACGGCGTATCCGTCGACGGTGGAGCGCGGGAATCCGGGCAATGGGTGCGGCGCGGTGACCGGCTCGCCCGGCACCCGGCGCAGCGCCAGGTGCAGCGGCACGCTTTCGGTCCTGGTGCGCCGCCCCGGACGGAAGGCGGCCAGGGCCTCCGCGACGGTCCGGGTAGTGAAGAACTCCCGCGCGGCCGTGTCAGCCATGGTCCTCGGCGAGACCCTGCGCCTCCGCGAGACGCAGCACGCTCATCACCGGGCCGAGCGCGACCTGGCCGAGCCCGCAGATCGAGGTGCGGCGCATGACCTCGGCGAGATCACGGATATCACTGCCCACGTCGGCCGGGCCGCCGCCCGCGACGAGCACCCCGTCGAGGATGACGTGCGCCTTCGCCGACCCGACCCGGCACGGCACGCACTTACCGCACGACTCATCGCGGAAGAACCGCAGGACGTTGACGGCGGCGGCGAGCAGGTCGGTGCCTTCGGCCATGACGACCATCGCACCGGATCCGAGCATGGAACCGGCGGCCTGCAGCGTGCCGAAGTCCAGGGCCACGTCCAGCTGGTCCGGCCCCATGAAGTTGGAGGACGCGCCGCCGGGCTGAATCGCGCCGAGCGGCTGCCCGCCCGTGACCCCGCCGGCCAGGTCGAGGAGCTCGCGGACGGTGGTTCCCATCGGGATGCAGTACACGCCGGGCCGTTCCACGTGACCGGAGACGGCGAAGAACTTCAGGCCGGCCTGGTCGCCCCGGCCCTGCGCCTGCCACCACCGCGCGCCCCGGGCGGCGATGACGGGGACGTGGGCGAACGTCTCGACCGAGTTCATCAGCGTGGGCTTGCCGTGCAGGCCGTAGGTGCCGGGGAACGGCGGCTTGTTCCGCGGCTCGCCGCGGTGTCCTTCCATGCACTCGATGAGGGCCGACTCCTCGCCGAGGATGTACCCGCCGGGCGAGGTGAACACCTCGACTGACAGCCGGGTACCGGAACCGCCCGCATCGGGCCCGACCAGGCCGATCTCCCGCAGGTGCTCGATCTCGCGGCGGATGACCCGCTCTTCCGGGCCGTACTCGTGGCGGATGAAGACCCAGCCCTCCCCGGCGCCGGCCGCCAGCATGCCGAGCAGCATGCCCTCGAGGACCAGGTGCGGCTGGGTGGCGAGGATCTCCCGGTCCTTGAACGTGCCCGGCTCGGACTCGTCCGCGTTGCAGATCACGTACTTCGGCGTGGCTTCCTGGGCCGCGACCAGGTCCCACTTCCGGCCCGTGGGGAACCCGGCCCCGCCCATGCCGCGCAGCCCGCTGTCCTTGAGAGCCGCGATGATGTCCGCCACGTCCAGGCGACCGCCCAGCACGTCGCGAAGCACCGCGTATCGGTCCTCCGGAGCGGGATACGGATCGTTCGGCCAGCGTGCGCCGGAACGGGCCCGTGGTGGAGCGGGATGGTCCAGCCCGGTTACCAGGACCGCGTCCATCGGGGCCGGGGCCTCGTTGACGGTGCACGCGGGGGCGGTATCGCAGCGGCCTAGGCACGACCCCTCGACGATCTCCACGTCGGCGTCGGCGCCGTACCGCTCCTTGAGGGCGGCGATGCGCTCGTCGGCGCCGCGCAGCCAGCAGGACAGGTCGTGGCAGACGCGGAGCTCGGCCCTTACCCGCGGATCGGTGCGGAAGTGCGGGTAGAACGAGATCAGCCCCTCGATCTCGTACAGCGGCCGGCGCACGTCGCGGGACAGCGCGACGAGTTCGGTGCGGGGCAGCCAGCCGACCCGCTCCTGGATGGCGTTCAGCGCCGGGATCAGGCTCGGGCCGGGAAACTTGCCCGCGCGCGCCTCGACGCCGGGGGCACGAGGCGGGGCCTCAGCCATCGGCCTTCTCGATCCGCGCTGGTTCGATCCGCGCTGGTTCGATCCGTACTGCGCAGAACTTGAACTCGGGGATCTTGCCGAACGGGTCGATCTCGTCGATCGTCAGCAGGTTCGCCGCTGCCTCCCGGAAGTGGAAGGGGATGAAGCAGTTGCCCCTGGCCTCCCGGTGCGAGACTCTTGTCTCGAGTTCGATGACGCCGCGGCGGGAGCTGACCCGGGCCAGGTCGCCGTCTTCGAGGCCGAGTCCGGCGGCGTCATCGGGGTGGATGAACACCAGCGCCTTCGGGGCGATCGCGTCCAGCGCGTAGGACCGGCGGGTCATCGACCCAGTGTGCCAGTGCTCGAGCATCCGGCCCGTGTTCAGGACGAACGGGTACTCCGCGTCCGGGAGTTCCCGGGCGGGCAGCCACTCGGCGGGTACCAGGTGCGCGAGCCCGTCGTCGGTCTTGAACTTCTCGGTGAACATCACCACGGTGCCGTCGCTGCGGGCCGGATCCGGGTTGGGGTACAGCTTGCCGGTCAGGCCGAGGTTGTCGTAGCTGAGGTTCTGGTAGCTGGGGATGACCGAGACCATCTCCTCGAAGATGTCCCGTGACGTCTCGTAGTGCCAGCCGAGGCCGATCCGGTTGGCGACGTCCTGCACGACCTCCCAGTCGACCCGGGCCTGGCCGGGCGTGTCCAGCACCTTGCGGCCGAGTTGGACGCGGCGGTCGGTGTTGGTGTAGGTGCCGTCCTTCTCCAGGTAGGAGGAGGCGGGCAGGATCACGTCGGCGAACTCGGCGGTCTCGGTGAGGAAGATGTCCTGCACCACGAGGAAGTCCAGCTTGGACAGGGCCTTGCGCACCTTGTTGATGTTCGGGTCGGACAGGAAGGGGTTCTCGCCCAGCATGTACATGCCGCGGACGCCGCCCTTGAGCGCCGAGCTGATGATCTCGGTAACGGTCAGGCCCTTCACCGGATCCAGGTCGACCGCGCCCCAGGCCTGCTCGAACCTGGCCTTCACGCCGGGGTCGTCGGCCTTGGCGTAGTCCGGGTAGAACATCGGGATCAGGCCCATGTCCGAGGCCCCCTGCACGTTGTTCTGCCCGCGCAGCGGGTGCAGGCCCGCGCCCGGCTTGCCGACATTCCCGGTGATCGCGCACAGCGCGATCAGACAGCGGGCGTTGTCGGTGCCGGTGGTGTGCTGGGAGATTCCCGTGCCCCAGAAGATGACGCCCGCGCGGGTCTCGCCCCAGGCCCGGGCCACCCGCCGGATCAGTTCGGCGGGCACGCCGGTGATCTGCTCGGCGCGCTCCGGCGGGTAATCGGCCACGGTGCGCTC
>JAJKHX010000391.1 GCA_021154785.1 Nocardiopsis sp.
ATCCAGCCGGAGGGAGCCCTTTGACCGGTAGTGGCGGGCGCTTCAGCCCGCTGTCGATCGCCTGCCGTATCTCGCGCAGGACGCCGGCAGGGTCGTCCTTTATCCGCCTGGGCGAGAAGTGCAGTGCCAGGATGCCGTGAGCGGTTAGCTTGTCGTGCCGTTCGGTGGTGCGGTCCTGATCCGCTGCGGACAGGTGATAAGCCCGCGAATCGACCTCTGCGGCCACTCCGGCTTCCTGCCACCAGCCATCGGTAATGGCGATGAGCGTCCCCTCCACGTCCAGAAGCTGCGCATTGAACACCGGCCTGGGCAAGTCGGACCGCATGATCAGGACGCGGAAGTCCGCTTCGGCGACCGACCGGATCCCGTCGGCGACCTCGGCGAGCGCCTTCCTCAGGAGCGCCGACCCGGCCGATGGCCCCGCTGCCAGCTCAGCCGCCAACTCGTCCAGGGTGCAGGTTCTGCGCTGCACTGCCTCGCAGACCACCGCTCGCACATCGTCGAACCGGCTCATGGCTCGCGCCGCGTCCGCCACCGCCCGCGGCGCCTCGGCAAACCGGATCTTCCCCGTAACGAACATCCTTGGCGGCATCTTGCGGGTGCGGTGCACGCGCACGTAGCCAGTGCTCTGACAGCGCTGAGTCCACGGAATCAGCAGATCCACCACATCTGGCCCGGAAGGCCGCAAGCGATGGCGCCGCACCGCCGCCAACCCGGTAATCAGGCTCTGAGGGCCGGCGTAGAGCAGCGCCGCCATCTCCCGCTGTTCCTGCGTCACGGTTCCGGTGACGGTCAGGTAAACACCCGGCAGCAGCCGCTGCCACGGACCCGACCACGCGACCCGGAGATCCAGGGCGCGGGGGGACATCCCGCACATGAGCCCCTGCGTACGCGAGATGACGAGGTACTGCTCTATGAGGATGCGATTCAGGCGCAGCTCGTCGAAGGCAGATTTGCGTGGCATGCGCACACCTTGTCACCACCTACTGACAAATGCCGTCGCCGCAGCCGCGTATGAAATGGGTCTGTGTGTCCCTGCCTACGTAAGAACGTGGGCAGGGACACACAGACGCCCTGGATGGCGGACTGAGTGGGCTACGCCCTGGATGGCGGACTGAGTGGGCTACGCCCTGGATGGCGGGGTGAGTGGGTGGTCGAGCCGCGCAGCTGCTTGACAGGGGTCCGTGGCGCACGGGCTACGTAAGAGCGTGGTCCGTGCGCCACAGGCTGCCGCGGGCGCGTTCCGAGATCGCATCGCGAGAGCGGGTTTCCGGGTGGGCGGGTGCCGGGTGCTGGTGCGAGCAGCCAGGGAGGTGGCGAAGCGGGAGGCGTCCAGGGCGACGCGTGGGGCTGGGCATCAGGCGGTTGCGTTCGGCTGCAGGATGATGTCGAAGCTGGCCTGGGAGAACGGGCTGGGCAGGTCGTAGCGGGCGGCCTGCCCCGGGTCGTCGACCGGGGTGAACTCCTTGATCAGGCTCTTCTTCACCGCGAAGACCGCGTCGGATTCGATGTACCGGCTGCCCGCCACGAAGATGTGCGTGGTGAGGGACCGGTGGCCGGGGGCAGTCACGATGAAGTGGATGTGCGCCGGGCGGTACGGGTGCCGTCCGGTGGCGTTCAGCAGCGTGCCGACCGGCCCGTCGGTGGGGATCGGGTAATAGCTCGGCACCACCGTGCGGAACCAGAAGGCGCCATCTGCGTCCGCGGTGAACAGGCCGCGGCCGTTGGTCCGGGGCTGCCCGCCGGGCTGCTGGACATCGTAGAAGCCCTGGTCACTGGCCTGCCAGACGTCGAGCTCGGCGCCGGGAAGGGGGGTCCCGTCCGACGACAGGACCCGGCCGCGGACGAGGCAGGGCGGGCCGGTCCGGACGAGGTCGATGGTGTCGCCGAGTTCCCGGCGCGGGGACTCGATCATGTGGAACGGGCCGAGCACGGTCGATTCCGTAGCGCCGCCGGACTTCCGGTTGTTGATGGTCTCCGCCAGCATGGATACGCCGAGCACGTCGGAGAGCAGGATGAACTCCTGCCGCTCGTCGTCGCACTTCTGCCCGGTGGCGGTGAGGAACCCGATCGCCTGCTCCCATTCGGCGATCGTGGGCTCGGTTTCCCTGACGAACGCGTGCAGGTGCCTGACCAGGCTGCTCAGCAGCTCGCGCAGCCGCGGGTCGGGTGTCTTCGCGAAGCTGTCGATGACCGCGTCGGCCGCGGTTTCCTCGGTGAAGTCAGTGGCCATGGCCGACAGGTTAAGTCCCGTGATCCTCGCCCTGCTAGTCCGGGGTGGCACCGCCGCGCAGGGCCGCATCGGAGACCGGGCCGAGATGGTGCAGCTTATCGGGGTTGAGGATGGACCTGATCGTCTGCACCCGGCCGTCGGCGATGTCGAGAGCGAACACGTTGACGACCCGGTCCTGCCCGTCGTAGGTGACCGCTCCCGGCTGGCCGTTGACGTAGGCCGGCTCGACGCGGACACCCATCTTCGGCGCCCGGCGATTCAGGCCTATGAGCATCCGGGCCACCCGTTCGGCCCCGGACATCGGCTCGGCCAGCGCCCAGGCCTTGCCGCCGCCGTCGCCTACCATGACCACATCGGGCGCGAGCAGTTCCATCAGGCCGCGCAGGTCGCCGCCGCCCGCCGCCGCGAAGAACCGGCGGGCTACCTTGTCGCGCTGTTCGCGGGAGGCGTCGAAGCGCGGCTTGCCGTCGTCGACATGATGGCGGGCCCGGGCCGAAATCTGCCGGCAGTTCGCCTCCGACTTACCGGTGATGCCGGCGATCTCCTTGTAGTCGTAGCCGAACACCTCGTGCAGCAAGAACACGGCGCGCTCGGTCGGCGTCAGGCTCTCCAGCAGCACCAGGAAGGCCATCGACAGCGAGTCGGACATCTCGGCCCGCTCCGCGGGACCGGGCTCGTCGTCAGCGATCAGGGGCTCGGGCAGCCAGGCCCCCACGTAGGACTCCCGGCGCACCCGGGCGGACCGCAGGTGGCTGATAGCCAGCCGGGTGGTGACGGTGGCCAGGTAGGCCTTGGGCGAGTCGATGATCGTGCCGTCGCGCAGCACCTGGGTCAGCCGCAGGAAGGCCTCCTGGACGATGTCCTCGCTGTCGCTGATGCTCCCGGTCATCCGGTAGGCGATCGAGAACATCAGCGGCCGGAACTCGCCATATTCCTCAGGCGACAGAGCGTCCGCGGGTGAGACGGCATCCTCGGGCGATACCGTCTCACCGGGCAGTACGGGTTTTTCAGGCGGCACGGGCCTGCTCCGCTGACTTGACCCAGACGGGGAAGCCATCCCGCCAGCTCGGGTACACGGGCGCCCAGTCCAGTTCCCGCCTGGCCTTGGCGTTGGCCGCGCCGCGGGCCTCGGTCATCATCGCCACCACCAGTTCTCCCGCCGCTAGCTTGCCCGCCCAGGACGGGACGTTCATGGGCGGCTTCGCGCCGAGGCACTCGGCCAGGTAAGGAAGCCACTCCCGCACCGGCGCCGGGTCGTCGTCGACGATGTTATAAAGGCCGGGCCCACCGCGGGTGACGGCCGCCAGAGTCGCCGCGGCGGCGTCGCTGACCTCTGAGAACGACCAGATGCCCGCGCCCCCGCCGATGACGGGCATCCTCCGCTTCCGCACGGCCTCGAGCATGTAATCCGAGGCGCCGTGGCCGTAGAAGGGCCCGTAGCGCAGCACCAGGCCCTCCGGCGCCGCGGTGGGCACGGTTTCTTCCAGGTGCCTGAGCGCCGCCAGGGCCTGCCGGGTCCTCTCGATGGGGTCCGGGTCCAGCGGATCGGTTTCCGACTTGACCGGGGTGCCCGTCCTGGCGTTGTTCCAGCCGATGAAGCTCTGCGCGATGAACCGGCGGGTGCCGGCCTTCCGGGCCGCTTCCAGCAGGTAGTCGGTGCCCTTGGTGCGCAGCTCGCTGGTGACCGCGAACTCCTGGTCGAAGTTGCGGAAGCTGCGCATGCTGGCCAGCGCGGTCATCTGGTGCACGATGACCTCCGGCTGGGCGGCGCGGACCGCGTCGAGCACGGCCTGACGGTCGAGGCCGTCGACGATGACCGGCGTCGCGCCGGCCCGCTTCAGCTGGCCCGCCTTGGCCGGCGAGCGGGTGGTCCCGGTGACCTCGTGGCCCGCCGCGACCAGGCTGGGGACGAGGGACTGGCCGATGACTCCGGTCGCCCCCGCGACGAAGACTCGCATGATGGAGGTTCCTTTCCTGCGTTGCAGCTCGTGTGCTCCCTAAGACGCAGCCCCCTCCCCCGGCGTGACACCTCGGTTCCGCTCATTCCAGCGCAGGTGCCAGGTACGGGAGACCGGGCCGAGGTGGCGCAGCTTGTCCGGGTTGGCGATGACCCGGATGGCCTGGACCTGGCGGTCGAGCACGTCGAGCGCGATGACCACGATCAGGCCGCCGTCGGCGTCCCGGGCCAGCATGCCCGGCTGCCCGTTGACCTGGGCCGGCGTCAGCACCGCGTCCAGCTCCAGGGTCCGCTGGACCTGCAGGCGGATCAGCTCGGCCACCTGCTCGCGACCGTACAGCGGAGCGCTGAACGTCACCTCGCCCCGGCCGCCGCTGTCCCCGTAGAAGAGCACGTCGGGGGCCAGCCGCTCGAGCAGGCTGCTCATGTCGCCGCCGTCGGCCGCGGCCAGGAACAAGGCGGTGAGTTCCTCGCCCTCGGCCCGGGAGGTCTCGAATCGCGGCCGCCCCTCGTCGACGCGGCGACGGGCCCGGGCGAACACCTGGCGGCAGGCGGCCTCGGACTTGCCGGTGATGCCGGCGATCTCGCCGTAGTCGTAGCCGAACACCTCGCGGAGCAGGAACACGGCCCGCTCGGCCGGCCCGAGGCTTTCCAGCAGCACCAGGAAGGCCAGCGACAGGGAATCGGAGGTCTCGGCGAACTCGGCCGGGTCAGGGGCGCCCCGGGGAGCCCCGGGCCCCGCTCCGACGAGCGGTTCCGGCAGCCAGGTGCCCACGTAGGACTCGCGGCGGACACGGGCCGAGCGCAGGTGGTCGATGGCCAGCCGGGTGGTGATGGTAGCCAGGTAGGCCTTGGGCGACCCCACCTGGCCGTCCTGGCCGGCCGGATCCTGGCTCGCCCGCAGGAAGGCGTCCTGCACGATGTCCTCGGCGTCGCTGACGCTGCCGGTCATCCGGTAGGCAATCGAGAACATCAACGGGCGGTAGGCGGCGTACTGGCTCGAATCCACGGGTCTCCTCAGGGATCGTGTGTCCCTAAGACGAGGGGCCCTCGGCAGTTGTGACATCGGAGGTCATCTGCTGCAGCTTGGTGACATCGGAGGTTATCTGCTGCATCTTCGTCCCCGCCCTGACCCTGGCTTCGGCGGCCAGCGGCCGGAGCCGGGCGGGCAGCGCCTCCTCCAGGCCGTCCGCGAACAGCGGGATCCGCCATAGCGGCGGCACCCGCCCCTCGACCCCGCTCAGCCGCATCATGGTCCCGATGGTGACCCGGACCAGCCGCCGGGCGCTGGCGAACAGCAGCAGGGCCAGCGGCAGCTCGACTCCCACGGCGGTGATCAGGCTCATGATGAAGCCGCGCCCGCCCCAGGACAGCGCCAGGTCGAACCAGGCGTCGCAGACCAGCAGCGTGCCGGTGACGTTCATCGAGGCGATGAGGATCTGGCGCTGGTTCCAGGCGGCCCAGGCGGTCGCGGCGAAGCCGGCCAGCTCGGCGACGTCGAGGCCGACCCAGACGCCCTTCCAGTCGTGCGAGGTGTACCGCATGGGCAGGGTCAGCAGCAAGATCGCGATCCAGGCGGCCAGGCCGATGCAGCAGGCCAGCATGAACAGCAGGCCGAAGCGCCTGCGCCGCAGGAGCTTCGGGTCGATTAGGGGATGGGGCTGCTCGATAGCGGCCAGGGTGCGGGCCAGCTGACGCCGTTCGTCCGGGGTCAGCCGGCGTAGTTCAGCCTCAGAGATCACCCTTCCATTCTGCGCCGGCGGTTCCCCGGGCCGGCTGACGGGTTCGGTCCTCATGCTGGCCTCATGCGACCCGGTCCGCCCGGTCCGGTGTCTCCCGGCGCTGGGTCCGGCCGCGCGGCAGGGCCTCATCGAGGCCCAGGCCGGCCAGCGGCGTGCGGCGCAGGGACTGGCCCGCGCAGCTGCGGCCCCATTCGCCGGCCGGAATCGCGAAGCTGGCCCGGGCGCCGGCCAGGATGCCGGCGGTGACCGTGGCCCGGAGCAGCCGGCGCGCCCCGGCGAAGGCCAGGAAGGCCAGCGGCAGCTCGGCGAAGACCGCGGTCAGCAGGGCGATGACCAGTCCGCTGGTGGCCAGCGAGGTGCCGACGTCGAACCAGGCGTCACAGCACAGCATGGTGCCGATGAGCATCAGCAGCAAGATCAGCACCTGGCGCTGCCGCCAGATCGCCCACGCGGTAGCCGCGAACGCCGCGAGCAGGAAGATGTCGAAGATCACCCAGACGGCGCGCCAGTGGTGGGCCGAGAAATGGTGCGGCAGGCTGGCCGCGAGCAGCACGATCCAGCCGGCCAGGATTACGCAGCTGACCGTCGAGACCGCCAGCGCCAGGCGCCGCTCCCGGCGCAGCACCGGGTCATTCCGGTACGGGTCGGCGCGGACCGGGCCCGGCGGGCCCGGGGCGATATCCTGGCGCTGAGCGGATGGTTTCTGGGATGCGGCGGACCCGGCGGGTGGGACGGGCACGCCGAGCTCGGCGAGCAGGCGGGCCAGTTCCTGGCGTTCGGCCCGGCTCATCCGGCGCAATTCGGCCATGTCGATCACTACTTCATTGTGCGCCCGCCGGCTGCGGTCCAGCTGAACGAGGGCTGGGCGGGGAGCCGGCCGCCCCTGTGCGCCAGGCCCGGCCCGCCGTCGTCCGGCCGGGCGTAAGCTGGGAAAAGTGAGTGAGCTTGTCTACCTTGACTTCGGCGCCGCTCGCGTGGAGTACCGCGAGGCCTGGGACCTGCAGCGGCGCGTGCACGCCCGGCGCGTGGCCGGCGAGGCACCGGACAGCTGCCTGCTGCTCGAGCACGAGCCGGTGTACACGGCGGGCAAGCGGACGGCGGTGTCCGACCGGCCGTTCGGCGACCCGGGGGCACCGGTCATCGACGTGGACCGCGGCGGCAAGATCACCTGGCACGGCCCCGGGCAGCTCACCGGGTACCCGATCATCAGGCTTCGCGAGCCGCTGGACGTGGTCGCCTACGTGCGCGCGCTGGAGGAGGCCATGATCAGGACGTGCGCCGGGTTCGGCGTCAGCACCGAGCGCGTCTCCGGGCGCAGCGGCGTCTGGGTTCCGGGCGGCGGGGACGGGCCGGACCGCAAGGTAGGCGCGATCGGCGCGCGGGTGGCCCGGGGCGTCACCATGCACGGGTTCGCGCTGAACGCCGACTGCGATCTGACCTGGTACGACCGGATCATCCCGTGCGGCATCCGGGACGCCGGGACGACCACGCTGACCGCCGAGACCGGCCGCCGGGTCTCCGTGGCCGAGCTGCGGCCGGTGATGAAGCGCCATCTGGCGGACGTCCTCGGCTTTTCCGCCTGGCGGCACGTCTATGATCCCGACGCGCTCGGCGGCCCGCGACCGGAGGCGGCGGGCGTCCCGCTGGCGGCGCGTTAGGTCCACGTGCTCAAGATCATGCTGGTCCGCTGGCGGTCCAGGGCCGGAGGCGGCATACCCTGAAGGGGTGGTACTCGCACCAGAAGGCCGGCGCATGCTCCGCCTGGAGGCCCGCAACAGCCAGGTCCCGATCGAGCGCAAGCCGCCGTGGATCAAGACCAGGCTCCGCACCGGGCCCTCGTACACGGAACTGAAGACGCTGGTCCGCAGCGAGGGCCTGCACACGGTCTGCGAGGAAGCCGGCTGCCCGAACATCTTCGAATGCTGGGAAGACCGCGAGGCGACTTTCCTCATCGGCGGTGACCAGTGCACCCGGCGGTGCGACTTCTGCCAGATCGACACCGGCAAGCCGCAGCCGCTGGACGAGGGCGAGCCGCGCCGGGTCGCGGAGTCCGTCGTCGCCATGGGCCTGAAGTACGCGACCGTGACCGGCGTGGCGCGCGACGACCTGCCGGACGGCGGCGCCTGGCTGTACGCGCAGACCGGCCGCGAGATCCACGCCGCCATCCCCGGCTGCGGCGTGGAACTGCTCATTCCCGACTTCAACGCCGAGCCGGCCCGGCTGGCGGAGGTATTCAGCGCCCGGCCGGAGGTTCTCGCCCACAACATCGAGACCGTGCCGCGTATCTTCCGCCGGATCAGGCCGGGCTTCCGGTACGCGCGCTCGCTCGAGGTGCTCGGCGCGGCCCGCGAGGCCGGACTGGTCACCAAGTCCAACCTGATCCTGGGGATGGGCGAGGAGCGGGACGAGATCACCGAGGCCATGCGGGACCTGAGGGCGGCCGGCTGCGAGCTGCTGACGATCACGCAGTACCTGCGGCCGACCCCGCGCCACCATCCGGTGGAACGCTGGGTCAAGCCCGAGGAGTTCGTGGAACTGCGTTCCGAAGCCGAGGCGCTCGGGTTCGCGGGCGTGATGTCCGGGCCGCTGGTGCGCTCCTCCTACCGCGCCGGGCGGCTCTACGCTCAGGCCATGGAACAGCGCGCGGCCGCCCCGCAGCCAGCCGGAATTGCGGGCCGGCGGACCGATTCGGGGTAGCGCGGCCTTACCGGGGTCCGGCAGTTTCTGTCCTGCGGCGCTTAACCGTATGCTGCGTGCATGGCACGCATGTCGAGGAAGTCTGAGGCCGCCGAACCGGCCGTCACGAGGGAAACCGCCGAGGATGTGGCGTCGGCCGGGCGGCTCAAGCAGATCCGGATGGTGGCCGGCCTCATCCGCAAGAGCGACCCCAAGGCGCTGCCCATCATTTTCGGCAGCGGGCTCGGCGTGCTGGCGGTGCTGGTGGTCGTCGGGCTGCTCACCGGGCTGGCCGCGTTCCTCATCCCGCTGGGCGTCCTCCTCGGCCTGCTGGTCGCGCTGATCCTGTTCGGCCGCTACGCGCAGTCCGCGCAGTTCTCGGCCATCGAGGGTCAGCCGGGCGCGGCCGCGGCCGTCATGCAGAACATGCGCGGCAACTGGACGGTGACCCCGACGGTCGCGGCCAACAGGAACATGGACGTGGTGCACCGGGCGGTGGGGCGGCCGGGCGTCATCCTGGTCGGCGAGGGCAACCCCAACCGGCTGGCCGGCTTGCTCGCGGCGGAGAAGAAGAGGGTCGCCCGGGTGGCCTACGAGGTGCCCATCATCGAGTACCAGATCGGGGACGGCGACGGGCAGGTCCCGATCAGCAAGCTGCAGCGCAAGATCATGCGGCTGCCGCGCCAGCTCAAGCCGGCCGCGGTCAGTGACATCAACCACCGGCTCAAGGCGTTGCAGCCCACCCTGCAGGCACCCAAGGGACCGATCCCGAGGAACGTCAGGCAGCCCAAGATGCCCCGGCCGAAGGCCCGGTAGCAGCAGCCCTGGTAACAGCGGGCCGGGTTAGAGCCGGACGACGATGGTGTCCGCGGCGCGGTCGTGCAGGCCGCGCAGGTCGCGGTCGGCCAGCAGCGGCGGGATGACGGTGAGCAGGATCGCCGTGCGGACCAGGGCCCACTTGAATCCGACCAGGCCGCCGCCGGTCCTGATCGTCCGCAGGCCGGTCAGCCGCTTGCCGACGGTGAACCCGGTCGTCGCGGTGAGCACGTAGACCTCCACCGCGAAAACCGCGATGGTCCAGAACTGCGTACCGGTCAGCCAGTACGCGATGAGCATGCAGAGCAGCCAGTCGATGAACAGCGCCAGCACCCGGCGGGGCATGCTGGCCGCGCTTCCCGGGCCGTGCTCGGGCAGGCCGAACCGCTGACCCGGGTAGAACGCCGCGCTCGCCGGGGGCGGATCGGTCAGCTGCGCTTTCTTGGCCACGACACCACGGTATCCGTTCCGGCGCAGATCGCCGGCACCGGGCCATAATGGGAGCCCTGACCTTAGCCGCCAGCGCGTAACATCCGTGAAACACACCAGACACGGCGCGGAAATTGCCGGCGGCTAACGTCCGAATCGCGTGCCTTGAGAACCGAAAGCGTGCCCTGTACTGGGAGGGTTGATGTTCAGCAGTGCCGAGGAAGTCCTCCGCTTCATCGCGGAGGAGAACGTGGAATTCATCGACGTCAGGTTCTGCGACCTGCCGGGCACGATGCAGCACTTCACCGTGCCAGCGTCGGCGTTCAGCGAGGACGTGTTCACTGACGGCCTGATGTTCGACGGCTCGTCGATCCGCGGGTTCCAAGCCATTCACGAGTCGGACATGCAACTGCTGCCCGACCCGACTACCGCGGGGATCGACCCGTTCCGCACGCACAAGACCCTGAACATGACGTTCTTCGTGCACGACCCGCTGACCGGGGCGCCGTACACCAGGGACCCGCGCAACATCGCCCGCAAGGCCGAGGACTACCTGCGCGGCACCGGCATCGGCGACACCGCGTTCTTCGGCCCGGAGGCCGAGTTCTACATCTTCGACTCGGCCCGCTTCTCCACCTCCGCGAACGAGGGCTACTACCACATCGACTCGGTGGAAGGCGCCTGGAACTCGGGTATGGAGGAGGCCGGCGGGAACCTGGCTTACAAGCCCCGGTACAAGGGCGGCTATTTCCCCGTGCCGCCGATGGACCATTTCGCGGACCTGCGCGCGGAAATGACGACCAACCTGCTCGCGGCCGGCATCCAGGTCGAGATGCAGCACCACGAGGTCGGCACCGCGGGTCAGTCGGAGATCAACATGCGATTCGGCTCCTTGCTGCAGGAAGCCGACAAGCTGATGCTCTTCAAGTACATCATCAAGTCCACCGCCCGGGCGGCTGGCAAGACCGTGACGTTCATGCCCAAGCCGCTGTTCGGTGACAACGGCAACGGGATGCACTGCCACCAGTCGATCTGGAAGGACGGCTCCCCGCTGTTCTACGACGAGGTTGGCTACGCGGGCCTGTCCGACCTCGGCCGGTACTACATCGGCGGCCTGCTGAAGCACGCGCCGTCGCTGCTGGCGTTCACCAACCCGACGGCGAACTCCTACCACCGGCTGGTGCCCGGCTTCGAGGCCCCGGTCAACCTGGTGTACTCGCAGCGCAACCGCTCGGCCTGCTGCCGGATCCCGATCACCGGCACGAACCCGAAGGCCAAGCGGGTCGAGTTCCGCGTGCCGGATCCGTCGGCCAACCCGTACCTCGCGTTCGCCGCGATGCTGATGGCCGGCATCGACGGGATCAAGAACAAGATCGAGCCGCCGGAGCCGGTCGACAAGGACCTGTACGAGCTGCCGCCGGACGAGGCATCCGCCATCCCGCAGGTTCCCGGCTCCCTCGACGCCGTGCTCGACAATCTCGAGTCTGACCACGCCTTCCTCACCGAGGGCGGCGTGTTCACCAGCGACCTGATCGAGACCTGGCTGGACTACAAGCGGACCGTCGAGCTGAACGAGCTCCGGCTGCGCCCGCACCCGCACGAGTTCGAGCTGTACTACGACTGCTGACGGCTGAACGGGTTCTGGCCTGCGTCACCATAGGTCGTGATAGCGGAAGCCCGCGGGGAGATCCTGAATCTCCTCGCGGGCTTCCGCATACCCAGGCCGACGCGATCGGGGTCCTGCGAGCCGATTCAGGTCCGGCTTATCGTCGTCACAACCTTCCCCAAGAGACGGCACCGGTCACCTGGGATCGGTTCGTAGCCGATATTCTGCGGTACCAGCCAGGTGTGGCCGTTCGCGCGGAAGAACGTCTTAACCGTTGCCTCATCCTCGATCATCGCAGCGACGATGTCTCCGTTATGCGCCTCGTCCTGCTGGCGGACTATCGCCCAGTCACCATCGGAAATGTTCACCTTCTCCATAGAATCTCCTACCACCCTGACGGCGAAGAAGACTCCGAAGCCGATCATCTCGCGAGGAAGCCACATCGTGCCTACGGACTCTGGATTGGCAATCACCGGGTCGCCGGCCTCCATCCGTTCAAACATCGGCACACCAATCATGTCCTGTGAGCTGAGGTCCGCCGGAGCCTCTCCAGCCTCGTCCCATCGCTCCTGAACCGCTCGATGAGCTGGCAGTTTCTCGGCAACCGTGCGCGGCATCCTGACACCACGGGTCAAATACCCCTTCTGCTCCAGGATCGTCAGCTTGCTGATGGAAAACAGCCGAGGTGGACTTCAGGCCGACCGCATCGGCGATCTCTCGCATGCTGGGACCATAACCACGACGCCTGGTCGACTCGCGGACGTAGGTGAGGATGTCCTGTTGCCGCTTGGTCAGCATGTGACTGCGACCACCTTCCGCTAAGGTACTGGAGTTCGAGGTATCCGGCCAGTTTTGAGCAGTCTATCGAACTTATAGTCGAATAGGAAGCAGTCGAACATCTTCGCCTGAGACGCATGCCCGTAGCTACCTGCGTTCGGTCTCCGTTTCGGCTGCGGCGGGACCTGACCCAGGCTTCCATGCCATGCACGCACGGTCTCCATCTGATCTTCACGACCGCCTGCTCCCCTGACCGAGTGCAGCAGGATGTCACCAGCGCGGACGTCGATGAACTCGTGCGACGTACGGCGGAAGCCGCCTCCGCGTACATCCGGGGAGATATTCGTCGCTATCTCACGCTGATCAAGCACGGGGACGACTACACGCTCATGCCGCCCTACGGCGGAGAAACGGGGCGTGGCTTCGATACCGAAGGCGCCCTGGAAGCCACGCCGAAGATGTTCCGAAGCGGCGAGGCTGATCTCGAGCTCGTGCAGTCCTACGCCTCAGGCGACATGGCAGTCCTCGTGGCGATCGAACGCCAGCACGGCGAAGTCGGCGGAATGCCCGATCAGGACTGGTCGCTGCGTGTGACCCTGGTCTTCCGGCGTGAAGGAGCCGAATGGCGGCTGGTGCACCGTCACGCCGATCCGCTCGTCCGCGCCATCAGCATGGAGCAGATGGCCGTTCTGGCCCGTGGCCAGGGCTAACCAGCGGGCCCTCAGACGCTGCGGATGACGGCGACGACCCGGCCGAGGATGACGGCCTCATCGCCAGGTACCGGTGCATACAGCGCGTTATCAGGCATGAGCCAGACTTCATCACCCGAGCGTCTCAACATCCTCACGGTGGCTTCGCCGTCGATCATCGCCGCCACGATGTCGCCGCTTTCCGCCTCAGCTTGCTGCCTGACTACGACCTGATCCCCGTCCGCGATGGCGGCGCCGGTCATCGGGTCGCCCGTCACCCTGAGCAGGAACATGATGCCGTCACCGACCAGCTGCCTGGGCAACGGATAGACGTCGTCGGTCGCACCCTCGGCGAGGACCGGGCCGCCTGCGGCGATCGGCCCGATCAACGGCACGTAGACAGCCTGCTGTGACGGGATGTCCAGGCCGCGGACCCCGCCTGCCTCAGCTGCCGCGCGGCCGGGCTCCAGCCGCACGGGCGGGTGACCGGGCAGGAGCAGCTCGACCGTCCGCGCGCGTCCGTTGTTCGAGCGCAGGTATCCCTTCTTCTGCAGGGCGCCCAGCTGGTAGGAGACCGCGCCCGTACTGGCCAGCCCGACCGCGTCGGCGATCTCGCGCATCGACGGCGGGTAACCGTGCTGCTGCACCGACTCCCGGATGGCCTGGAGCACCTTGCGCTGCCGCCAGGTCAGAACGTAATCGGGATCGAACGCGCCAGGAATCGCCCGGGCAGCAGGCACACTGCCCTTCGGCTTGCGTCCCGGTCTTCCTTTAGGCCTGGAGCCGGAACCGGTACTGGCCATCTCTTACCTCGTCATGCCGTTGGTGCTGCCCCCGCCATCCGACATTAGACGGCCACTGTGACAAAACGCCGCCGCGCGAAGCGCCGCGGGTCAGGGGCGGGGCCAGTCCGCGAAGCGCTTGCGCAGCTCGGCGATTTCGGCCGGGCCGAGGCCGAACGACGCGAACACCCCGTCGCCCCACTGGTCGAGCCGCGCGGCCGCCTCGGCGAAGTCCCGGCCGGTCAGCCCCGGGTCGAGCCGCCGGGCGAAGCCGATGACCTGCTCCCTGGTGTACCGCTCGAGGGCGGCCGCGGTGTCCACGTAGTCGCGCGGCTCGACCCGGCTGGCCAGGGCGCATACCTTGCCGCCCACCACGTCCTCGAGGTCGAGCACGGGGCCGACCTCCATGACGACGGGACGGCGGGACCGGTCGAAGTAGGCCAGCTGGAGCATCATCTGCTCGCCGCCCGGCGCGGTGACGATCCACTCGGCCAGCGCGTCGCCCAGGCCGTAGAAGATGTCGCCGAGACCGCCGGCCTGGTCCCGGCGCTCGGTCCCGAAGCCCGCATCGCGCAGCGCGCTCTCGACCGCCGCGGCGGCCGCCGCCACGCTCGCCTCCTCGTCGGTGAACAAGTCGACGTCGGCCGTGAACCGGTCAACGACCCCGTGCGCCATCAGGGCGTTACCACCGCCGAGCGCGAATCCGTGCCGCGCGGCCGCCCGCAGGGCAATCGCGGCGACCTGGCCGTGCAGCTGGCCGACCGGCATCAGGCCGCGGCGGCCGCCGCGCGCAGGACGGGGTGCTGGTCCTCCCATGCCTGCCGGACGCCCGGCGGCAGGAACAGGTCGGGCCACAGCGCGATCAGCGTGTCGCCGTCCAGGTGCGCGGTGAGGTCCTCGGCCTGCCCGGCTTCCCGGAGCACGGTCTGGTAGAGCCAGCGCCGCATGTCCGCGTCGGCGAGGTCGAACGTATGATCAGGATTGCCCCAGAACAGCCAGATCGGCAGCTCGACCCGGCCCTCAGCGGGGCCGTGCAGGTCGGCGAGGCTGGCCACGACCACTGCGCGACGGCCGGGCCGGGACTGATAACGCCCCATAGCTGCGTCGGTGTGGGTGGCCACCATGGCTCTAGCGTACACCCCGGGCTCGCCTTTGTCGAATGTACGATCGATGCCCATTCTAACCTAGCACGGACAAGGAGAGCCATGCCGGCCCGACCACAGGCAGAAGGACCTGGGGGTGACCGGTTGAGCACCGCGTTCACCGCCGGCGAGCAGCAATGGCAGGCACGGCTGGGGAAGCTGAGGGATGTGGTGCGCCAGGAAATGGTGACGAGACAGCTCGCACGGGAGCTGCCGGCCCCACCCGTTCGGCTGATTGATCTTGGGTGCGGGCAGGGGACGCAGGCCTTGCGCCTGGCCCGGAGCGGGTATGACGTGACCGGGGTGGACGCCTCGGCGGACCTGCTGGCCCGGTTCGGGCGGGACCTGGCCGCCGAGCCGGCTGAGGTCCGCGGCCGGGTGCGGGCCGAGCGCGCCCGGATCGAAGATTATGCCGAACGAGCTGGCGTTTCTCATTTCCCCGCGGTCCTTTGCCATGGTGTGCTGATGTACCTGGACGACCCCGGGCCGGTCCTGCGCGCCATCGCGCGGCTGACGAGCCCGGGCGGTGTGGCGTCGCTGCTGGTGCGCAACGGCGACGCGCTGGCCATGCGGCCGGGGCTGCTGGGTGACTGGGCGACGTGCGCCGAGGCATTCGGCACCGACCGGTACGCCAACCGGATCGGGCTGTCCGCCCGGGGGGACCGGCTGGGCGACCTGACCGGGCGGCTGGCGGCGCATGGCCTGGAGGTCACCGCCTGGTACGGGGTCCGGGTCTTCACCGACGCCGCCGCTGACGACGCGGCGCCGCCGCCGGACCTGGCGGCGCTGCTCGACTGCGAGGAACGGGCCGGGCGAACCGATCCGTACCGGCAGGTGGCGGCGCTGCTGCATGTCATTGCGCGCCGCCCCGATGGAGGGAAAATAGCCCCGTGACGGGACAGCTGTGGCCGGGGCTGCTGGCCGAGGCGTGGGCAGCCCTGGACGGGGACGCGGCCGCGGTCGGGCGGCTGCCGGCGGGGCTGGAGGTGCTGTGGGTCAGCGGGGAACCGGGGCGGCTGCCGTCGCGGCTGCCGGCCGAGGAGGTCGCCGTCGCCTGTACCGCGGCCGCCCTGCTGGCCGCCGCGGCGCTGCACGCCCAGCGCGGCGGGGACGGCGGTTCCCGCGGCTCCCCGGCCGCGCGGCTGGACCGGGCGCACATCGCGGCGGCCTTCCGGAGCGAGGCGTACCTGCGGGTCGGCGGGAAGCCGGCCGGCCCGGGCTTCGCGCCGCTGTCGCGGTTCTGGCGGACGGCCGACGGCTGGGTCCGCACGCACGGGAACTACCCCTGGCACCGGGACGCGCTGCTGCGCGCGCTGGGCTGCCCCGATGACCCGGAGCCGGTGGCGGCGGCGCTGGCGGAACTGGACGCCCGGGAGGCGGAGGAACTGGTGACCGGCGCGGGCGGGGTGGCCGCCGCCGTCCGCACGGAGGCCGGCTGGCGGACGGAGCCGGCCGGGCAGGCGGTCACCGCGACCGCCCTGGTCGAGGGGAGGTCGATCGGCGGCGCGCCGCCGCGCTGGCGGGCCGCGGGCACGCTGCCCGCCTCGGGCGTCCGGGTGCTCGATCTCACCCGGGTCATCGCCGGCCCGGTGGCCACCAGGTACCTCGGCGCGCTCGGGGCGGACGTGCTCCGCCTCGACGCTCCGGACCGGCCGGAGCTGACCCAGCACGCCTACGACGGGCTGCCGGGCAAGCGCAGCGCGCTGCTCGACTTCGGCCCGGCGCAGGGGCACGCCCGGCTGCACGAGCTGCTCTCCGGCGCCGACGTCCTGGTGCACGGGTACCGGCCGCACGCGCTGGAGAGGTTCGGGCTGGGACGGCAGGAGCTGGCCGAACGGCATCCCGGCCTGGTGGTGGTCGGCCTGTCGGCGTGGGGCAGCCGCGGTCCGTGGGGCGGCCGGCGGGGGTTCGACAGCATCGTGCAGGCGGCGTCCGGGATCGCGCGGACGGAATCGCCGGACGGCGACCGGCCCGGCGCGCTGCCGTGCCAGCTGCTCGACCACGGCACCGGCTACCTCTGCGCGGCCGCCGCGCTGCAGGCGCTGGCCCGGCAGTCCGCCCGCGGCGGCACCGTGTTCCGCGAGCTGTCGCTGGCCCGGACCGCGCACTGGCTGCTGGGCCTGCCCCGGGATGCGGCTGGCGCTGGCCCGGCGCCGGGTTCCCGGTCTCCGGATGGCGGATCGGACCGGGAATGGCTGACCACGCTGGACAGCGCCACGGGTCCGGTGACCACCGTGCGGCCGCCCGGACAGCTGGATGGCGAGGCGCTGAGCTGGACCGGGCCGCTCAGCCGGTACGGCGGCGACGAGGCCGCCTGGTTACCGGGCGGGGTTAGCTGACCGGGACCAGGGTGAGGTAGGCCATGCCGAGCAGGTCGTAGTAGCCGCGCAGCCAGTACGAGCGGTGCTGCTCGACCTGGGCCCGGATCTCGGCGGCCTTGGGGTGGTCGCCGTGGGTCGCGAGCCATTCCTCCTCGTCGCACCGGTAGCCGGACTCGAAATCCTCCCACTCCTCGAGCGTGGCGGTCTCGATCCAAGCCGGCCGGAAACCCGCCCCGACCGCCACGTCGACCAGGCTCGCCAGGTCGCCGAGCTCCCCCGCGGTCGTGCCCGGCCACATGCCGGCCAGCTCGGACTCGGTCGGCGTGCGGTGCCAGAAGCCCTCGCCGAACAGCACCCGGCCGCCCGGGTTGACCAGGCGGCGGAGCTCGGCCAGCGCGGCCTCGACGTGCCCGGGCGGTTCGACCTCGGTCAGCGCTTGGCTGGCGCCGGTGCACAGCACCAGGTCAGCGGGCCCGCGGCTGGTCTTGAGGGCGGACTCCCGGGCGAACGTGACCCGGTCGCCGAGCCCGCGGGCCTGGGCACTGGCCCGGCCCCGGGCCAGGTCGCCCTCGTTCGTGTCCAGGCCGGTCCCGGTCGCCTGGGGCGCCGCCGCGAGAACGCGGAGCATCAGCTCGCCCCAGCCGCAGCCGATGTCGAGCACGGAGCCGGGGCGGTTCGCGGCCAGGCGGGCGACGATCCGGGCCGCCCGGGCCTCGGACAGCGGCCCGTGGAAGGTCAGCTTGGTCAGTCTCGGCGGCAGGTCGGCGTCAGCCGTAGGTGCGTCAGTCATATGGGCGCAGGCTAGTCCCGGGCCGGCCGCTGCGCCTAATGGATTTTCCGCCCGCGGTCTTGGGTGGCGCGGACCGCAGGCGGCGCCGGCCTTCCCTGCGTTACCGTCAGCAGAATGCGGGGTAACCGCTGTTGGCCCGGCGCCTGAGGGACCTTTAGGGTAAGTACTGCTGTGAGAGCTTACGAGGCCATTGAGCGGATTGACGCGTTCTGTGAGGCCGTGCCACGCCGCCGGGCCAGGGCCGACGTGTACGGGCCGCTCGTGCTGTTCGTTCCCACCGGTACCGGCTGGCCGTACTACGCGCGGCCCCGGCGCGGCCCCCGGACGCCGGTCACGGCGGCCGACATCCGCACGGTCCGCGCGCGGCAGCGCGAGCTGATCATCCCCGAGTCCTTCGAGTGGATCGAGCAGGTCGCGCCCGAGATGGCCGCGGCCGCGGCGGAGGCGGGCCTGGAGGTCCGGGCGCATCCACTCATGGTGCTGGCCGCTCCGCCGCCCGCCGGCCCGCCGGC
>JAJKHX010000392.1 GCA_021154785.1 Nocardiopsis sp.
CACGCGCCGAGACCGAATTGTTAACCATCTAGTGAGAATCGGAAATACCGGACGTTAATTGTCCTTACGGGCCGAGAACTCCCCACTCGGTGAGGGCCTCGATCAGGCCCTCGGTGACCTCCAGGCGGCCCAGTTCGGCGGCCGTGACCCAGCGCGCGTCGGCCGCGTCGTCGCCCGCGCGCAGCGTGCCGCCGGTCACCGTGGCCGCGTAATCCCTGATGTCGATGACCGCCCCGCCGAGGCCCGGCCGTTGCACGCGGCCGATGAGTTTACCCACCTTGACCTGCATATTTGTCTCTTCGAGGAGCTCCCGGACCAGGGCCTGCGCGTCGGTCTCGCCCGGCTCGATCCGGCCGCCGGGAATCGACCAGAGCCCGGCCCCGGGATCATGCCCGCGCTGGATCATCAGCAGGCGGCCCTGCCCGTCGGTCACGACGGCGCCGACGCAGGGAATCACAGAGGCGGACACGCCGACCAGTATCCGTGTTGTCCCCCACGGCGGACAAGCATGGTAAGTTCCTCACACGGTCCTGGCAGACACTGCCGTACCGGGGCAAGCGGGGTATCAGAAGTTGCGGTTTGGTCGCGCAGGAAATTCCGGCCAATACATGTCAACCAAGAATCCGCCTGCCGCGTCTTTCTAGCGGGATAAGGGACGTAGCGTCCCGAATCCAGGCGAAGGACCAGTGTCCGAAGTGCCGCAATAACTTCCGGGTTCGCCCGGGGTCTTCCCCTTTCATTAGCACGACGATCAGGCCAGCCGTTCCTGTCCTGATCGGGCCATAGCGCGCTGGCGGTTGCCAGCCGGAATGGCCGGTAACAACAGCCGTGCGCAGGGTACGGCTGTGGTTTCCAAGAAGGGAACATAATGTCCATCAAGAGCAAGCTGCTCGCCGGTGCGGCGACGCTGGCCCTCGTCGGCGGCGTTGGCGCCGTTGGCGCGATGTCGGCTTCGGCGGCTACCCCGTCGTGTGGCCGGGGTCTCGACTGCATCGACATCTTCAGCCGGGCGTTCGGGACGCACCACACCCCGAACTACGTGCTGGACGTGCTCCGTCAGGGCGCGAAGGTCGGCCAGCCGATCATCCTCTTCCGGACCAGCAACACTGACCCGGCCGAGGACTTCGCTCCGTCGATCCAGGGCACCACGGCCGACTTCTTCGCGGCCGGCCTGGTTTCCTCCGCGGTTGCGCTGCACTACGGCTGCATCGCCGGCACCAACTTCCCGAACTGTGGCATCAACGGCGTTGACGACCCGGCGATCGAGCTTGAGTACGCGCCGTTCGGCGTGGACTCCGGCCTCTGCGTCGGCGTTGCCGCCACCGCCACGGCCAAGGAGGGCGTTACCCTCCAGCCGTGTGGCGTCTCGGCCAAGACGGTCTGGATCATTGACGCCAACGACTCGCCGGCCACGCTGGACCGTGGTTACGTCCCGCTGATCAACGGCTCGGACACCAACTTCTCGCACCCGTTCGTGCTGACCTACCCGGGCAACGGCTTCCCGACCGACCGCCCGCGTCCGCAGCTGTTCGTCAACAACCTGACCGGTTTCTCGCAGGGCCGCGGTCTCCAGATCGGCTCCGTCAGCGACTTCCAGCTCTGGGGCGCTGACTTCGGCGTCCTCCGCTAGGAGACGCTGAAGCTCGGGGCAACCTGAGTAACAGGTAGTTCGAGAAGTAGCAACAGTGGCGCCGGTCCCCGCAAGGGGCCGGCGCCACTGGCGTATCCGCGGTCGTGCCTGGTCACCGGGGCCGGCCGCCGTCACCGGAACCTCCGGTCACCCGGCAGGAAATAAAGCCCCGGGCGTTGTCAACCAAACCAGCGGGTACCGCGTCATCTATACGAGGTTGAGGCGAAAGCCGGATACGGCCTCGCGAGCTCCGGGTTCGCCCGGCGGTCTTCCCCTTTCAGAACAGCAACACAGTCAGGCCAGCCGTTCCTGTCCTGACTAGACCGAAGTGGTCCGGTGCAGGAGCCGGACGAGCCGGAACAGGAGCCGGCTCGGCACCACCCAGGTCTGCTTTACACAGCGGTACGCAGGGTACGGCTGTGGGTTCCATGAAGGGAACGATCCATGTCTTTTAAGAGCAAGCTGCTTGCTGGTGCGGCGACGCTGGCCCTGGTCGGCGGAGTCGGCACTATGGGCGCGCTCTCGGCCTCCGCGGCCACCCCGTCGGCTGGCCCCAACGCCATCGACATCTTCAGCCGGGCGTTCGGTACCCACCGGACCCCGAACTTCGTGCTGGACGTGCTCCGTCAGGGCGCGAAGGTCGGCCAGCCGATCATCCTCTTCCGGACCAGCAACACTGACCCGGCCGAGGACTTCGTGCCGTCGATCCAGGGCACCACGGCCGACTTCTTCGCCGCCGGTCTCGTGTCGTCGGCCGTCGCTCTGCACTACGGCTGCATCCCGGCCACCCAGGCGGGCGGCAATTTCCCGAACTGCGGTCTCAACGGCGTCGACGACCCGGCGATCGAGCTCGAGTACGCGCCGTTCGGCGTGGACAGCGGCCTGTGCGTGGGCGTTGCCGCCACCGCGCGCCAGGGTGAGGGCGTTACCCTCCAGCCGTGTGGCGTCTCCGCCAAGACGGTCTGGATCATCGACGCCAACGACTCGCCGGCCACGCTGAACCGTGGTTACGTCCCGCTGATCAACGGCTCGGACACCAACTTCTCGCACCCGTTCGTGCTGAGCTACCCGGCCAACGGCTTCCCGACCGACAAGCCGCGTCCGCAGCTGCAGGTCAAGAACCTGACCGGCTTCACCCAGGGTCGTGGCACCCAGGTCGGTTCCGTCGCCGACGTCCAGCTCTGGGGCGCTGACTTCGGCGTTCTCCGCTAGGAGAGCCTCGCAGCTCAGAACCTGAGCGACTAGCACCAGACAGTGGCGCCGGCCCGGTGGGTCGGCGCCACTGGCATGTCCTGGGACAGAGCGTGACAAGAGTCAAATGGGATGTCCAGTGGACACTAAGACACGAAACATGACAACCAAGCAGATATGTTGCGCGTCTGTTAATTGAGCAACCAGGACAGCCGCCCCTGACCTGGTTATGGCCTGGCTCAGCTGTGGTGCACGGGGCACCGTGGCAGGTCCCGAGGAGGAACCAGGTACATGTCCATCAAGAGCAGGATTCTCGCGGGTGCCGGCGCGCTGGCACTCGCCGGCGGGCTGGCGACGGTCGGCGCGATGAGCGCGAGCGCGGCCACGCCGCCGTGCGGCCACCGCTGCATCGACATCTTCAGCCGTGAGTTCGGTACGCACAGCCACCCGAACTTCGTGCTCGATGTCTGGCGTCAGACGGCCAGGGCCGGCACGCCGATCATCCTCTACCGCTCCAGCAACGCCGACAAGGCCCAGGACTTCACCATCTCCAACCAGGGCACGGTCGGTGACTTCTACGCTGCCGGTCTCGTGTCGGCGTCGCTGAACCTGCACTACTCGAACGACCAGGCGTACGAGTTCGAGTACTCGCCCAACGGCGTGAACAGCGGCCTGTGCGTCGGAACGGCGAGCACCGCCGCCAACCAGACCCCGGTCGTGCTGGTGCCGTGCGACGCCTCCGCGAAGAGCGTCTGGGTCGTCGACTCGCAGGACGCGATCGGGCGCGGTTACGTGCCGCTGATCAACGGCTCGGACACCAACTTCTCGCACCCGTACGTGCTGCACTACCCGGGTAACGCGTTCCCGACGGACACGCCGCGCCCGCAGCTCAACACGTACAACCTGCAGAAGTACTCCAACAACTCCGTGTTCGACAACGAACTGTGGGGCGCCAACTTCGGCGTGCTGCGGTAACCGTTCCTCCTGAACGCCGGCCCCCGGGGACCTCCCGGGGGCCGGCGTTTGCGTGTCCGGGCATGTTCCGGCGGCAAACCGGGTAAGACCGACCCCATCGGTTACTTTCCGTAGCAGAGGGGAGCGGGGTATGGGCCAGGATCGCCGGCACGGACCAGGTGGCCGGGCTGCCGCCTGCCCGCGCTGCGGTCGCCGCCTGCACGAGCCCACCGTGTGGTCCAGCGCCTGGCGCTGCGACTGGCACGGTGAGGTCCATCCGCTGCTTCCCGCGTTCAGCCCGTCCCGCGACGGCCTGGACGGGATGCTCCGTATCCTGCGGCGGGGGCCCGTCCATCTCGACACCGCCGGCCCGGATCAGGCGGGCGTCCCGGCCTGGCTGCCGTGGCCGCTTCCGGCCGGCTGGCTGGTCGCGGGCTTCGCCGGAGCGGGCGACGAGCGCACCGGGGTCCACGCCAGCGCGGTGGCCCTGGCCGGCCCGAACCCGGTTGGCGGCCCGGCCGACATGATCGTGGTGGCCGAGGAACCCGGCGTCGGCCTCGGCGCGGGGCTGGCGGGCCTGGACAGCGTCGACCCAGGAGCCGGATTCGCCGCGGACCCGGCGGTAGCAGCTGCCTCGTTCGGTAATCATGATTTTCCGCTCTGGCAGGTAGCCTCGCCGGACCGGGCGGTGTTCGCGGGTGAGGTGGAGGGCCTGTGGCTGTGGGTCGTGCTGTGGCCGGATACCGCGGGCGTCCTCCTGGTCGAGCCGATAGCGCTGCGTGACCTGCGGGATCCGGGCCAGGAGCTGGACCTGCCGTTCGGGGCCGCCTCGCCGCGGCTGCCCGGCTGACCAGGGCGCGGCGGCGGATGCGGGCCGACCTGCATGTGCACAGCAATGCCTCGGACGGCACTGATCCGCCGGCCGAGGTGATGCGCCGCGCCGCGCGGGCCGGGCTCGACGTGGTGGCGCTGACCGACCACGACACCGTGGCCGGTCACGCCGAGGCCCGCGCGGCCGCCGGAATTCAGGGTTCGGCGACGCTCCTGCCCGGCATGGAACTGTCCTGCCGCCTGGACGGCCGGTCGCTGCACATGCTGGCCTACCTCTTCGACCCGGATCAGCCCGGACTCGCCGCCGAACTCACCCGGATCCGTGATGACCGGGTAATCCGCGCCCGCGCCATGGTGGACCGGCTGGCCGGCCTGGGCGTGGACGTCAGCTGGGATCAGGTCGCGGAGATCGCCGGCCAGGCCGTGGTCGGCCGCCCCCACATCGCCCGCGCGATGACGGCCAGCGGCGCCATCTCCTCGCCCCGCGAGGCCTTTACCCGCGACTGGATCGCCGACGGCGGCCGGGCCTACGTCGGCCGCTACGCCCTCGACCCGGTCCGCGCGATCGGCCTGGTCCGGGCGGCCGGCGGCGTCACGGTGCTGGCCCATCCGCGGGCGGGCCGGGACACGTTCGCCTCGGACGAGCAGGTCGCCGGGCTGGCCGCCGCAGGCCTGGCCGGCCTGGAGGTCCACCACCCCGACCAATCACCTACCAAACGAGCTGGGCTCCTCGCCCTGGCCCGCGACCTCGCCTTGGTCGCGACGGGCGGCAGTGACGATCACGGCTCCCTGACCGGTTACCGCCTCGGTGCCGAGACGACCTCCGCCGAAGC
>JAJKHX010000393.1 GCA_021154785.1 Nocardiopsis sp.
CCCTGCCGCCCACCTCCCTGCCGCCCACCTCCCTGCCGCCGCCGGCGTCGCCCCCGCCGCCCTAGCCGCCTTCCGCCACACCTCAGCCCACGCCGAGTCAATAACCTTCCTAGCCCTGGCCGCCCTAGCCATCGTCGGCGTAGCCCTCTCCGTCACCCACCTCATCGAACACCACAACACCCCCAGCTAACCCCGCACCCCAGCTAACCCCGCAGGGCTGGATCCGCAGTCGCGGACGGCGGCTCTGCGGCCTGTTACCAGAGAGAACCCTGAGAGCCCCGTGCCGCTTGATGCGCTATCCCGGGACATAGCGGGGTGGATATGGCTTACGGGGTGGATCCGGTACCTCCTGGGGTCCTTGATCCACCCGGGAAGCCGGATCCACCCGTTAATCCGCCCGCCCGGGCAGCTGCCGGGCCGCTGGTGCCGGAGCGGCCAGTCCGGGCGGGAATACCCGCCGCCGGTGCCGGGCCAGAGCAGGATCGCCGCTTCAACGGCCAGGCGGCGGCCATGGCTCACATTCTCACATTCGACAACCTTCTTTTTTCCGGGGGTAAATCGACACGATAATTCGTGAAGCGAATGGGAGTCCGAATCGTCGCGACGGGAGGTGCCCGGGCGGGCTACGTCCAGGTTGCTCAGGTACATTCGAGGGCTGGAAAGGAGTGGCGATGGCCATCGTGGTGCTGGTGCTCTGGCTGTTCACCGCCGGAGCAGGATTCTCCGTGCTGGTATCCAGCAACCTCGGCCGTTCCCGCCCCGCCGTTGCACCCGCGGCACCCGCGGCACCCGTTTCGGTCTCCGTCGCCTCAGCCTCTGCTCCGGCCTCCTCGGCCTCCTCACCGGCCGTCCCGGCGTCACCGGCCGTCCCGGCCTCACCGGCCGCGCAGGCGCCGGCTGCTTCGAAGCGGGAACTGCGGCGCGCGGCGCGGAACCGGTTCGATCCGCCCTCGCTGACCGCCGCCAGGCAGGTCCCGATGGTGCCGGGACTGCGGTCGCTGCTGGAGTTCGCGCACCCGGCCCTGGCGATCACCGGCCTGGCCTTCTGGCTGGGCTTCACGCTCGTGCACAACCGCGCGCTCGGCTGGATCGCATTCGGCCTGGTGACGGCGACGGTGTGCCTGGGACTGACCTGGTTCGCGGCTAACACCCGCGCGGCGCGCCGGGACCAGGACGGCCAGGACCGGGACGAGTCCGCCCCCTCGTTCGGCATCCGTCTTGTCGTCCTGCATGGCGCGGCCGCCGCGGTGACCTTCGTGCTGGCCGCCCTGACCGCTCTCGTCCTCAGCCACTAAGACCGGTAGAGGCGGGCGGCCACGTAAAAGTGGCCAGTGCACCCGACCGCCTGCACGAATAGGGGGAGACGAGCGACCACTGAGCCTGGGAGCGTCTGGATTATTGGCTCAATGATCTCGGCCGCCGGGTGCACTGACCACTACCCATGACTACGGGGGCCGGCTCGCGGCGGCTCACCCGGATGACCCCGCGTAAGAAGCTGGTAAGAATTTCCTCGGGTGGAGTTGAACCGGGCGCCGACCAGGGACGGTTACATGGACAGATAACCCTGAAGGCGATCTCATGTCGTGCTGGCCAGAGGACGGGAGCCCCAAACCCTGGAAACCCCGAAGACCCTGGAAGGCCTGGACTCCCAGCAGACCCCAGCAAATCCGGACCCCCCGGAGTCCGAAGACGTCCCGGACCCCGAAGACATTCCGGACACCGGCGACATCCCGGACCCCGAAGTATCCACGGTGCCCGAAGAAGCCCCGAACGACTCCGGGGTGACGGATGCCCCCCAGGAACCTCAGCCGGCCCCGAAGGCGTCGCGAATGCTTCCCCGCGGCATCAGCAGGCGCCGGATGCTGACCGCGCTCGGCATCGGCACCGGCGCGCTGATCGCCGAACAGGCCCTCGTCGCTGACGGGATTCCCCCGGCCGGCACTAGCCCCGGAGTGTTCCGCAGCGCCCCGCCCCAGCCCAGCGGCTACGCCCCCGACGGCACTGCGGGCCGCGTCGCCGCACTTTCGCTCAAGGACGTCAAGCTTCTCGACAGCCCCTTCCGCCAGAACCAGGCCCGGAACACTACCTACCTCCTGTTCCTCGACCCCGAACGGATGCTCCGCTCCTTCCGCCTCAACTACGGCGAGCCCTCAGCTACCGAGCCGCTCGGCGGCTGGGAGAAACCGGACTCGCTGATCCGCGGTCACATGACCGGCCACCTGCTGTCCGGCCTGGCGCTGACCTACGCCAGCACCGGCGACGAAGCTGTCCGGACCCGCGGCCGCTACCTGGTCAGCCAGCTTGCCGCCCTTCAGGCCAAGGCGGGAAACGCGGGCTTCCGCCCCGGCTACCTGTCCGGCTTCCCCGAGCACTACTTCGACCTGCTCGAGCAGGGCGGCGGCCCGATCTGGTCGCCGTACTACATGATCCACAAGTACCTGGCCGGGATGATCGACCAGTACCAGCTGGCCGGCGACGACCAGGCGCTCGACGTGGCCATCAAGCTGGCCGACTGGGTCGAGTGGCGGACGAACCCGGACCGCGTTCCGTACGGCCAGATGCAAATGGTCCTGAACACCGAGTTCGGCGGGCTGCCCGAGGCCCTGGCCAACCTCTATACGATCACCGGCCGGGAGCGCTACCTGGCCACCGCGCAGCGCTTCTACCACGCCGTGGTGCTCGATCCCCTGGCCGAGGGCGAAGACAACCTGCCCGGCCTGCAGGCCAACGTGACCACCCCCAAGATCATCGCCAGCCTGCGGATGTGGGAGGAGACCGGCAGCGGCAAGTACCGCGACATCGCCCAGAACTTCTGGGACATCGTGACCGGCCACCACGTATACGTCATCGGCGGGGTAGGCAACTACGAGCACTTCCAGCAGCCCGACACCGTAGCCGCCCAGCTGTCCAACTTCACCTGCGAGAACTGCGTCAGCTACAACATGCTCAAGCTGACCCGGCTGCTCCACTTCCACCAGCCGCGGCGGGTCGACCTGCTCGATTACTACGAGCGCACCCTGCTCAACCAGATGCTGGGGGAGCAGGACCCCGCCTCGCCGCACGGCTTCAACTGCTACTACACCGGCCTGTCGACGGGCGCCTACAAGCGCCAGCCGCTCAACTACTTCCCGCAGGGCAACCCGGACATCTACGCCACCGACTGGGACACCTTCACCTGCGACACCGCCAGTGGCCTGGAGACCCAGGCCAAGTTCGCCGACACCATCTACAGCCGGGACGCGGACGGTGTCTCCGTGAACCTGTTCGTCCCGTCCGAGGTCAACCTCGGAAACATCACGTTCAGGCAGGACACCGGATTCCCCGACGACCCGGTCGTCCGGCTGTCCGTAGCGTCCGGCGCCGCCACCTTGGCGCTGCGGGTCCGGGTGGCGAAGTGGGTGGCCAAGCCGCCCGTGGTCCGGCTCAACGGCGCGCCGGTCACGGGCCTTTCCGGCGCCTGGCCGAGCGGCTGGATCACGCTGCGGCGGCACTGGCAGGCGGGCGACCGGCTCGAGATCACCATGCCGATGCAGCTAGCCGTCGAGCCGACCCCCGACCACCCGGAGGTGCAGGCGCTGACCTACGGGCCGGTCGTGCTCAGCGCCGTCCACCCCCGCAACCCCGGCATGCTCACCCCGCAGCTCGAAATGGACTCGATCAGCCGGACGTCCGCTCCCCAGCTGGCCTTCGACGCCGTCGCCAACCACCAGCCCGTCACGCTGCTCCCCATCGCCCGCGCCACCCGCGAGTACTACACGACCTATTTCCAGATGGACTGAGCCGGTGACACCCGACTCCGCGCCGGAACCCCTGGACGTGGCCAGGCTGACGCCCTCGTCGCCGGTCACCGCGGCCGACGCCGCCGCGGCGATCCAGTCCTGCTACGGCCTGGCCGGCGACCTGATCCGCCTCCCCGGCGAGGCTGACGACAACTTCCTCCTGGACAGCGGGGGAGAGCGCTACGTAGTGAAATTCGCCCACCTCCGCGCCGATCCCGCCGTCGTCGGCGTCCAGGTCCGGGTCCTGCGTCACATCGAGGCGACCGCGCCCGCGCTGCCGGTACCGCGGGTACTGACGCCGCTGGAGCCGGCCGCCCCGGCCGGCCAGCCCTGGGCGGTGGTCCCGGACGGCCCGCTGCGCGGCCGGGTCGTGCACGCGCTGAGCTACCTCGACGGCCGCCTGCTCCGCTCGGTGACCACGGATCCGCCGCTGCGCCGCGCCCTGGGCGCCACCCTGGCCGAGCTCGGCCAGGCCCTGCGCGGCTTCGACGACCCGCTGGTGCACCGCCCGCTGCTGTGGGACCTCGCCCAGCTACCTCAGCTCCGCCCGCTGGCCGCCGAACGTCCCCCGGGTCCCCGCACCGCCCTGCTCACCGCGCAGCTCGCCCGGCTCACGACCGAGATCCTGCCGCGGCTGGCGAGCGAGCGCCGCCAGCTCCTGCACAACGACTTCAGCCCGGACAACACGCTGATCTCAGCCGACGGCGCAGCGGTCAGCGGGATCATCGACTTCGGCGACGTCACCGTCACCGCGCTGGTCAACGACGTCGCCATCGCGGTCGCCAACCTGATCGCCGACGACCGCGATCCACTCGGCCCCGGGCTGGACCTGGTCGCCGGCTACCACGCCGTCACGCCGCTCACCGCGGCCGAGCTCGGCCTGCTGCCCGACCTGATCCTGGGGCGCGTCGTGGCCCGGATCATCATCAGCGAATGGCGCGCCGAACGGTTCCCGGAGAACCGCGAGTACGTCCTGCGCAACACCCCCCGGGCGTGGGAGCAGCTGAACCGGCTGCTTAGCATCGGCGGAGAGCAGATCGCCGCGCGCATCCAGGAGGCTACCCGTGCGTGACACCGCGACCATGGTCAACGGCTTCGACATGTCATCCGTCGACGCCCTCGACCCCGAGCTGCGCACGATCGTCGAGCGCCGGGCCAGCCTGCTCGGCCCGGCCTACAAGCTCTTCTACCGCAACCCGGTGCGCATCGTCCGGGGCGAGGGCGTGCACCTGTACGACGCGGACGGCCAGGCCTACCTGGACGCCTACAACAACGTGCCGTCGGTCGGGCACTGCCACCCGCGGGTGGTGGAGGCGATCGCCCGGCAGGCGGCCACCCTGAACACCCACACCCGGTACGCCAGCGAGCTCATCCTGGACTACGCCGAGCGGCTGCTCGGCACCTACCCGGCCAGCATCGGGAACGTCATGTTCACCTGCACCGGCAGCGAGGCGGTCGACCTCGCGCTGCGCATCGCGCGGTTCTGCACCGGCGCCGACGGGGTCGTGATCACGGCCAACGCCTACCACGGCGTGACCGCGGCGGCAGCCGAGATATCGCCCAGCCTCGGCCCGGCCGTCCCGCTCGGCCGCGCGGTGTGGACGGTGGCGGCGCCCGGTCCCGGCGACACGCACGATTCCCTGGCCGCCCGGGTGCGGACGGCGATCGCCGACATGAACCGGCACGGCGTCCGGCTGGCCGCGTTCATCGCCGACACCCTGTTCTCCTCCGACGGGATCCGGCCGGAGCCGGCCGGGTTCCTGCGGCCGGTGGCGGACGCCGTCCGCGCGGCGGGCGGGCTGTTCATCGCGGACGAGGTCCAGCCCGGGTTCGGCCGCACTGGCGAGGCCATGTGGGGCTTCCAGCGCCACGGCGCCGAGCCCGACCTGGCCGTCATGGGCAAGCCCATGGGCAACGGCATGCCGATCGCCGGGGTGGCCGCCCGCCCGGAGATCCTCCAGGAGTTCGGCAACAAGATCAGGTACTTCAACACGTTCGGCGGGAACTCGGTGTGCGTCGCCGCCGCGGCCGCGGTACTCGACGTCATCGAGACCGAAGGCCTGCGCGAGAACGCCCGGGTCGTGGGCGGCTACCTGCGCGATGTCCTGGAAGGGATCGCGAAAGACGAGCCCCGGATCGGCGCGGTCCGCGCGTGCGGCCTGTACGCCGCCGTCGATTTCGTCCGCCCCGGGGACGGCGAGCCCGACGGCGACGCCGCCCTGCGCGTAGTCAACGGCCTGCGCGAGCGCCGCGTCCTGATCAGCGCCACCGGCCCCGACGGCAGCAGCCTCAAGATCCGCCCCCCGCTCCCCTTCAGCCGCCCCGACGTCGACCAGCTCGCCGACGCCCTCACCGCCACCCTCCGCACCCGGTGACAGCGCCGCGGGCCCCTACCCGGGAGGTAAGGACCCGCGGCGGGAGCACTACGCCGTCCAGGCGGGGGAGCGGCCGAGGTAGCACAGCAGCGTGGCCGCGTCGCCGGCGCCCGCCTCGGCGTCCAGGGCCGCGGCGTAGACGCCGTACTGCCGCAGCGGCTCCACGATGCCCCTCGCCACCGGGGTCAGCGCCCGGGCCAGCGCGGCGGTGAGCGGCGAGGCCTGCCCCGTCGCGGCCGCGATGTCCCAGGCGTGGATGGCCGCGTCCAGCGCCGCCGCGGCGGCCGCGTCCGCGGGCGGCATCGGCCCCTGCGGGAGCGGGGTCGGAATCGGGCCGCCGTCCGCGCTGACCGCGGCCCAGGCCGGGGCCGACGCCTCGAGCGCGGCCTCGGCGTAGGCCAGCGGCTCCCCGTCGAGCTGACCCGACGGGGCGAACGGGTTCTCGCCGGACGGCTGCGTTCCCGCGATGACCGCCGCCCACACCCCCTGGTCGAGCGCCGCGTGCTGCAGCACCTGAAGAGCGTTCCACTCGGTGCACGGCGTCGTCCGCCGCCAGCCGTCCGCCGGTACGCCCGCCACCGTGGCCCGCAGCCCGGCGCGCGCCTCGTCCAGTACGTCCCAGCCGGTCAGCGTGATCTCGCTCATCTTCGTCATCCTTCCGTAGTTACCTGGCGAATTCCGCAGTGCTCCGCTAGCCCCGCTTATGACCGCGCCTTACGCGGCAGCCCGAACCCGACTGCGAACGATCCGGCCAGCAGGGCCGTCGTGGCCAGCGCGGTCCACTCGGCCGCGTGCAGGTAGAGCGGCACGTGCTGGCCGTGCCCGCCGATCAGGGCGAAGAAGATCGCGCCGATCCCGGCGATGCCGAGCGACATGCCGAGCGAGTTGACCGTCTGCAGGACGCCGGAGGCCGAGCCCATCTCCCGCGGCCGGACGCCGGCCATCACGATGTCGAACAGCGGCACGAAGACCATGCCCATCCCGATCCCGCCGATCACCATCGGGGCCAGCAGGTCGACCGTGGAGATGGCCGGGCCGGCGCCGCGCAGCGTCGCGTAGATCCCGAGCAGCCCGGCCGTCTCGACGACCAGGCCGGCGTGCAGTACCCGGCGGCCCAGCCTGGTCATCGTGATGCCGCCGATGGCGGAGCCGACGAACGCGCCCGCCGCCCACGGCGCCGTCGTGACGGCCGAGTGCCACGGGGTGAAGCCCAGCCCGTTCTGCAGGAACACGTTGAAGATCATCACGATGCCGCCCAGCGAGCCGGTGAACACGACGGAGAACACGATGCCCGCGGTGTACGGACGGTGCCGGAAGATGGACGGCTCGACCAGCGGGTCACGGCCCGCGCGCTGCCGCCGCACCTGGTACCAGCCGAACCCGGCCAGCGCCAGCACGGCCCCCGCCATCATCACGAACGCCCAGGCCGGCCAGCCCAGCGAGCGCCCCTGCGCCAGCGGGAAGACCAGGCCGAACATGGCCACCGCAGCCAGCGCCGCCCCCGGCAGGTCCAGCCGCGCCCGCCGCACCCGGCCCGGCCCGCCAGCGGGCAGCGCCCAAGCGCCGAGCACCAGCGCGGCCAGCCCGACCGGCACGTTCACCGCGAAGATCGCCCGCCAGCCCGTGCCGAGCACGTTCAGGCTGATCAGCCCGCCCGATGCGATCGGCCCGAGCATCGCCGACAGGCCCATCACCGGCCCGTAGACGCCGAACGCCTTGCCCATCTCGTGGGCCTCGAACATGTCCCTGATCAAGCCGAAGACCTGCGGCAGCATGACCGCCCCGAGCAGCCCCTGGACGGCCCGGGCGCCGATGAGCTCGGCCGCGTTCTGCGCCGCCGCGCACGCCGCCGAGGCCAGCACGAACCCGGCCATCCCGGTCAGCAGCATCCGCCGCCGCCCGAAGATGTCGCCCAGCCGCCCGCCGGTCAGCAGCCCCACCGCCATGGCCAGCGCGTACGCGGCGGTCACCCACTCGATGACCGCGTAAGACCCGCCCAGCTCCCGCCGGATCGTCGGCGCGGCCACCTGCGCGATGGTCGAGTCCAGCAAGTCCATGACCGCCGCCGTGACCACCGCCCCGAACGCCACCCACCGCACCTTCCGCCCCAAACCCCCCGCCAGTCCCGCAGACCCTGCCGATCCCGCGGATCCTGCCGATCCCGCGGATCCTGCCGATCCCGCGGATCCTGCCAGGCCTGCTGATCCGGTGGATTCCGTGGATCCTGCGGACCCTGCCGATCCCGCGGACACTGCCGATCCTGCGGATCCTGCCAGGCCTGCCGATCCCGTGGATCCTGCGGACCCTGCCGATCCCGCGGACACTGCCAATCGCTCCATCCCCACCGTTCCCATGGACCCCGCAGTTCCCGCGAAACCAGCCTCCGCGCCCCCGATCGCACCGGCTCGATGCTCCATTGATCCGGTGGTAGCCGGCTCAATGCTCCATCGAGCCGGCTGGCCAGCGCCTGGCGCGGGGACTTGGCGGGTCGCCGCGTCCACGCCCTCGCGGGCTGCGTCCACGCCCTCGCGGGCTGCGTACGTGGTTTCTGGTTCTGATGACATCGGTTGAGCCTCCCGTTGCCTCGATGTCTGCCCCGCCAGTCGATCCAACGGAACAAAATCTTCTGTTCCAAGCTTAACAGAACGGAATGATTTGTTCCAGTGCTTGCTACACTCATCTTCATGACCGAGACGAACGCGCGGCCCGCCCGGCGCGGCCCGATGAGCGGCCGCCAGGCCGAAGCCGCCCGTAACGACCAGCGGATCCTGGACTCGGCCCGGGCGGTGTTCGTGGCCGACCCCGGCGCGCCGATCACCGCGGTGGCCAAGCACGCCGGCGTCGGCATCAGCGCGCTCTACTCCCGCTATGCGAGCAAGGAGGAACTCCTCCGCACGCTCTGCACCGACGGCCTGCTGATCTTCGTGACGGAGACCGAGGCGGCCCTGGCGCGCCTGAAGGCGGGGGAGGACCGCTGGCAGGTCTTCGCCGATTACATGCGGAACCTGACCGACGCCGACACCAGCTCGCTGACCCGTGCCTTCGCCGGCAAGTTCGCCCCCACACCGGAGATGTTCGCCCTGGCCACCCGGTCCAGCGAGCTCAGCGAGGAACTGTTCGGCCTGGTTCGAGACGTACTCCGGCCGGACCTGGCGCTGCACGACCTGTCGGTGTCGTTCGAGCTGGTCGCCGCGGTCAAGTTCGCCGACCCGGCCCGGACTGCCGAGCTGCGTCGGCGCTACCTGGCCCTCATCCTCGACGGCATGCGCGCCGACGACCGCGGCGAATTGCCCGGCTCACCCCCCGGCTGGCAGGAGATCAGCGAACGCTGGAACGCCGGCTAAGAGCCAGACTCCGGCTAACAGCCAGACTCCGGCTAACAGCCAGACTCCGGCTAACAGCCAGACTCCGGCTAGCCCCGAAAAGCTAGTCCTGCGCTTCCCGGGCCCGCTTGCGCCGCTTGCCCTCGTGCATGGCCACCACCCGGGCCACCGGGATCGCCCGGCCCTCCTCCACCAGGTCTGCGGACAGCGCCTGCGGCGCGGGCAGCTCACCCGCCCAGGCCGGGTGCCCGCCCAGCAGGCCGGGCACGCTGTGCACGGTGAAGTCCGCGGGCGTCACCGCGTCGATGTCGGCCCACCGGACCGGGAACGAGACCTGCACCCCGGGCCGCACCCGCGGGCTGTAGGCCACCGCCACCGTGGCCCCGTAGGCCCGCGTCGAGTCCAGGAACACCTTGCCCTCGCGGTCATCCTTGATGAAGGCCGTGGTGGCCAGTGCCGGATCGAGCCGCTCGGCCCGGGCCGCGATGGCCCGGGTGACCGCGGCCGCCTGCTCGGCGTCGACTGAGGCATCCACCGGCACGAACACGTGCAGGCCCTTGGACCCGCTGGTCTTGACCGCCCCGGCCAGGCCCACCTCGTCCAGCGCCCGCCGGATCAGGTGCGCCGCCGCCACCGCCTGCCCGAACGGCCCGCCGGGCGGCGGGTCGATGTCCAGCACCAGGTACGACGGCCGGTCGAGGTGCCCGGCCAGGCTGAGCGTCGCGTGGTACTCCACTGCTCGCTGGTTGGCCAGCCACAGCAGCGTCCGCCAGTCGTCGCACAGCGGGTACCGGACCTCCCGCCGGGACGACTCCGCCCACATGGTGAACGAGTCGATCCACGACGGCGCGTAGTCCGGCAGGTTCTTCTGCATGAACGGCTGCTGGCCGGCCCGCACCCGGATCACCGACAGCGGCCGGCCGCGCAGCTCAGGCAGGATCAGCCCGGACACGGCCTCCAGGTAGTCCACCAGGTCCCGCTTGGTCGCCCCCGCCCCGTCGAACAGCGAGTCATCGAGATGGGTCAGCTTTATCCCATCCCGTTCCGCGTCGCTCATGACTAACGGTCTATCACGGCTACTGTGAGAACCGGCAGGAAGGAGCCGCGACGATGGCGTTCAGCGGGTGGCCGGAAGAGGCCCTGGATTTCTACGACGGGCTCGCCGCCGACAACACCAAGACCTACTGGACCAAGCACAAGGCCGTCTACACGGACCAGATCCTGGCGCCGATGACCGAGCTGACCGAGGAACTGGCCGCGGAGTTCGGCGAGCCGAAGATCTTCCGGCCCTACCGGGACATCAGGTTCAGCAAGGACAAGACCCCGTACAAGACGCACATCGGCGCGGTCGTCGGCGAGACCGGCTACGTCCAGCTGTCGGCCGAGGGCCTGGGCGCGGGCGCCGGGATGTGGGAGATGAACCCGGAGCAGCTAGCCCGCTACCGCCAGGCGGTGGCCAGCGACCGGCTCGGCCCCGAGCTCGAGCAGATCGCCGCCGGGCTGGAGCAGGCCGGCATCACCGTGCACGGGCACGGCGTGCTCAAGTCCGCGCCGCGCGGCTACCCGGCCGACCACCCCCGCATCGCGCTGCTCCGCTACAAGGGGATAACCGCCTGGCAGCAGTGGCCCGCCGGGGCCTGGCTGGAAAGTGCCCAGGCCCGGGACCGCGTTAGTTCTTTCCTCCGAACGACCCGGCCTCTTTGCTCCTGGCTCACCCTCAACGTCCGGCGCTGACGGCGCCATCGTGCGGCTGACCAGGATAATGACTGGTCGCCGGGGCCGCTGGGACGGCGCGGACGGAACAGGCTGCCCGGTTCTTCCTCGCCCGGCTGCCCGTGTCCATTCGGCTGGCCCTGCGGGTAACCCTGGCCGTTCGGGTAACCGTTCCCGTTCGCGTATCCCTGACCCCGCCAGGCTTGCTGGCCGGCCGGGGCCGGCCGGCCCTGAGCTGGCAGGCCCTGAGCTGGCAGGCCCGGGGACGCGTGCCGCGCCGCCTGGCTCTGTGCCATCCGGCTCTGGCCGATCCGCTCCATCAGCGCGTTTTCCTCGACGATCTCGGCCGCCGTCGGCGACAGCGCGATCACCGCGGAGAAGATGAACCCGAGACTGCCCAGGCCGATGATGAGCGGCAGCAGGAAACCACCCGCGCTGGCCGAGGCCGCCGTGCTCACGGCCCGGCCGGGGCTGGCCGTGACGTGCAGCGCCGCCATGCCGGTGTAGTGCATGCCGCTAACCGCCACGCCCATGATCAGGGAAGCGACGAAGGTGGACCACACGGAGTCGAGCCGCAGGGCCGCCCACAGCGCCGCGACGCCGGCCACCACCGCGATGATCACCGAAGCGGCGACCACCCCCGGGTTGTAGCTCAGCGAGTCCGGCACCCGGATGGCCATCATGCCGATGTAATGCATGCTGGCCACGCCGATCCCCAGGATCAGCCCGCCGGTCAGCAGCGGCCCGTTCCCGGCCCGGCGGCTGAAGCCGACGATGAACAGGCCGATCCCGACCACCAGCACCGCGATCACCATCGACGCGATGGTGATCAGGACGTTGTAGCGGACCGTCTGGCCCGGGATGGTGAACCCCAGCATGCCGATGAAGTGCATCACCCAGATGCCCGTGGTGGCGATGGCCAGCGACCCCATGACCAGCCAGCGGGCCCGCGCCGCGCCCTGGTAGGCCCGGGCACGGGTGGTGCACCGGAGCCCGAGAAAGCAGCCCACGCACGACACGATGTAACCGAGGGCCGGATTCAGGGCACCGTTAGAGAACACATTGGCGTGGATCATGAAGGATGCTCCGCTGGCGAGATGGCGACATATGTGACATGCGTGAAAGATCAAGTACGACCCACATGGTATATCCCCAGGTGAGCCCATGTGCGGACAATCGTGTCATGCTGTGACGAGCGAGGCACTCCAGTTGCCAGCCGAAAGGTCGGAGCTTGATCAGAGTGGACCGTTTGGGCGTGATCACGGAAGCGGTACCCTGGCGGGGATTCGCCGAGGAAAGGGACATCCGTGACTGACCCTGACGACTCGCTCCGGGTCTCCGACGCCGAGC
Organism: Nocardiopsis sp.; assembly: GCA_021154785.1. Taxonomy (GTDB): domain Bacteria; phylum Actinomycetota; class Actinomycetes; order Streptosporangiales; family Streptosporangiaceae; genus Palsa-504. Next base: position 12,541 of record JAJKHX010000393.1, read on the forward strand.
GGGATCAGACCCTGCACGTCCTGGGCGACCACGCCGCGGTCGGCCGGCTCACCCTGGACGAGCTCGAGGAGCGGTCCAGCCGGGCGCTGACCGCCAAGACGCGCGGCGAACTGGCCACCTTGACCGGCGATCTCCCGGTGGATCGGGACCAGGCCCGGCCCGCGCCCGCGCTGGCCAAGAAGCCGGTGCGCTGGATGGTCGCGATCATGTCCGGCTCGCAGCGGCGCGGCCGGTTCCGCGCGGTCGGCCGCATCAACGCCATCGCGGTCATGGGCGGCGACGAGATCGACCTGCGCGAAGCGGAGATCGAGGGCGGTGAGCTGACCCTCAACCTGGTTGCCGTCATGGGCGGCGCGACCATCTACGTCCCGGACTCGGTCGAGCTGGACGTCGGAGGCTTCTCGCTGATGGGCGGGAACACCGAGATCGGCTCCGACCGGCCGCCCCGTCCGGGCGCGCCGGTGATCCGGCTCCGCACCTGGAACCTGATGGGCGGCGCCACCATCTTCCGGGTCCCGCCCCAGGCCCGCGGCCTCGGCCTGAAGGAAGCCCGCCGCCTGTCCAAGGCGGCCGGCCGGGGTGAGCTCCCCGCCATCCCCGGCTGATCGTTACGGTGCCGGCCGTGCTTCCGCCCGGACCTGGCGCAGGTATCCGCGTTCGGTCTCGTAGACGTGCGCCGACTTGACCACCATCACCAGCCGCCCCGCCGGGACCTCGAGCTGCCCGGCCACGTGCCGCTGCAGCGAGGCCAGCTCCACCAGGTTGCCGTAGCCCTTGGCGCCGAAGTCGATGCTGTGCGCGTAGGCGACCAGTTCCACCGCACCGCCCGGCCGCCAGAAGTCGAGCAGGCTGACGCAGGGGATGTAGCTGCTGTCCGTTCGCGGCTGGAAGGTGGTGATGGCCGCGGACCGGCTGGCCGGATCCCGGCGCAGCCGGTCGACCACCCAGGCCACCTGGTCGCGGCCGGAGTGCTCGTAGTCGAACAACCGGGTCGCGTAGCTGTCCGCTCCGCCGAGGGCGCTCACCCGGGCGTGGTCGGTGAAGTTGGCGTGCATCCAGGCCAGCCGTTCCGGGTCGGCGTGCCGGGCGATGATCTCATCAGCCGGATCGGGACGCTCCACGACCAGCGTCACCAGCGAGATCTCGCGCACCGCCAGCCCGTCGTAACGGCTCACGACCCCCGCGTCCAGGATTCGCCCGGCCACCGCGAGCCATGCCGCCCCGAGGGTATCCGCGCCCACCACCTGCGGCCCGTCACCCGCCAGTCGTGTCGTCACCACCGCATCGTAAGCACGCCACGGGATCCCGGCGGCGGCTGCAACCTGACTGCAAGGCCCGGCGGGCACGATGACCGAGAGCATAGGGAGGCGACTATGGCGAACACGCCGGTGATCGAGAAGTTCCTGCAGGCGATCGAGACCGCGGCCATTCCCGGCTGCGACGTGTGGAGCGCGGACGCGACGCTCGACGCGACGGTGCCCGGCTGGCGGCTGCACGCCACCGGGGCCGACGCGGTCCGGGCCGAGTACGCCCGGTGGTTCGCTGATCCTGGTCACTTCGACGAGCTGCGCCGTTACACCGTCCAGGACGGGACCGCCGGGGGCGGGCCGACCGAGGTCATCGAGTACACCCTGAGCTGGACCGAGAACGGCGTGCCGCACGCGGGACACCACCTGCACCTGCTGACGGTGCGCGACGACCGTATCGTGTCCGATATGGTCTTCTGCGGCGGCCGCTGGCCGGCCGCGCTGCTCGCCGAGATGGAAGCGGCCGGTGCCTGACCCGCGCCGGTACCGCGACGTGGCGGAGCTCGTCACGGGTGCGACCGGGCGGACGGAACTGGCCGGGGCCCCCGGCAAGTCCGGGGCCAGCCTGGAGCGGCTGGTGATCGACGGCCAGGACTACGTGCTCAAGCACCTCGACCTGGCTGGCGACTGGACCATGCGGGCCTCGGGCTGCCTGCGCGGCGCCCCGCTGGTGCTGTGGGAACGCGGCATCCTGGCCCGCCTGCCCGGCTGCCTCAACCAGCCGATCGTCGGCGCGGCCCCGGAACCTGGCGGCTGCGCGCTGCTGATGCGCGACGTCACCCGGTGGCTGGTACCCGCCATCGACGAGCCGATCACCTCGGCCCAGCATGGGCGCTTCCTGCGGCACATGGCCGCCCTGCACGCGGAGTTCTGGGACTGCGGAAGCGAGTTCGACGTCGTCCCCGCCATGCACCGTTACCTGGAGCTGTCGCCGTGGATGGCCGAAGCGGAAGTCGCCGCGAGATCGCCGCACCTGGTCCCGAAGCTGGTCGCGCAGGGCTGGCCGCTGCTGGCCGAAGTCGCTCCGGTGGCGGCCGCCGTGGTCACCCCGCTGGCGCACGACCCGGGTCCGCTGGTGGCGGCGCTGGCCGCGACGCCGCAGGCGTTCGTGCACAGCAACTGGAAGCTCGACAATCTCGGCACCGACGACGAGGAGCGCACGGTCCTGCTCGACTGGGAGCAGCCCGGCCGCGGCGCGCCGCTCAGCGACCTGGCCTGGTACCTGGCCATCAACTGCCGCCGGCTGCCGCAGTCCAAGGAGAACTCGATCGCGGCCTACCGGGAAGCGCTCGAGGCCCACGGCATCGACACGGCCCCCTGGTGGGACCGCCAGCTAACGCTGTGCCTGCTCGGCGCCCTAGTCCAGTTCGGCTGGGAAAAGGCACTCGGCGGCTACGACGAGGAACTCGCATGGTGGGAAACCAAAGCCCTAGCCGCCGCCCCCCTGCTGACCTGATCCACGCCTACGACGCAGCGGCGGACGGCTGGGACGCCGGCCCCGGGCCGATGTACGCGCCGCTGGCCCGGACGCTGGTCGCGGCCGCCCCGGTACCGCTGACCGGCCGGGTGGTGCTCGACCTGGGCGCGGGCACCGGCGTGGCCGGACGAGCGGCGCTGGCCGCCGGCGCCCACCGGGTAGTAGGCGCCGACCTGTCCGAAGCCATGCTGCACCGCCATGCCCTCAAGGACAGGGCCTTCGAGGACAGGGCGGCCGGATGCCCGGTCGCCGCCGATGCGGTCGCGCTGCCGTTCCGCGACGGCTGCTTCGACCTGGCGCTGGCCGCGTTCTGCCTCAACCACCTGATCCGCCTGGCGGACGGTCTGGCCGAGCTGCGGCGGGTCGCCGGGGCCATCGCCGCGAGCACGTTCGCGGCGGGCTGGACGCACCCGGCCAAAGAGGCGGTAGACGAGGCTGCCCGCTCGTTCGGCTACCACCCGCCGTCCTGGTACACGGCCCTCGCCCCGGGCGAGCGGGCCGCCGACCCGGAACTGCTCGCCTCGTGCGCGGCCGCCGCCGGGTTCACCCGCGTGCAGACCCGCACCATGGCCGTCCCGACCCCGGTCGCGACCCCCGCCGCGCTGGCCGCCTGGCGTCTGGGCATGGCTCACTATGCCCCGTTCCTGCAAACCCTGGACGCGCCGGCCCGGATCGCGGTACGCCGCGCCGCCGAGCAGGCCGTAGCCGCCTCCGGAGCCGCCGGCCCGCTAACCGTCGAGATGACGGTGCTCACTGCCCGGCGCGCTGCGCACCCCGATTGAGTCGCCTACCGCGCCGATCTGCCTGCGGGGCGCTATAACCCGCGAACCGCAGGCAAAGCCGGACGTCAGTCGCGGGGGAAGGCCGCAGGCTTGGCTCAGCCAGCCGCCGCTGGCGGCCGGGCGAGCCTCCGGCCCGCCTCCCGCAGCAGGCCGTCCCCGTATGCGCCCGCGTCCCGCGCCAGCCGGGCGGCCCGGTCCGCGGCCCGGTCCCGCCAGGCCGGCAGGCCGAAGTCGGCAGCCATGTCGCAAGTCCACCACCAGGCCTCGATGGCCACGCAGCGGTCCAGGAGGTCGAGATCCGCGGCCACCGCGGCCGGGTCCACGGGCCGCCCGAGCGCGTGGTCCGCCCGGTACGCGAGCAGCCGGGCGACGCTGGCGTAGCGGGGCACGCCCAGCTCGGCGGCCCGGGACGCCAGGGCGCCGGCCTCGGCCCGGGCTCGTTCCGCCTCGCCGCGGAGCAGGGCCAGCCGGCCGGTGAGGAGCTGATGCTTGAGCCGAAGCCGCCAGCCGAAGACCAGGTCGGCGCGGAGCAGCGCCCCGGCCTCGGCGAGCCGGGCCGCCGCGGCGTCGGCGTCGCCGGTTTCCAGGTCATGCTCGGCCAGGTCCTCGAGCGCGGCGACGGTGACGTCGGCGGTGCC
>JAJKHX010000394.1 GCA_021154785.1 Nocardiopsis sp.
CACAGAACCCCTTTCTATCCAGCGGTATCTATCTCGCCGGACTAGCGTGTCTTTCCGGAGAAATGTCTTAGTCAAGCGATATTATCGAACTCAGAGACTAGAGATTGTCTGCCGGTGAAAGAGACCGCCAGAGCAGCGATAGCACCCCGCACACGACGGCCCGTGAGCCTGGAAGGGAGGTGACTCGGCATGGGTACCGCACCCGTCTTCGCCAGCGCGGGCGAGGCGCTCGACATGGTCCACGCCGGGCTGGCCTTCCTGGCCGCCGCGGACGCCACCGCGATGGGCGCGGCGGAACGAGCGAGCTGCCTGCGGAGGCTGGAACAGGCCGACTCGGTGGCGACGGCGGTGCGGACGTCGGTGCTGGGGGCTTTTGCGGCGGGGCAGGATTACACGGATGACGGAGATTACAGCTCGTGTTCGTGGCTGCGGTACCGGACCCGGGTGACCAAGGGCACCGCGATGGATCACAGCGCGTGGATGAAGCGGGGTGCGGGTCACCCGCTGGTACTGGCCGCGCTGGTCTCGGTGGCCATCTCGAAGTCCTACGCGCGGGAGATCTGCTGGTGGACGGACAAGCTGCCGGAAGATGCCCGTCAGGCGGCGGACGAGATTCTCCTCGGCGCGGCGGCGTCGGGACTGGAACTGGCGGACCTGGCCGGGCTGGCCGGGGAGATGTACGAGAAGTCCCGGCCGGGCCAGCCCGACGCCGACGACGGTAGCGGGGAGGACGGCGGCGGTGGTCCAGGTGCGGAGTTCGATGACCGGTCGATGAAGCTGGCCACCACGATCGGCGGCGCGGGAGTGGTGCACGGGGCCCTGACCCCGGAGTGCGCCGAGTTCGTCAAGACGGTGCTGGACGCGCTGTCCGCACCGGCCGGGGCGGACGATGACCGCACCCATGAGCAGCGGTATCACGATGCGTTGCAAGAGGCAATGAGCCGCCTGATCGCGGCCGGGCTGGCACCACAGCAGGGCGGCCAGCCGATCAGGGTCTGGGCGTACATCTCGCTGGCCGACCTGATGCAGCTGCCGGGCAGCGCGGAACTGATGCAGGAGTGGACCGAGGGACTGGCGGCTCAGTGGGCCAGGCACCGGGCCGCCGCCGCCGAGGCCGGCGGTCATCAGGGCCTGTGGCTGAACGGGGACGCCGCCCAGGGGATCGCCTGCGGCGCGCCCGTCACCCCCGTCGTGGTCGGGAACGTGAACCCGGCCGCGTTCGGTGACCTGATCCGGCTATGCGCCCAGCTCGACAAGCTCCTGCACCACCCCGCCGACAGCCAGCCGGATGAAGACCAGCCCGGCATAGACCAGCCCGGCATAGACCAGCCCGGTAACAGCACGCCCGGCGCGGGCAATGCCGCGGCCGCGCCCGCCGGATCCACCCTGTATCAGGAAGCGCTGTCGCAGGCCGTCATCGGCAAGGCCGTCGAGCTACTCTCGGGTCCCGGCGGCCTGGCTAGCTACCTGCGCCGTCACCTCGGTATCCGGCCTGGTGGCCCTAGCCTGCCGCTGGACATCGGGTACAGCGAGACCGTCCCCGCGTCGATCCGCAACGCGGTCCGGCTCCGGGACAAGCACTGCCAGTGGGCCGGCGGCTGCGGCCAGCCCGCCTCAGCGTGCGACGTCCATCACACGAAACACAAGGCCAACGGAGGGCAAACCAGCCTCACCGGCTGCGTCCTGCTCTGCCACTTTCACCACCAGGTCATGATCCACCGGCGCGGCTGGACCCTCGTCGTCAACCCCGACGGCACCACCACCGCGTGGAACAAAGACAAGGCCAAGGTCCTGCACAGCCACGGGCCGCCCGCCCGGGCCGGGTAACAGGCCCGGTCTCAGGAAAGGTCCAGCCGGAGTCGAGGTAACCGGCCTGCTGGCCATGTCCGTCTTGCCCCGGGTTGACGCGGGTCCACCCAGAGGTTGATTTCGTGATCTCCACTCTCAGGCTGATGGCGTGGAAGCCCCCGGTGCATAGTGTTCATAGCGTCGTGATCCGGCGCTGAAGGGGACCAAAATGAACACCGCCGCCAAAGACTCCCAGCCCAGCGGGCTGCGGGTATCCGATGCCGACCGCGACCGGGCCCTCGCCGAGCTGAGCGAGCACTTCCAGGCCGGGCGGCTCACCGCCGACGAGCACGAGGAGCGGATGAGCCTGGCCCTCAAGGCCCGCACCGCCGGGGACCTGGCCGCGCTGTTTACCGACCTGCCGCGCAAGCCGTCGGCCATGGCCGGTCCCGCCCCGCAGCCCGCCGGGCCCGTCCTGCCTCCCGCCAGTTCCCTGCCCGCCCGGTTCAACCCCGTGCTGGTGGTGCCCGTCGTGATCCTGGCCGCCCTCGTGCTGGGCGGCTTCTTCAGCGGCCACCCGTTCGTGATCGGCCTCGGACCCGTCATCCTCGTGCTTCTCATCGTCCGCGGCCTGCTCGGCGGCGGCCGGCACCACGACCGGCACCGGCACCACGACCACGACTGGCACCAGCACTGGCACCACGACCAGCGCTGGAACCAGGACCGGCGCCGGTAATCCGACCGGGTCGATCAGGCCAGGGTGCCCCCGTCGCCGCGCCGCCCGGGGCGTCTCGGTCACTGTTCGAGCGCCCGCATCAGGCCGCCGAGGACGTGGACTGCGGCCGTGAATTCCTCCGGGTCGATCGCGTCTAGCATCGCGGCGCGGTCAGCCTCGATGAGCGCGTCGCCCCGGCGGACGAGCGCGGTTCCCGCCTCGGTCAGGGCGACGGCGTTCTCGCGGCGGGTATGCGAGGCCACCCGCACGGTCATCAGGCCCGCGGCGACGGCGTGATCGATCTGGCGGCTGACGCTGCCCTTGGTCAGGCCGACCCGGTCGGCGACCGCCTGCTGGCTGAGCGGGCCGGGGTACGCGTCCACGACCGAGAGCACCAGGAACTGGCCCAGCGAGATCCCGAGCTCGCGCCGGAACAGCGCCTCGCCCTGCAGGTTCATCAACTCGGCCACCCGGCGGATCATGTACCACAGGGTCGCCGCCGACGGCTTCCGCCCGGCCATGACCCGCGAGGACCTGGTGGCCTGGCGGCAGGGCCGGGCCGTCGACCCGCTGGTGCTGGATTACCAGCTGCGGCTGCTCGCCGCCGGGCACCTGGCGTTCGTCTTCCCCGTCTGGTGGGAGGCGATGCCCGCCGCCACCAAGGGCTTCCTCGACCGCGTGCTGACCAAGGGCGTGATGTACGAGGAGCTGCCCCACGCCAAGGGCAACCCGTTCCGCAACCGCGGCGTCCCCGCTCGGTCACCGTCGCCGGTCACGATGTCACCCGCGAACCCCGCCAGGTTCGCGAGCTGATCGGCGCCGCCGCCTGGACGTGGTGGCTAGCCTGATCGTGCCGCCGCCGGTGCTGTTCCTGGACGGGCCGACCACCGGCCTGGACCCGCGCGGCCGGGCCGGGATCTGGTCGGCTATCCGGGCGCTGGCCAGTCGGCGGCCGTCTTCAGAATCGAAGGCCTCCAGCCGGATTCTGCGCCACGATGGCATGGCACGACGGGACACAGGCGGTTAGCCTGTCGCGACGGGAACGGAGGGATGGTCGTGGCCAAGAGCAACCGCCGCAAGCGGCAGGACCGGGTCAGGGCAGATGTCAAGCGCGCCGAACAGGCGCGGCGCCGCGCGAAGGCCGAACGCGAGCAGCAGGCAGTCGAACGCTACCGGCAGTTGCTCGATCCGCTGACCAGCCCGGCTGATGTGGCTGGAATCCTCGCGGCGGAACTGCCGGACTCGCTTGCGGCTGGCGCGATGATGCAGATCCGGCTGATTTCCGGAGTCCCGGGCGAGGAGATTGCCCAGACGGCGCGTCTGATGCTGGCGTCCGCGACGGGGCCGCCCCCGATCGGGACGCTCGCGGTGGCCGCGTGGGCGGCGCATGTCACCGGAGACGAGGATGCCGAGCGCGGGTATGCCAGCGAGCTGCTCTCCCGGGCGGATGCCGCCGACGACCCGGACCTGCGACTCGAGGTGATCCGCGCGGTGTCGTCCCGGGGGCATCCTGGTGAGGCGTGCGAACTGATCGAGCCGTATCTGCGCGGGTACCCCGACGACGAGCTGGCGGCCGGAATCTACGCCGAGGCGCTGGTGAAGGCGCACGCGGAAGTAACTCCTGGTGAGCGCGAGCGAGCCGCTCTGGCCAGGTTCGGCGACCGGTCGGGCAGCGAGGCGCTACGCGCGGCGATCGATGCCTTCCTGGCCCGGACGGAGTGGGGCGCGATCGTCAGGAACTGGGCGGTCGCGGAACGGTCCAGGCTGGAGGCTAAGTACTGGCAAACCGCCGAACGCGACGAATTCGACGCGCTAGCCGTCGAGGTTGCGCTCACGTATCCCGTTGCCGGCGTTTCCGGATCTCCGGAAGCCGGCGAAGCTCCTCCTGGCGACGGTCTGGCGAACACCCCGTTGCGAGCGTTCGCGGCGGACCCGGCCACGCCGGGGGAACTGGCGGCGCGGGCGTCGGAGTGGGTCCAGTACGCGCGGTTCGGGATCTGGCAGGTGCAGGAGCCGGAGGCGGCGCCGGGCGTGTGGTGCACCGAGCTGGTTTCTGGCCTGCGCCGGTACGCGCAGTTCCCGGCGGCGGCGCTAGCTGGCGCGGCACCGTGGTCGGCCTGGCTGGGCGCGCTGGTGCCGGCGGACGGGATCTGGCGCAGCACGGGGAACGGCATCTGGCTCAGTCCCCTCGAAGGCGATGCGGTGGCGGAGTACGTGGAACAGGCGGTGTGGCACGTGCTCGAGGCGTTGTCGGCCGTGCCGTCCGACCAGCTTCCCGAGCCCGGTGAGATCAGGTTCGGCCAGGCCGAGCCGTACTGCGTACGCTGGGAAACCGGCGAGGAGCCAGAGCCGGAGTTCGGGGAGAACATCGGCCCTGTCATCGCGCGGCTCACGACCGTGCTGGCTTCCCGGGTCTGGTGGAAGCGGTCGGCGCCGGTGGTGCTGACGAATACCGATGGTGACCCCATGATCCTCATCGACGCGACGGTCAGGGTCAGCGGCGACGTGACCGAGCGGTTGTCCGCGCGTCCGGATTTCGGGGAGGAAGAAGGCGGCCAGGACGGCCAGCTCGTCTGGTGGGGCGACCAGGACCCGGGCCCGTCCGACGAGCCCCTCGTGATGCACTTCCACGACGACGGATCCGCCCACCTGGTGGACCCGGCCGAGGACGCGGAACAGCTGATACTCGGCCGGCTAACGCCGGACGGGGACCGGCTGCGGGTCCACGTGAACTCACGCCGCCGGCTGAAGAAGCTCCTGCGGATCCTCGCGGATACCGGCGCGGAGCCGGAGGTTGCCGAGCAGGCGCAGTACGAGCCGTCGCTGGACTTCGCCTGGGGCCCAGTGCCCGATGGCGCCGCGCCGGCCCGGGAGTGGGAGAAAGCCTGGCTGGAACAGCCCGTGGCCGTGCTGGAATTCCGTTCCCCGCGGCACGCCGCGGTGAGCGCCGCCGAGGGCAGCACGGTAGAAGCACTCCGGCTGGAGGGCCTGCTGCGCCAGCTCGAATACCAGGCCGGGCTCGCCGCCGCGCGCGGCGAACGACCGATCGACACCGGATGGCTGCGCACCGAACTCGGCCTCACCGCCCCGCTCAGCGAACGCCTGCCCGTCACGTAAGACCTCAGAAGCCGATGGCCTCGCGCAGCAGCAGGACGGTGCCGCGGCCGGGAAGGAACTCCGCGTTGAGGATGAGCAGCCGGTTGACGGCGCTGGGGTACCCGTAGGCCATCCGCGCGCGGGCGTCTTCCAGCGGCAGGCAGTGCTCTTCGACGCGGCGCAGCGCGGTGCTCAGGTCGGGTACCACCTTCTGCGCCCCCACGATCCAGATCGCGCGGGCGGCGCCGCCCGCGTAGCCGGGCAGCTGGCTCCCACTGGCCGAGGCGATCACGAGGGAGCCGCTCTCGGTGACCGCGGCGACGCTGCCCATCTCGACGTCGGGACTGGCGGCCAGCTGCCGGATGTCGTCGGCCTGCGTGACGCGGTCCATGGCCAGGACCCGCGGCCTGATGGCGTCGTACCGGCCGCTGGCGTTGATGTCCTCCTCGATGCCGGACCGGCGCAGGGTCTCGCTGGCCCCGGTGAACACGCTGGCGCCCGCGGGGATCAGGTCCTTGATGCGGGAACGCGCGGCGGCCACGTCGTCGAGGATCTCGACGGTGAAGCCGTGCGCCGTCAGCGCCGCGGCCGCCCGCTCCAGCCGCTCCGCGGGCGCCGGGGAAGTGAACAGATCGGCCGGAATCGCGGTCGTCATGGTGCCTCCTGGCTAGTGGTCAGTACCAGTCCGACGACGCGACCCCCCGGAATGTCAGGCCGACTGCACCGCCTGACCCTGACCCTGACCCCTCCGGGCATGGACGCGGATCACCGGCCCGTGGTACATCTCGTCCCGAACCGGCCAGGGAAGGGGAGCCGCGCATGAGCTACTACACCGAAGAGGTCCACGGCCCGCACGACTACCTCGACCTGGGCAGTTTCGAGCTGACCAGCGGCTTCATCCTCCCTGAGGCCACACTCGCCTACAAGACCATCGGCACCCTCAACGACGCCAGAGACAACGCGATCCTGCTGCCGCACATGTACACCGGCACGTCGGCGTTCATGACCGCCTACGTCGGCCCAGGCCGCCCGCTGGACCCGGAAAGGTACTTCTTCATCCTGCCCGCCCAGTTCGGCGACGGCTTCTCCTCCTCGCCCAGCAACACCCCGCCCCCGTTCGACCGCGGCGCGTTCCCCCCGGTCGCCATCTCCGACGACGTCCGAGCCCAGCACCAGCTGGTCACCGGGCACTTCGGCATCGAACAGCTGGCCATGGTCAGCGGCTGGTCGATGGGCGGCCAGCAGACCCTGGAGTGGGCCGTCCGCTACCCCGACGCCCTCAAGCGGGCCGTGCCGTTCGCCGCCACCGCGAAGAACCCCGACCACACCTCGGTCTTCTGCGACCTGCACATGGACGCCCTGCGCAGCGACCCCGCCTTCAACAACGGCTTCTACGAGCGATCGACCGACGTCCACGTCGGCCTGCGCCGCCACGCCCAGGCCTTCGCCCTGATGGGCCCCACCTCCGCGATGTACCGCGGCGAGGTCTGGCGCGAGCTCGGCTTCGCCAGCCGCGACGGCTTCGTCCAGGGCTTCCTGCAGGCCTACTTCCTCCCCATGGACCCCAACAACCTGCTCACCCAGGCCGCCAAATGGCGCGCGGCCGACGTCTCGCTCAACGCCGGCGGCGACATGGTCCAAGCTCTCGGCCGCATCACCGCGGCCGCCACCGTGGTCGCCTTCACCGGCGACCTGTTCTTCCCGCCCGAGGACATCAGCGCCGACGCCGAGCGCATCCCCGGCGCCAAGTTCGTCGAGACCGGCTCGGTCTGGGGCCACTTCACCATGTTCAACCTGCGCGAGCAGGACACCGCCGCCATCGACCAGATCTACGCCGAGGCCCTGGCCGGCTGAGCTAAAGGTGCCCGCACCCGAAGGTCACCGCGACCCGCGGTTCACCTCCGTCCGCACCGCTTTCCCAAAATTTCAGCGCCTCAGCTCACGATCGCGGGCGAGAAGTAGTCACGCAGCAGGGTGATCTTGTCGTCGCGGACGCGGAAGATCTGCACCAGCGGGATCGTCGTGGACCCGGCCGGCCCGCTGAGAACGGCGTCGATCTCGACGATGAACACGCCGGGGTCGGCGGTGGTGTGCAGCACGTACCGGGACTTGCCGGTGTCGGGCTGCTGGCCGGTGCCGGCCGCCTGGGCAGCGTTCGCCGACCGCTGGTAATACGCCGCCATCTCGGCCCGGATCTGCTCGCGTCCCTCCAGCCGCCGAGGGTAATCGTGGCCCGCGGGCACCAGCGGCGACTCCAGGACACCGTCGTCGGCGAACAACTCGGCCAGCGCGTCCGCATTGCGCGTCATCGCGCTGGCCCAGAGATAACCCTGGTAGATCTCTTGCGGGGTCATCAATGCTCCTTCCTGTTTCTACGCGCCCGTAGCCTACGGGTATGGAAGGGAAATCCGTGCGCCCCCGCCCCGGCACCCTGCATCACGTGGAGTTGTGGGTCCCCGACCTGGCCCGCGCCGTCGCCGAGTGGGGCTGGCTCCTCACCCGCCTCGGCTACCAGCAGTTCCAGGACTGGGAGGCCGGCCGCAGCTGGAACCTCGACGGCACCTACCTCGTCGTCGAGCAGTCGCCCGCCATGTCTGCCCCCGACCACGACCGCCGCCGTCCCGGCCTGAACCACCTCGCCTTCCACGCCGGCCCCAGCGAGCAGGTCGGCAAGCTCACCGCCGAAGCCCCCGAGCACGGCTGGACCCTCATGTTTCCTGACCGCCACCCGCATGCCGGCGGTCCCGGGCACTACGCCGCCTATCTGTCCAGCACGGACGGCTACGAAGTAGAACTAGTCGCCGACGACCCCCCGGCACCCTGACCAGCCGGCCGTCGCGAGCCCGGCGTCCCAGCTGGTGCACGGGGCCGGCCGGGTCGCGCGACGGCGGCGGGGTGGTGAAGACGAAGAGGGTGAAGTCCGCGCGTGCCTGCGCGTCGATGGCCATGGGCAGCCGGATGCGCCCCGAGTAAACCATGCCCCGCACGACGGGCCGGCTCAGCCCGAACCCGGCCGTGAGCAGCCTCTCGACCCGGATGGGGACCGGGAGCTCGAAGCTGACCGTGACCTTGAGCAGCGCCGTATCCGCACGCTCGAGTTCGCCGGCCGGCATGGCCGTTTCGAGCTTACAGGTGCCGCTCCAGTCGAGCTGGTACCCGGCCCGGCTGGCCAGCGCGGCGTCCACGGCCAGCTCCCGTACCATGGCGGGGTCGTTGTTCTCGAACCTCAGCCGCCGCTCGCGGTCGAGGACTCGTACCTGGATGCGCTCGTGAACGGGGATCTTCGAGGTGCGACCGCAATGCTCGCAGCAGATCAGCATCCAGACATCGAGGAGCTTGCCGTTCGCGTTCACGCGGAACTTCCCGGTGGGGCGGTGACGTGCGGACCGGCACGATAGGCACGCCTTGACGATGGCAGGCAGGCCGAGCTCTCTGATTACCCACTGCGCCGTGCGGCCGGTACTGCGAAATTCGTTCATGGCTGGGCGGATTCCAAGCCTTACGGAGGCGCGCGGCAGCGCTTTACGGCGCGGTGAACTGCCTCCTGGATCCAGTGGCATACGGCCAGCGCGCCCGAGACCGGACGGGCCTGGCGATCGCGACGTCGTACATCACGTCGCGTGAAGGATTCCGTTCGTGAGGCCACTGCCTATAGATCCATGCCCGCCATAATGTCCATTCAGCAGACCGGCAGGCAACAGATTTAAGGTGGCTGCTATGGGCTACCGACTGCAGATGTCCGCGGAGATCCGTGACTGGCTGACCGAGCTGCGCGACAGTGACCTGCCGACCGCCGTACTGGCGGCCCAGGCGGTGGCCGCCCTGGCCGACGCCGGCGACCGCCTCGGCCCCCCGCTGGTGATCGCCGTGGCCAGCCGGCTGGCGCCCGATGAGCTGCCGTCCGCTCTGAACCGGCGCTATCAGGCCTGGCTGGAATCGACGAACGCCACGCGCCGCCGGGTGGCCGACGCGGCGACGTTGCGCAAGGACATCGAGTGTCAGCTCACCAGGCCAGAGCCGACGCAGCCCCCGGCCGGGCTGCGGGAGCGGCTCGCCGCGGCGATCGAGGCAGAGAAGCAGTTGACCGCGGCGAGCCAGCGGGAGCAGATGCTGGCCGACGCCTTCCGGTTCAGGAAGGAGGCCCTGAAGGGGGCCTATATCGCGGCCCAGGTCCATCAGCTGCTAGAGCAGGCCCAGGACGTCGGCGATGATGCCGCCCGGCGGGACGATCCCGCCGCCGAGGCGGCCCGGCTTGATGAGATCACGAGCCAGATCGAACAAGAGCTGGGCCCCGAGGTGCCAGCCGAAGGCCTGATGGAGCTCCGGCCGGGCGCGGCCGCCGGCAGCGACATCCGGATCCTGTTCGCCGTCGAGCCGCCCGGCACCGCGCTGCTGATCGCCGTCCTCGAAGGACGCGACGCCGTGGAAGACCACTACCACGAAGCCGTCCTCCTCGCCTCCGGCGTGCTACGAGAAGCGCAAGCCGGCCAGGCCGCCGAGGCCACCGCCCACGAGTTCGCTGACGCGCACTCGTTCCTCGAGGAATTCTTCCCCGGCCACGCCACCGAACTCCACGCCACCGCCCAGCTGATGGCCCAGGAGAACCCGTGACACAACCCGCGATGTAACTTTTCGCCCAGTAGGGTCGGTTGCGACCGAGCCGTGGAGGTGTCGTGGGCCGCGCCAGCAAGCGCAAGCAGGCACAGCGTCAGGCTGGGTCCAGTGCCGGCCGGGCCCGGCCGGACTCCCGGTCCAGAACCGGGGCGGAGCAACTCGTCTTCGGTTTGGACGAGATGGTCGAGATGGCGCGGATACGGGTCGAGCGCAAGTACGCCGCCCGCGAGGCCTGGTTCGGTGACGCCGAACCCGTGCCAGCCGAGTTGCCGGAATTCCCCGAGAACTCGCTCGGCGACCGTTTCCTCGTCGGCTACCTGGGTGAGGCGGAGGACGCGCCGTCTCTGCTGACGGCCGAGATCCCGGACGCCGCGGTCATCGCCGCCGACTCCGCGCAGTGGAGCATCGCGGTCCTTACCCTGATCCGTTCGGTCGTCTTCGAGGGCCTGGCCCTCGACCACCCCGCGGTCAGCGCGCTGCTCGAGGTGCTCGCCCCCATCGTCGCGGCCGAACAGGCCCACTGGGAGGACGGCGCCGACGGCTTCCCGGAACTGGACGGGCCGGTGTACGCCCTCGGCGCGCGTGCGCTCGTCGAAGCGACCTGGGCGGCGGTGGGACAGGACCTGCTCGACGACGTGCTCGACGTGCTGCTGCCGGCTCTGGACGGTGCTGTTCCCGGCGTGAAGAGCCTGATTCTCGGCATCGCGCTGGTCGGCGCCCTGCCTAGGCACTACTCCTTCGATGACCCCGCCGATACCGACGTGCTCGAGCACATGGGGCCTCTGCCCGGCAACGCGCTGGAGACCCTCGTCGCCACCGGGGCCATCTCACCCGAAGACGTCCTCCCGACCGGTCTCCTGGTGCTGTCCGTCCTCGCCCGCCTCTGCCTGACCGACGCGGACTCGATTCTCGCGGACGGCCTCACCCCCGGGTCCTGATCCGCCCGCCACCGCGCCGCCCCGCTACTGTCTTTTCATGCCGAACGGCCCAGATTCCACGCCCCGCAACCGCCCCCCGTGGACCCTAATGTGCCGAATCGTCGCCCGCCTCATGGCAGGCGTGCCATCCGGCAGCTACCTCATCCCCATCAGCGAGCGGGATCGCGCTGACAGTGCTCGCCGGTAGTGTCGGCGGCAACCGAGCCGAGGAGGCGTCATGGGCCGCGCCAGCAACCGCAAGAAGACACAGCGCCAGACCGGCGGGCCGAGCCTCCGCCGGATCAAGCAGGACACCCGGTCTCAGACCGTGGCGACGCGGTCAGTGTTCGGCCTCGACGCGATGGTCCAGCTCGCGGGAGAGCGGGTAAGGCGACGCAGCATGGCCCTCAACGCCTGGCTCGGTGACACCGAACCGGTATCAGCGGAGGTCCCGCCCTGGCCCGAAGGCTCCCTCGGCCACCGGCTCCTGGCCGGCACCCCGCTGGGAGAGGCGCAGGACGCGCCGTCTCTGCTGACCGCCCATCTCCCCGACACCCGGACGATCGCCGCCGATCCCCGGCACTGGACCGTCGCGACCGAGGCCTTGATCCGCGCGCTGGTCTTCGACGGGCTGACCCTCGACCACCCAGCGGTCAGAGCCCTGCTCGGGGCGCTCACTTCCGTGGTCGAGGCTGAGATAGCCCACATGCGGGCCATGGCCGACGATCTGTACAGCATCGGGCCGTTCGACAACGATGACGAGGTGGGTTTCCCGGCCCTGGACGGCCCGGTGTTCCTGCTCGGCCGGGCTCTGGTGGAGGCGGTCTGGGCGGTGGTGGGGGACGATTCGCTCGCCGATGTTGACGGCGTGCTAGAACTCGCGCTGGACGAAGTGGTCCCCGGTCTGGATGCCCCGCTCGTTGTCGACGCGCTAATCGCCGCCAGCTATACCCGCGAGGGTCCGGCCGGGACCAGGCCTCTCCATCGCATCCTGAACCTCAGTGACAACCCGCTCGAACTCCTCCTCGAAGATGAGGTGCGGCCCGGCGACATCCTCCCGGTAGGACTGCTGGTGCTGTCCGCACTCGCCCAGCTCTGCCATAGCGACTCTGTTTCAGTCCTCGAGCGAACTACCAATCCCGGAACCTAGCGCGCGGCGGGTGCGGCGGATGAGGGCGAAGGCGACCGGGACGGCGGCCAGGCCGGACAGCCCGCACACCCACAGGGCGCGCTGGAATCCGCCGGCCAGCGCGGCCGCGGCTCCGTACCCATGCTGGGCCAGCGTGTGCGAGTACGAGGCCGCGATGGAGGAGGCGACCGCGACTCCGATCGCCCCGCCGAAATTCTGCGCGGTGTTGAGCAGCCCGGACGCCACGCCCGCATCGCGCCCGGCCACCCCGGCCAGTGCGCCGATCGAGGTGGGGATGAAGGTGAACGCGGTGCCGATGCCGGCCACGAAGAACGGCGCGGCCAGGTCACGCCAGAAGGACCCGTGCGCCGGGGCCTGCGCGGCCCACAGCATCCCGGCTCCGATCAGCACCATGCCAACGGCCATGACGAGCCTGGGCGAGGTCCGGGTCACCAGCCGCTGGGACAGGCCCGCGCAGGCCAGCGAGGTCACCGACGCCGTCATCCAGGCCGCGCCCGTCACCAGGGCGGAGAACCCGAGTACCTGCTGCATGTAGAGCGTGCCCACGAACACGAAGGTCAGGAAGCTCGTTCCGAGCAGGAAGCCGACCGCGTTGGACCCGGCCACGCTGCCCAGCCGGAACAGCCGCAGCGGCAGCAGGGGCGCCTCGACCCGGCTCTCGACTACGATGAACAGGCCGGACAACGCCGCGCCGGCGGCCAGCATCGCCACCGTCCGGGGAGCCGTCCAGCCCACCTGGGGCGCCTGGGAGATGGCGTAGACCAGCACCAGCAGGGCAGCGGTGACCGACCCGGCGCCGAAGCTGTCGTAGCGTCGCGGCCCGCCGCCGCCCCGGCTCTCGGGCACCATCCGAGGTGCCAGGACGAGCGCCGCCGCGCCGATGGGGACGTTGAAGAAGAAGATGTACCGCCAGCCGGCGTAGGTGGTGAGGATCCCGCCGGCCAGCAGGCCGACCGTCCCGCCCAGCGCGCCGACCCCGCCCCAGATGCCGAGGGCCCGGTTGCGCTCGGCGCCTTCGGCGAACATGTTCGTCACGATCGACAGCGCGGCCGGCAGCACCAGGGCGGCTCCCAGCCCCTGCAGCCCGCGCATCACGATGAGGAAGGCGTCCGCGGTGGCCAGGCCGCCAGCCAGTGAGGCGACGGTGAAGACGGCCAGGCCCGCCATCAGCACCCGCCGCCGTCCGAGCAGGTCAGCGGCGCGGCCGCCGAGGAGCAGGAAGCCGGCGAAGGTCAGCCCGTAGGCCGTCACCAGCCACTGCAGGTCCGGCTCGGGGAACCGCAGCTCGCGGCCGATGGTGGGCAGGGCGACGTTCACGATCGTGAAGTCCACGATCGTGATGAAGTACGTCGCGACCAGCAGCGCGAACGCTGTCCAGCGGCGGCCGCCCGGCGGGGGAGGCGGGCCGGCCGCGAGGCGCCCCGCCTGGCGGCCGGGAAGCGGGCCGGGGCGTGACCCGCCGACCCGTTCGGTATCTAGGTCGTTCATGGTTCCTCCTACTCGATGTGCAACCGAAGGTAGCAGTTTTTTGCCACGAATTGCAACCATCGGTTGCACTCAATCAGATGAGATGCTACCGTCGGTTGCAGATTCCGAGATAGAGGAGATGCTGATGCCAGGCCTCATGATCGACCGGGACATCCTGATCGAAGCGCCGGCCGAGGTGGTGTGGCGCACCATCACCGAGCCCGCCCAGATGAGCCAGTGGTTCGCCGACCAGGTGGACCTGGTGATCGAGCCGGGCGCCCGCGGCTACCTGAAGTTCGGGGACCAGGGCGGCCCGGTCGTCGTCGAGACCGTCGACCCGCCCACCCGCTTCTCGTTCCGCTGGAATCATCCGCACGGGGAGGAACCCGTGGCCGGTAACTCGATGCTCGTCGAGTTCACCCTGACACCCGAAGATGCCGAACGGACCCGGCTTCGCGTCATCGAAACCGGCCACGAGCTGCGTTCCTGGCCAGACGCGGAGAAGCAGCGCTACGCGGATGAGCACCTCCAAGGCTGGGGCGAGTTCCTGGACCGCCTGGACACGCTGGTCGCGAAGCGGTAACTCGCATGACCGCAACGCCCGACGACGAGCTGTGGTCGGCCATCGGCGACCCGTCCCGCTGCCAGGTGCTCGACCTCCTGGTCAGCCACGGCGAGGTCAGCGCCAGCTGGCTAGCCGAACGGGTGCCGTTCTCCCGCCAGGCCGTCTCCAAGCACCTGGCCGTGCTGGAACGCTCCGGCCTGATCGGCCGGCGCAAGCAGGGCCGGGAAGTTCTCTACCAGGTCCAGCCCGGCCGCCTCGACCAGGCCACCCGGGCGATGACCGGCCGCGCCGCCCTCTGGGACCAGCGCCTCGCCGTCATCAAGCGCCTCGCCGAGGCCACGCACGCGGCCACCAAGGAGAACAGCCGTAACGACGAATGACCCGGCAATCACGCTCGCGATGAGGAACTACCTGCCGCCCGCCGGGTACTGGTCGTGCCGGGCCCACACCTCGATCCACTCCTCTTCCGTCAGCGTGCGCCCGGCCGCGCGGATGCCGGCGAGTTCGGTGAAATACTCCTCGCGGGGCGGGCCGGGCGCGAACATGATCAGCATCCGGGCGGGCGCACCGCTCTCGTTGGAGAAGGCGTGGATCCCGCCCGGGGGCACGTAGAGGAAGTCGCCCTTCACCGCGTCGATCCAGGTCTCCCCGTTGAACAGCCGGACGGTGCCCTCCATGACGTAGAAGGACTCGGAGAAGGTCTTGTGGAAGTGCGGGCCGGCGCCCCCGGGCGTCCCGGTCATGTTCCACTCGAACAGGCCATACTGGCCGTTGGTGGCCGTGCCCGGGGCGGTGAACACGACGTGCGTACCCGAGGGGTACGTCACCGACGGCACTTCCCCGGCCGGCCGGTACCGCGCGCTGACCTCACCGATGTCTTTGCTGTACGACACGCCAGATCCTCCCGTAGGCGCTGATTCCCCGTTGCCTCGCAGTCTGCACAGGAATACCAGGCTAAAGGAGGCGCGCACTGCTACTGACTCAGTCCGTGACGGCCACCATGGCTATCGATACCAGCAGCCCCGGCCGGTCCACTCCTAGCTTGCTCACGCAGCGCGGCGGCCGGACGCCGGGGAAGAACTCGTCGAAGACCTCGGCCAGGTCGTCGGCGTCCTCGGGGCGCATGAGCAGGGTGTGGACCATGACCGCGTCGCTCAGCACGGCTCCGGCGGCGCGCAGGATGGCCTGGCAGTTGAGCAGCGACTGACGGGCCTGCTCCTTGACCGTGGGGCCCGCGAACGCGCCGGTCATCACGTCGATCCCCGGTGTCCCGGCCACGTAAATCGTATGGCCGGCCTTCACCGCCTGGCTGTACATGGGGGACTGCGGCGCCTCCGGAGTGGAGATGATCTCTTTGGGCATCGGCTGGGCTCCTGTCTGGGAAGGTTGCTCCAGCCTTCACCGGACGGCACCCCGGCACATCGGTGGCGGCCACGGAGACCGCCGGTCCGTGGTCAGCACGGAGTGAGTCAGGACCCGCTCTGGCGGTGCGGTGAAAACGCCTCGGCTGGCCCCGAGATCAGCGATAACCTCGGGGCATGCCAGCACGTTTCAAGGACCTGTGCATCGACGCCGGCGATCATCAGGCGCTGGCCGACTGGTGGTGCGCGGCGATCGGTTACGTGCGGCGGGAGGACGAGGAGCCCCGCCCGGCGGACTGGCCGATCCCGATCAGGGACCCGTCTGGCCAGGGGCCGCTGATCTGGATCAACCCGGTTCCCGAGCCCAAGACGGTGAAGAACCGGATGCACCTGGACGTTATCGGCGACAAGACGGAGCTGTTCGGCCTCGGAGCCACCCTGGTCCGCGCCCGCGACCAGGACATCGAGTGGGACATCCTCGCCGACCCCGAGGGCAACGAGTTCTGCGTCTTCGCCCCCCAGCCCTAAAGCCGCCAGCCGTAACGGCGCCAGAACGGGCGGGTTGCCGTGGCAACCCGCCCGTTCCCCTGTGAGGCTTTCGTCAGGCCCGCGTGGCGGTCAGCCGGCCGGCGCCGCCATCGGGTCCACGCCGGCCAGGTCCTTGCGCGTGACCCGGATCGCGACCAGCGTGATGACCAGCGCCAGCACCGCGATCCCGGCCGAGACCAGGAATCCCTTCGAGAAGCCGGTCGCCAGCGCGTGGTCGGTGATCGCCTTCTGCAGCGCGGCCGCCTTGGTGCCGGTCACGTGCTGCCCGGCCTGCGCGGCCGCGGCCGTCTGAGACCGCAGGCTGTTCGCCACCGCGCTCCACGCCACGGTGCCGAGGATCGCCAGCCCGATCGAGCCGCCGACCTGCTGGCCGACGTTGAGCATGCTGGACGCGATTCCGGCGTCGGCGTTGCCCACCTTGGTCAGCGAGACCAGGGACAGCGGCACGAACACCAGGCCCAGCCCGAGCGCGGTGAGCATCATCGGCCCGAGCAGGCCGCTGGTGTAGCTGCTGTGCTCGGTGATCCGGGACAGCCAGATCATCCCGGCCGCCATGGTCGTGGCGCCGGTGATCATCAGCGGCCGGGCGCCGACGCGGGCGACCAGTTGCGACGCGATCCCGGAGGACGCCATGATCGTGGCGACCATCGGCAGGAAGGCCAGGCCCGCCTTCAGCGGGCTGTATCCCCACACGCCCTGCACGAAGAGCGTGAGGAAGAAGAACATGCCGAACAGCGCGGTGCCCACGCACAAGCTGATCAGGTAGGCCCCGGACCGGTCCCGGCTGCGCAGTACCCGCATCGGGAGCAGCGCGTGCCGGCTGCGCGCCTCGATGAACCCGAACGCCACCAGCAGCACCACCGCGGCCACCAGCGAGACGATGACCTTGGTGTCACCCCAGTGCGACACGCCGCTCGCGCTGGTCGCGGCGTTGGAAAGCCCGTACACCAGGGCAGCGATCCCGAGCGAGCCGGTAATGGCGCCCGGCAGGTCGAAGCGCCCGGGGCGTCGTTCCGACTCCGGCAGCACCCGCGTGGCCAGGGCCGCGACGACGAGCCCGATCGGCACGTTGACGAACATGACCCAGCGCCAGCTGAGGTAGTTGACCAGCAGGCCGCCGGCGATCAGGCCGACCGCTGCGCCGGCCACGCTCATCGCCGCGTATACCCCCAGCGCCCGGTTGCGCGGCGGCCCCTCGGGGAAGGTGACAGCGATCAGCGATAGTGCGGTGGGCGCGGCGAACGCGCCGCCGATGCCCTGCAAGACCCGCGCGCTGAGCAGCCATTCCTGAGTGGTGGCGAACCCGCCGAGCAGC
>JAJKHX010000395.1 GCA_021154785.1 Nocardiopsis sp.
CGACCACCTCGCAGGCGCTCGACGAGCTGTTCGCCGCCCGGAACGAGCCGAAGAACGCCGCCCTGGTGCCGGAGAACGACGGGATGGTGCTGGACCGCGGCGGCAGCATCGACCTGGCCAAGACCAACCTGTACCGGTCCGAGATCGGGCAGGCGCCGGTTAGCCGCCAGAACCAGGAGAGCAGCAGCCCGCAGATGTTCTGCCAGAACCTGATCAACATCCAGGGCGCGTTCATTGCGGCGAACCAGGCCCTGCTCGCGACTCAGCCCTCACCGGTGCCCACGGCGGGCGACACGCTGTACACCTTCCTGGCCAGCCGGCTGGCGGGTTCGTTCGACAACCTCAACTGCCAGAATTTCGGCCTGCACAATCCGGTCCTGATGGTCAACAACGGGGCCGGGGCGGCCACCGACGCCACCATCAACACCAGTCCGCAGTCCGCCGGGTTCTGATCCCGCCGGCCACCGTCAGGCCACACCAGCATCGCGGGTAACCGCTCATATCCGGTCATCTGTCGCACTAATGTGCTGGTGAAACCAAACCCGGCGAAGACCGCGAGCAAGGGTCTATGGTGTTCGCGGAACGGGGGACGCGATGGCCACAGGCAGACACCGGCGGTACCGGCCAGGCCGCCGGATCCAGCTGAGGCTGCAGGCCGCGGGCGCGCTGCTGCTGGCCGTGTCGGGCGCCGTCCACCTGGTGCTGTACCTGACCGGGTACCGGTCGATACCGGTGATCGGCTGGCTGTTCCTGGTGCAGGTCGTGGTAGCGTTCGTCCTGGCGGTGGCGGTGCTGGTGACGCACAGCGGGCTGGCCGCCGCGGCGAGCGCCGGGTTCGCGCTGTCCACCCTGGCCGCCTACCTGCTGGCCGTGCTGACCGGCTTGTTCGGGTTCCGGGAGATCCGTACCCGGGCCGGGATCGCGGCCGGGCTGATCGAGGTGGCCGCCTTCGGCGTGCTGGCCCTGGCCGCGATCGTGGCCGGTCCCGTGGTCCAGGCGGACGGATCGGTCAGCCGGACGGCCCGGCTGGTGGAGCAGGTGCGGGTCGCCTTGTCCCGGGCGATCGGCGTGGTCGGCGCCGTCTCGGTGGCCGCGCTGGCCCTGCTCGCCGTGGCCGAGGTCTCCGCGAGCAGGCCGCCGTCGCCGGCCGCGACCACCGCCGGGACGACCCTGAAGGTCACCAAGATCCGCGGCGTCGACGTGCTGGCCAACGCCCGCGGCCTCACGCTGTACTGGTTCACGCCCGACAGCCCGGCCGCCTCCCGGTGCACCGGGTCCTGTGCCGCCTACTGGCCCCCGGTGACCGGTGATCCCCAGGCCGGCCAGGGCATCCCGGGCCGGTTCGGCACCATCAGCAGGCCCGGGGGCGCCCAGCAGATGACCTACGACGGCCATCCCCTCTACACCTACATCGGCGACAACGGCCCCGGCCAGGCCAACGGCAACAAGCTCGACCTCAACGGCGGCCTGTGGTACGAGATGCGCATATCCGGCTGAGCCGGGGCGCGAGGGTCGCGGGCTGTGGTTCGCTGACCTTATGCCAACGCCTGCCGCCTTCCGCTCCCGGCTCACCGCCCGCGAACCCCTCTACGGCGCCTGGTCGGTGATCCCGTCGCCGCTGAGCGTCCGGCTGCTGGCCGCCGCGGAGCTCGACTACGTGGTGATCGACCTGCAGCACGGCGGGGCCACCGAGCACGACCTGCCCGCGATGACCGACGCGATCCGGCTGGCCGGGGCGGCCCCCGTCGGCCGGGTCCGGCACGCGCACCCGGCCGACATTGGGCGCGCCCTCGACCTGGGCTGCGAGGGCGTCATCGTGCCGAATGTGGACTCCGCCGCCCAGGCCCGGGACGTGGCCGCCGCGGTCCGCTACCCGCCCGCCGGGCGCCGCTCGGCGGGCGGCGTGCTCGCCGCCGGCGACCCGTTCTGCCTGGTCATGGTGGAATCGGCCGAAGCCGTCGCCAGCCTGGATGACACCCTGACGGTCGACGGCGTGGACGGCATCTACGTCGGCCCCCGCGACCTGTCGTTCGCCCTGGGCTGTGAGCTCGACCCGGACGACCCGGTGCTGGGCCCGGCCTTCCAGCGGATCTGGGCCGCCTGCGCCGCCGCGGGCAAGCCCGTCGGGGTGCACGCTTCCGACGGCGCTACCGCCCGCCGGTACCGCGAGGCCGGCTGCACCCTGCTCACGGTCACCGCCGATGCCTCCGCCATCGTCCGTGACACCGCCGCCCAGGCTGGCCAGGCCCGGGCCTGACCGAGGCCGGGGCTAGCGCCCCTGCACCGCGGGCAGGGCTCATCGACGCCGGCTTGCACGCGTTCGGGGCGCCCGCACCACCGGGCGGGATACGGTAACCGTCTGGGGAGAGCCGGCCTCGTTCGGTCCGATTTTTAAGATCTTTCCCCCGAACGGGCGGCCTGCTTGCCCCGGCCCCCTCCTCGTTTAGGCGAGGGCCGGCGGGGGTAGCCGGCCGATCCAGATATCCGGAGGGGAGACGCGATGGCAGCGCGGGAGGCGCCGGATCCGCGGGACGAGTCCGCGGCGGAACGGGCTGACCGCAACCTGGGCGAGCTGCTGCAGGAACTGCGGGTGGCGGGGCTGGGGGTGCAGGTCCTGTTCGGGTTCCTGCTCTCGCTGCCGTTCACCAACCGGTTCAGCAGGCTCAGCGCCGGCCAGCGCGACCTGTACCTGGCCGACCTGCTGCTGGCCGCGATCGCGACCGCGCTGCTGCTGGGGCCGGTTGCCTATCACCGGCTGGTGTTCCGCCAGGGCGTGAAGGAGCAGCTGGTCCGGGCGTCCAACGTGATGGCGATCGCGGGACTGGCCACCGTCGGCCTGGCCGTCTCGGTCGCGGTCCTGCTGGTGACCGACTTCGTGGCCAGCGGCCTGACCGCCGTCGTGATCACGGTCCTGGTCGCCCTGCTGTTCGGCCTGCTGTGGTTCGCGCTCCCGCTGGCGCGCCGCCGCTGACCCGGCTCCCGGGCTGCTGAAACCCCACCGGTAGGCCACCGCCGTGACGGAATCGCGGTCCGGATCGGCCACCTGGAGCTGCCGATGGGCCTGGTCGAGGCGGACCCGGCGCAGGTAGGCCGCCGGGGTCGTGTCGAGGTGGCGCCGGAAGGCGAGCTGGACGGCGCGGACGGTGACGTCGGCCGCGCGGGCGATGCCGGCGATGGTGATGTCGATGTCGATGTCGGCGTCGCCGAGCTGGTACCGGTGGCTGTCCTGGCCGCGGTCGAGCCTGACCCGGCCGCCCAGGATGGTGTGGATGACGACCTCGTCCCGGCCGGACATCCGGAACGTGATATCGGCGGGCAGCCCATCTTGCCACGGATAAGGCACCTAGGCCCGCGCTCACGTGTCAGGCACATGAATCGCGGGCCTCCCCGCCCAGGTGCGTTTCCAGTCCTATCCGGTATACCGGCGCCAGCATAGGATCCTTTCCCGAGCTGGGATAAGTTGGGACAGCTTGGGACAACACCGGTATCGGAGATTGCCGGACGCCTTGGGCGGAACCGAAAGGGAGTAGCTGTGCCGGGCCGCGATCAACGGCTGTCACTGCCCGCGGCGCTTTCGCCTGCCCAGCGCGATTTCTATGATGAGCTGCGGCGATTGATCGACGTGGCCGGCCTTACCTGCCGCGCGCTTGAGACGGTGACCTCGGTACCGTCCGGATCAGGCGAGGCGGCTTTCTACAGTAAATCCCGGTGGGGACGATGGGTAAACGGCCAGTCGCAGCCGCCGAGAAAAGCGATCAAGATATTGGCCGAAAGGCTCGCCGGTGACGAGATCAAGGCTGGTCACCTGCTGGAATTGTGGGACGGCGCCTTCGCCCCGGCGCCCCGGCCGGCCGCGGAAGCCCGGGCGGCCGCGGAACTTCCGGAGGGGCGGGACAGCGCGGTGGCCGGCCGGCTGGCCGCCCTGGTGGCCGGCGAGTGCGCGGCCGAGCTGAACGACCGCGTGCTGCAGGGCTGGCAGCCGCTCGCGGTGGGCTGGCAGCCGGCCGCGGGCCCGGTCGATCCCGACGCCGCGGGTACCGTCCCGCCCGGCGACACCGGTGACGTCGGGCCGCTGGCCCGGTTCGTCCGGGAGGGCGGCCGGCTGGTCGTGACCGGACCAGGCGGGGCGGGCAAGAGCACGCTGGCCGTGCTGCTGATGGACTACCTGCTCGGCCGCCGCCGCCCCGGTGACCCGGTGCCGGTGCTGGTACCGGCGTCCACCGTGGCGCCCGGCGAGATGATGAAGGGCTGGCTGGAGCGGACGCTGGCGGACCGGTACCCGCCGCTGCGGGACGCCCGCGCCTACGGGGCGGGGGCGATCGCCGGCCTGGTGGCGCAGCGCCGCGTGCTGCCGGTGATCGACGGACTCGACGACCTGGCGCCGGAGCCGCGCGGGCAGCTGCTCGGCGCGCTCAGCCGCGCGTTCGGTCCGTCCCAGCCGCTGATCCTGACCTGCCGGGGCCCGGAGTACCGCGAGGCCGTCGAGGCAGTCGGCACGGTACTCCCGGGCGGCGCCGTCATTGAGCTGCGGGCGGTGGCCGGCGAGGACGCGGCCCAGTTCCTGGAGCGCGGGACGGCCGGGCCGCGGGCGCGGAGCCTGCGTCCGGTGGTCGACGCCATCCGGGCCCGGCCGTCCGGCCCGCTGGCCCAGGCCCTGTCCAGCCCGCTGATGGTGGCGCTGGTCCGGGCCAGCTACACCGCCGCCGCCGGGCTGGCCCGGCCAGACGACCGGGCGGCGGTGGAGAGCCAGCTGCTCGACGGCCTGATCGGCGCCAGCTTCGGCGCGCGGGCGACCAGCGAGGAGGCGCGCCCGGACCGGCCCTGGGACGCGCGGGACGCGGAGCGGTGGCTGGCGTTCCTGGCCCGGCACCTGACCCGGTGGCACAGCTACGACCTGGACTGGCTGCGGCTGCGTTACGCGGTGGGCGCCTTCACCGATCCGCTGCGCCGCGCCTGCCTCGGCGCGGCGCTGGTCTTCGTACTGGCCGGGACGCTGTTCGGGCTCGGCCGCGGGCTGCCCTACGGGGCGACCCAGGGGCTGCTCTACGGGCTCGGGCACGGGCTGGACGCCGCCCTGATCGTCGGCGCGGTCTACCTGCTGGCCCCGCTGCCGTACCCGGCCGGGGCGGGCACCGCGCGCTGGGTGCGGCGGCTGCGCCGGCTCACCGGGACGGCCCGGCGGGCCATCGTCGCCATCCCGGTGGCGTACGCGATTGAATCGGGCCTGCGGGACGGGATCGGAGCGGCCAGGACGCACCGGCCCGGCACCGCGGTCCTGATGGGCCTGACCGCGGCCGTGCTCAACTGGCTGGTCGCCGCCATCCTGGTCGGGCTGGCTACCCGGGCCCGGCTGTTCGACCTGGCTGAGCAGACGGTCTACTTCCGCCTCGGCCTGCCCGGACGCGGCGCCGAGTTCGCCCGCACGGTGGGGAAGGGCGCCGCCTGGGGAGCCGGGCTGGGGGTCGTGGCCGGCGTCGGGATCAAGATTCTCGGCAACGTCCTGGCGTTCGAGGACCCGCTCTGGGAACTGGGTATCCCGGCCGGCGCCGTGATCGGCGCCGCGTTCGCGCTGGCCCAGTGGGGCCGGACGCCGGACGCCGCGGCCCGGCCGGCCAGCCCCGCCTCCACCCTGCGGGCCGACCGGAACCTGGTGCTGCTGCTCGCGGTGCCGTTCATGGTGATCCTCCCGGCCTTCTTCGGAGCCGCCTTCGCCCGCGGGCTGGACGGCTTCGTCAGCTTCGGCCTCTACGGGCTCGGGATCGGACTGTCGATCTGGCTGGCCGTGGCGCTGAGCCACCCGTGGCCGCAGTACCTCATCGCCGCGGGCTGGCTCGCGGCCCGCGGCCGGCTTCCGTGGCGGCTGGCCGCGTTCCTGGCCGAGGCGAACGACCTGCAGGTCCTGCGCCAGCGCGGCGCTGCCTACCAGTTCCGGCACGCCCGCCTGCAGGATCACCTGGCCCGGGTTCCCCGTTAAGCCTCGCGGGCTACTCCGCACCACATCGAGGACGGCAGGGCGCCGGGCCGGGCGGAACCAGCCCGGCCGCTGGCCGCGGCAAAAGATACGTCAGCTGACCGATGTCTCTCACTGCAACTTGCAGAATTATTTGTCGCGCAAGTGGCAGCAGGCGCAGTTTCCGGTCTGCTTCGGCCTCTCCCCATGGGAGCAGCCGCGTAGGGGCCGCGCCCTGCGCGGCTGCTCCGACCGGCCGCTAAGGAAACCCGATGATCACGATGGCGCCGCCCCGTACGACCGAACTGCACGGCTGCCAGGTCCGGCTGCCCGCGGAGCCGGCCACGGCGGGCGAGGCCCGGGATCACGTCCGGGCGGTCCTGGCCGCCTGGGATGTCCCGGTCGACGCGGACATCGCGGTCCTGCTGGCCAGCGACCTGGTGACCAACGCCATCCGGCACCAGGCGGACGGGACGATCACGCTCGTCGTCACCAGCTCGCCGGGGCAGCTGCGGGTCGACGTCTACGGCACCGCGCGCCACCTGCCGCCGCAGGGGCCTCTCCCCGCCGAGGTGGAAACCGGGGCGGGCCTGGCCCTCGTCACCACCCTGGCCGATCAGTGGGGCTGGTACCCCACCCCGATGGGCCGGGCTGTGTACTTCACGCTGGCGTTCGCGCCAGAACCCTGAAACTCCCGCGTGACCGGTTTGCGCCCAGTCCGTACACCTGATCGCAGGCCGCCGGTCACGCGGGCCGGAGTCCCCCGGTAGCGAGTCGTCGAGGACGGGCACGGCTGCCTTCCGCCCTTGCCCTCGCTGCCGGGGGCCTTTCATGCCTGCTGACCGTCGAGTCGTACCTCCGGGGCTTACAGGTTGAACGCCTTGGTCATCGTGGTGGCGCTGGCCGCCTGGCCCAGCCTGGCCAGGCCGAGCAACTGCTCGGCCGTGGCCAGCAGGGAGAAGTGGTTGAACAGGGTCCTGGCCTTGGTGCCCGCCTTGGTGCTCGGGCTGATGACCAGGGTCAGGACGTGGCAGCTGACGTCGCTGGTGTTGGTCGAACAGTGCTCGCCCTTGACCTCGTGACCTTCCTCGCCCTCGTCCCAGCTGACGAAGACCGCGGTGGAGCCGTTCTTGTATGCCGCGCTGTTGAGAATGGCCGGCAGGTGGGAGGCCAGCCACTTGCTGCCCTGTGCAATCGTCCCGTTGTGCATGTCGTCGATCAGGTTCGGCGTGATGAAGGAAAACTGCGGCAGCTGATTGTGCGCCAGGTCCGTAGCCAGGTGGGAAAAGGGCACGTCATTACTGGAGCAGTTGTGCAGCGCCGTGTAGTAAGCGGCCGGGTTGTGCCGCACCGCGTAGTTGCCCGCGTTGGTCCGGTCACAGTTCGAGGGCATGTTCTCCTCGTATGACTTCCACGTCTTGACCTGGCCGAAGATGCTCTTCGCCGACGTATTGCAACCAGCCGCGGGAGAACAGTCAGGCAGGAATCCCGGCAGGGACGAAAGCGCCATTCCGGAAGTGGCGGCGATATAGTTCGGCAGGCTGGGATGCGTGATGTTGTGGTAATTGGTGGCCGACCCGCATTCCTTGGCCACCGTGTTGATGTAGGCCGCCTGGGACGAGCCGATAATTTTCGGGTAGCTGTGGTTCTCCATGAAGATCCAGATGATGTGGTGGTAGCTGCCCGGCTTGGCCTTCGTCCCGCACGGATGGCTCGCCGACGGCGTGATCGCCGGGTGCGTGATCGCCGGGTGCGTGATCGCTGGGTGCGTGCTCGCGAGCGCCGGGACAGCCGGCGCGCCGAAGCCGGCGATGCCGAGGAGCACGGCGCCGGCGAGGCCGGCGCATCTTCGCGCCAGGGTGCTCCGGATTGCCGTCCATTTCTTCTTCGTGACCGGCATGCTTGTTCTCCCCACCGGAGGCCGGTTTCGCCGGGCTCCCTCTCTAGGACGGAACGCCTCACTGGGCGCAAGCACATCTTCGTCCTCAGTAGACGCGCCCGGCAACATGTCATGGGGCCCGGGCGGGCCGTTATCGTCGGCTGCAAACGTACAGTCACCCGCGCCGTCGGCTACCCGGCTTGTGAACGTTTTCACAACGCGTCTCCGCGGAAACGCTTTCTGCCGAGCGGGAGCGGCCGGTGCCACATCGCCGTGGCACCGGCCGGGCGACTCTGGTCCCATGATGGTCAGATACCGGGCCAAGCGCTTGTTCAGACGGGAGTAACGCGGATGGAATCCTTCAGCGGGAAACTGGCCGTGGTCACCGGCGGCGGCTCCGGCATGGGCCGCGAGCTCGTTCGCCAGCTGGCCGCGCAGGGCTGCTCGGTCGCGACCTGCGACTGGCACCCCGATGCCGTCGCGGAAACCGCCGCGCTGGCGCAGGCGGACGCCGGGCCTGGTGTCCGTGTCACCAGCCACGCCTGCGACGTCTCGGACGAGACCCAGGTGCTGCGCTTCCGCGACGAGCTGCTCGGGCAGCACGGCCGCGAGCACGTCGACGTGGTGTTCAGCAACGCCGGCATCGGCGGGGGCGGCAGCTTCGTCACCGCCCCCCGGGCCGAGTGGGAGCACACGTTCGCGGTCGACTTCTGGGGCACGTATTTCTGCGCCCGCGCGTTCCTGCCGCTGCTGGTCGCCAGCGGCGACGGCGTGCTGGTCAACACCAGCAGCGTCAACGGCCTGTGGGCGACGCTGGGCCCGGGCATGCCGAACCACGCCTACTGCACGGCCAAGTTCGCGGTCAGGGGTTTCACCGAGGGGCTGATCGAGGACCTGCGGAACAACGCGCCCCAGGTCCGGGTGGCCGTGGTGATGCCCGGTCACGTGGGCACCGACATCGTCGGGAACAGCTTCCGCGCGCACGGCCGGGATCCGGAGCAGCTGACCGAGGCCCAGCTGAAGGAGATGTACTCCGCCGACGCGCGGGCCGGGCTGGTCGCCGCCGGGGTGCTAGCCGAGGACGCCTCCGCCGAGGACCTGCGCCAGTGGCTGATCCAGATGGGCAACGACTTCCGGGACAAGGCGCCGCTCAGCGCGGCCCAGGCGGCGGCCGTCATCCTCGACGGGGTC
>JAJKHX010000396.1 GCA_021154785.1 Nocardiopsis sp.
ATGCCGCGGCCACGCCGGCTGAGGAGCGGAGTTAATGGGGCGGTCCCGGCTGGAAGCCTTCAGCGACGGCGTGTTCGCCGTGGCGATCACGCTGCTCGCGCTCGACCTCACCGTGGCCGGGCCGGAGGGAACCGGCTCGCTGACCGATCAGCTGCAGGAGAAATGGCCGGCCTTCCTGGCCTACCTGATCAGCTTCTTCATGATCGGCGTCATCTGGGTCAACCACCACGCCCTGATCAGGCAGGTCACGAAGGTGAACCGCACGCTGCTGTTCCTCAACCTGGTGCTGCTGCTGTTCGTCGTGCTGATCCCGTTCTCCACCGCGATCGTGGCGGACTACTTCTCCCGGCACAACTGGGACACGCGGGTCGCGATGATGATCTACGGCGGGGTCTTCCTCGGCATGTCGGCCGCCTTCGGCGCGATCTTCGAGTGGACGCTGCACGGCGAGCGGATGTACCAGCCGCTGCCGCCGGAGCAGCACTGGCCGGCCCGGGTGCGGTTCGTCAGCGGCGGGCTGATTTACCTGGCCGCCATCGTGATCGCGCTGGTCAGTGATGTCGCGTCGTTCGTGCTGATCGCCGTGACCGCGGTCTACTACGTCTTCGAGCGCACCCCTTCCTCCCCCGGGGCGTCAGACGGCGGGGACGAGGAGCAGCCGGTCACCTGAAACGGGCCCAGATATATAGTTGCCAACAAGCAAGTGTTTCGCTGTAGACTGGGTTAACGTGCGGCGAAGCGTGGCCTCAGGGCACCTGAACGGGACATCGGGCGGCGGCGGTGCGGCGGTGAACACGGCGGACGGGAAATCCGGCCGGTACCGGTGGGTCGCGCTGTCCAACACCACCCTGAGCATGACGATGGCGACGATCGACGCCTCGATCGTGATCATCGCGATGCCGGCCATCTTCCGCGGCATCCACCTGAACCCGCTCGACCCGGGCAACATCAGCTACCTGCTGTGGATGATCATCGGCTACCTGCTGGTCCAGTCGGTGCTGGTGGTGACGCTGGGCCGGCTGGGCGACATGTTCGGCCGGGTGAAGATCTACAACCTGGGCTTCGTCGTCTTCACGCTGGCCTCGATCGCGCTCTCGCTCGACCCGCTGACCGGCGCCGACGGGGCCATGTGGCTGATCGGCTGGCGCTTCGTGCAGGCGTTCGGCGGGGCGATGCTGATGGCGAACTCGGCCGCGATCCTGACCGACGCGTTCCCGGCCAACAAGCGCGGCATGGCGCTGGGCGTCAACCAGATCGCCGGGATCTCCGGGCAGTTCGTCGGGCTGCTGCTCGGCGGCGTGCTGGCCGCCTGGGACTGGCGCCTGGTGTTCTGGGTGAACGTGCCGTTCGGGCTGTTCGGCACGGTGTGGGCGTACAAGTCCCTGCGGGAGATCGCGACCACCAGGCGGGCCCGGATCGACTGGATCGGGAACGTCTTGTTCGTGGTCGGCCTGGGCGCGCTGCTCGTCGCCATCACCTACGGGATCCAGCCGTACGGCGGGCACCCGACCGGGTGGACCAACCCGTGGATCATCACCGGGCTGGCCGGCGGCGCCGCGGTGCTCGTGCTGTTCTGCGTCGTCGAGACCAAGATCGCCGAGCCGATGTTCCAGATGAGCCTGTTCAGGGTCTGGCCGTTCGCGGCCGGCAACCTGGCCAGCCTGCTCGGCGCGATCGCCCGCGGCGGCCTGCAGTTCATGCTGGTCATCTGGCTGGCCGGCATCTGGCTGCCGCTGCACGGCTACGACTTCGCGGTCACCCCGCTGTGGGCCGGGATCTACATGCTGCCGCTCACCGCGGGGTTCCTGATCGCCGGGCCGATCTCGGGCACCCTGTCCGACCGGTACGGCCCGCGGCCGTTCGCCACCGCCGGGCTGGTGCTGGCCGCGCTGTGCTTCGTCGGGCTGATGCTGCTGCCGGTGAACTTCACCTACTGGGTTTTCGCCCTGCTGATCCTCGGCAACGGGATCGGCTCGGGCCTGTTCGCCGCGCCCAACACCGCCGCGATCATGAGCGCGGTGCCGGTCCGGCACCGCGGCTCGGCCTCCGGCATGCGGTCGACCTTCCAGAACTCGGGCATGTCGCTGTCCATCGGGATCTTCTTCTCGCTGATGATCGCCGGCCTGGCCTCCACCCTGCCCAGGACGCTGACCAGCGGGCTGACCGCCCAGGGCGTCCCGGCCGCGGTAGCCGCCCACGTCAGCCACCTGCCCCCGGTCAGCACGATGTTCGCCGCGCTGCTCGGCTACAACCCGATCCAGAACCTGCTGGCCCCGTCCGGCGTCCTGCACCACCTGCCCGCCCGTAACGTGGCGGTGCTCACCGGCAGGCAGTTCTTCCCGCACCTGATCTCGGCGCCGTTCCACCACGGCCTGGTCATCGTCTTCACCGCCGCCGCCGTCATGTCGATCGCCGGCGCGCTGGTGTCGCTGCTGCGCGGCAAGGCCTTCTACTACGAGGACCCGGTGACCCCGCCGGAGCCGGCCAGGCCCGCAGCCGCGGTGCCGCCCGGACCCGGTGGCGCCGCCGTGCCGAACGAGCTGGGCTTTACCTCCCCGGCCGGCGATCCGCGCGGTCCGGCCAGGCGCGATACCGGACCGGCGGCCGGCACGTAAACTGCGGCTATGCCCCGCTACGAGTACCGCTGCCGCGCCTGCGGCGACACGTTCGAGCTGAACCGCCCGATGAGCGAATCCTCGGCTCCATGCGCCTGCCCGCAGGGCCACGACGACACGGTCAAGCTGCTGTCCACGGTGGCGGTGGGCGGACTGGCCGCCGGCCGCCCGGCGGCCGGGCCTTCCGGCGGCGGAGGCTGCTGCGGCGGGGCCTGCGGCTGCGGCTGACGACTACCCCGTCGGCGCCTCCCGGCGAGCTGCTTCATTTGAGACAGCCGGGCTGTCTCGCGTGGCGTAGCACACCGCATCCTGCCCTGATTGGCTTAGCTCATCGGGTTAAGCGCATGTACGGAGGCGAGGATCATGGCCGTGACCGTGGCTGTATCGGCAGAGGCGATGGGTGGGCGGCACAGCTTCGGTCACGATCAGCTCGCTGCGGACGGTGAGGTGACAGATCGGGGGCCTGCCCAGGACCAGATTGCCGAGATGGCATGGCTGCTGCGCGGCACGCGCGGCAGCGTCCTCCTGGGCGGCAGCATTCTGGGCGCGCTCTCGGTCGGCATCGCGCTGGAGGCCGCGTTCTCGCCCTCCGTACTGCGCCCCGGGCTGGCCGGCGTGGCCTGCGTCAGCCTGCTCGGCTGCCTGATCCTGTGCTGGCTGCGGGCCGCCGCGCTGCTGCTGCTGGCCAGCCGGCCCGTCCTCGACCAGCTGAACGACCACCGCTGGCGCACTGGCGCCCCGCTCGATCCCCGGGTACGGTGGCTGACCGGGCCGTCCGCGGACGGCGAGGCGGCCTGGGACTGGGCGCACGTGAACCTCATGCTCGGCGCGGTCCGCCACCGCCGCGAGCGGATCCAGCTCGCCGACACCTGGGCCTTCATCACCGTCGCGTGCTTCCTGGCCTGGACCGTGACCGTTCTCCTGGGGGCGTGAGAGGGCACCCGGCCCGGCCCGCCTCCCCTGGCTCCTTCCCGGCCTGCCGAGCAGCGTTCCCCCTGAGGCCCGGCAGGCCGGGAAGGCACGTTACCTCACAGTTTGTCAACGGAACCCGGATGGCTCATCGTAGAACCAGTACCGGTCATGACCCCCAGGCCGGCATCTGAGCCCAGCTACGGTGATATGAACCCGCACGAGATAGGACCCGCCCAGGGCTTCTGGGCTCTGCTCACGGCCGAGGAACAGGCCGTCCTGGCCGACCTCGGCCGGATCCGCGTCTTCGCGCCGGGCGCGATGATATGCGACGAGGGCGAGCCCGCCACGCACGTGTTCGTGCTGCTAGACGGCTTGGCCAAGGTCCTCTCGTCGACAGCGGACGGTCACGAGCAGACGCTCGCCCTGCGCGGGGACGGCGACCTCGTCGGGGAAATCGCGGGCGAGACCACCGGGTACCGCAACGCCACGGTGCGGGCCATCGGCCTGGTGCGGGCGCTGATCGTGGCGTACGACAAGTTCACCTCGCTCCTGGACGACCATCCGGGGGCCGGGCACGCCTACCGCCAGGTGGTCACGCGCCGGTGGAACGACGCGGACTCGATGCGGCGCAGCTACCCGGTGACCAACGGAGCGCACCGGTTCGCCATCGTCCTGCTCGACCTGGCCGGCCGGTTCGGCAGCGAGACCGGCCAGGGGATTCACATCGCGGTACCCCTGTCGCAAGAGGAGCTAGCCAGCCTGGCCAGCACGTCGCGCGCCACGGTGACGCGGGCCCTGAGCAACTGGCGGCAGCGCGGCATCATCCTGACCGGCCAGCGGGACATCACGATCACCGGGCTGGACGCCCTGAAGAGAATCGCCGGGTACCCGGCGTAGCGGGCCGGCGGCCTCCGGCTCGGCCTCGGCGAACCTGGCCGCGGTCCTGGCGGCGGTGCCCACCGCCCACCGGCTGGCGGTCACCAGCCCGAGCACGACGATCACCACTCCCATGGCGGCCAGCAGCAGCCAGTCGGCGTGGCTGGCCGCCACGAATCCGGTCCGCAGCGGCTGGCCGCGCAGTTCGGCGGCCAGCAGCGAGCCGGCCACGGCGATGCCCAGCACCTGGCCGATCTGGCGGCTGGTGGAGGCGATGCCCGAGGCCACGCCGGCCTGCGAGGCCGGCATGCCGGACACCGCGATGTACGTGATCGGCGCGTTGATCACCCCGCCGCCGATACCGAACACGACGAAGGCGATGGCCAGCGGCGCCAGCGCCGAGGACGCGGTGAGCCGGGATAGCAGCAGGCCGCCCGCGGCCAGCGCCAGGCCGGCCGCGACCATGGGCAGCCGCGCGCCGCGCCGGGCCAGGACCCGGCTGGACACCAGCGCGCCGAGGGCCACCATGGACGCCATCGGCAGCAGGTGCAGGCCCGCCTGCACCGCCGACAGCCCGCGCACTTCCTGCAGGTACAGCGTCGCCAGGAAGAGGAAGCCGCCGACGGCGGCGGTGGCGCTGATCGCGGTCAGCACCGCGCCCGCCAGCGGCGCGCTGCGGAAGAACCGGGGGTCGAGTACGGGATCGGTCCGCCGGGCCTCGTAGGCCGCGAACGTGCCGAGGGCCGCGGCCGCCGCCGCGAACAGCGCCACGATGACCGGCGAGCGCCAGCCGAGGGCGGGCCCCTCGATGATCGCGTAGGTCAGTGACCCGAGCATGACGATGATCAGCGCCTGCCCGACCGGATCCGGCCGGCGCGGTCGGGGCGCCCGCGACTCCGGCACGAACCGGGCGGTCAGCGCGATGGCGGCCAGGCCGACCGGGATGTTCACGTAGAACGTGCCGCGCCAGCCGACGGAGTCGACCAGGAAGCCGCCGACGACCGGCCCGAGCGACATGGACAGGCCGTACGTAGCGCTCCAGACGCCGATCGCGCGGGCGCGCTCGGCCTTTTCCGTGAAGGTGTTGGTGATGATCGACATCGCCACCGGATTGAGCATGGAGCCGCCGATGGCCTGCATCATGCGGAACGCGACCAGCCAGCCCAGGCCGGGCGCCAGGCTGCACAGCGCGGACCCCACGGTGAAGACGGCCAGGCCCGTCTGGAAGACGCGGCGGCGGCCGATCCGGTCGGCGGTCGCCCCGGACAGCATCAGCAGGCTGGCGAGCACGAGCGCGTAGCCGTCGACCGTCCACTGCAGGCCGGCCACCGAGGCACGCAGGTCCCGTCCGATGGACGGCAGCGCGATGTTGACGATCGTGCTGTCCAGGCCCACGATGAACAGGCTGGACGAGCAGATCACGAGCACCAGCAGGCGGCGACGGCGGCTGAGCTCTGGCAAGCGGCATCACCCGGCCTGGCTCGAATGAGCGTAGTTGCGTCCCTGCAACTAACTATTTAGGGTGCCGGGCGGGACGCCAAGGCCGGATGGCTGAGATTTTCGTCACCGAAGGTGAGCAGGTCGCGGTTCGGGTACGGGGTCGCCCTCACCCAGCCGGGCCGCCGTCGCCCGGGCCCACCGGGTCGTGCAGAGCAGGCCGAGCAGCAGCACGGCGTAGCCGCAGCCCGCGAGGATCCACCAGCCCGCGTGGGCGGCCCGGACGAAGCCGTCCTGCATCGACCCGCGGATGCTGGCGGCCAGGACCGAGCCCACGATGGCCACGCCCAGTGACTGGCCGAGCTGCCGGCTCGCGGAGTTCATGCCGGAGGCCATCCCGGCCTGGGTCTTCGGCACGCCGGACATCACCCCGTTGGTGATCGGCGAGCTCACCATGCCGGCCCCGATGCCGAACATCGAGTAGGTCACGATCAGGTACAGGTGCTCGGTCGCGCCGGTCAGCCGGGACAGCGCGGCGCTGCTGATGGTCATGGCGGCGCCCGCGATGATCAGCGGGATCCGCGGGCCCCGCTTGGCGACCATCCGGCCCGCCAGCGGCGCGCACAGCGCCATGACCACGGGCATCGGCAGGATCGTCAGGCCGGCCTGCAGCGCCGACAGGCCCCGCACGTCCTGCAGGTACAGCGTGGACAGGAACAGGAAGCCGGCCATCGCGGCAATCGCGCAGACCGCGCTCAGGTTGGCCCCCGCGAACGGCACGCTGCGGAAGAACCGCAGGTCGACCACGGGCTCCGCGCGGCGGGGCTCGTAGGCGAGCAGGACCGCGAGCGCCGCGGTCGCCAGCGCGAAGAAGCCGAAGATCTCCGGGGAGCGCCAGCCGAGCGCGGGTCCCTCGATGATCGCGTAGGCGAGCGAGCCGAGCATGACGATGATGACGAACTGGCCCACCGGATCGGCCCGGCGCGCCCGCGGGGCCCGGGAATCCGGCACGAACAGCGCGGTCAGCGAGACGGCGGCCAGGCCGACCGGGATATTCGCCCAGAAGATGCCGCGCCAGCCGACGGTCCCGACCAGCACGCCGCCGAGCACCGGGCCGAGCGCCATCGACAGGCCGAACACGCCGTCCCAGACGCCGATCGCGCGGGCGCGCTCGGCCCGTCCGGTGAACGTATTCGTGATGATGCCGAGGGCCGCCGGGTTGAGCATCGAGCCGCCCACGCCCTGCAGTATCCGGAACCCGATCAGCCAGCCCAGGCCCGGGGCCAGGCTGCACAGCCAGGAGCCGAGGGTGAACAGCGACAGGCCCACCTGGAAGATGGTCCGGCGGCCGATCCGGTCGGCGAGCGCGCCGGCGAACATCAGCAGCGCGGCCAGCGCGATGGTGTAGGAGGCGACCGTCCACTGCAGCCCGGACACGCCGGCGTGCAGCTCCCGCCCGATGGTGGGCAGTCCGACGTTCACGATGGTGTTATCCAGGCCCACCATGAACAGGCTCATGCAGCAGACCGCGAGCATGAGGGCGCGGCGCCCGGACGTGAGCCCGGCCGGGCCGGGGGCCGCGACGGGCGCCGGGGCCACGGCCGGCTGAGGGTGCCCCCCGCGCGGCGGGTACGGACGGGGACGGGGACCTGGCGGCCGGGCGGCGAGTTCCTGGCGGGCGGCGAGCTCGAGGCCCAGGACCGGCACGGGCTTACGTTCTGGTAGTCGATCAGGCACGATGTGTGACCTCTGACGGGCAGTTCTCCCTGGTGCCTGCATCGTGCGAACCCCTTGGGTCGTACTACCTATGACACGTTCGGCGCGCGGCCGTGGTTCGGGCTCATCGCCGATGTTCCCGGCCAGCTGACCGGGAGCTTGTCGATCCCGTAGATGCCCTCGATCCCGCTCAGCTGGGGCGGCCCGTCCAGGGCGAGGCCGGGAGCGCGCGGCGCGAGGAACGCCAGCGCCTCCTCGAGCTCGGCCCGGGCCAGGTTCGCGCCCGGGCAGTAGTGGGCGCCCGCCCCGAACGTGAGCAGCCGGCCCGCATGGGTGGTGGTGATGTCGAAGCCCTCGCCGCCGCCGCCCTCGCGGTTGGCCCGCTCGGCGCAGACCGCCACGATCGTGCCCGCCGGGAAGATGACGTCGCGGAACTCCACCTGCTCCAGGCAGATCCGGGCGGTGAACGGCGTGACCGGCTCGAACCGCAGCACCTCGTCGACCGCGCGCGGCGCCAGGCCGGGATCGGCGGCCAGCCTCGCCCACTGGCCGGGATGGGCGGCGAAGAGCCGGATCGCGTGCGCGAGCTGGCCCGCGGTGGTATCGATGCCGCCCGCCAGCAGGTTGACCACCAGCTGCACGCACTCGGCGGCGGATAGCCGGTCGCCCTGGTCCCGGGCCGCCAGCAGCGAGCTGATCAGGTCGTCGCCGGGAGCCGCGCGCCTGGCCTCGAGCAGCCCGGTCACGTACGCCTCGACTTCGGTGACCGCCTGTTCGATCTCGTCGCGGCTGGCATCGAGGGCCCGGATGTCGAACTGCCGCTGCACCCAGGTGGACCAGGCGTGCAGCCGCCCGGCGTCCTGCGGCGGCGCGCCGAGCACGGTCGCGATCGTCAGCGCGGGATACGGCCGGGCCACCGCGGCCACGAAGTCACAGCCGCCGCCGGCGGCGACCCGCGCCCACAGATCAGCCAGGAAGCCGCGCATCACGGGGCGCCAGCGGTCGGCCGCCCGCGGCGTGAGGGCCGGCCCGACCAGCGCCCGGAGCCGCCGGTGGTGCTCGCCGCTGAGGTTCAAGATGTTGGCGTCGATGTGCTCGGCCAGCGGGCCGCTGCTGACGCCGAAGAACCCGGCGATCTGGCGGCCGGGGAACGCGGTCTTCTTCGACCTCAGGAAGAATTCCCCGGCGTCATGATCGAGCACCAGGTAAGCCAGTGGCGACTTGGCTAGCCAGCCGTGCTGGCGGATCCCGGCGAGCTGGGCGTGATAGCGATCGGCCGGGACGTCCGGCTCCGCGTAATCGAACGCCGGGAGGTCGAGGTCGGACACAAGGTTCATAACAGATATGACGGTACACTGTGGCTGCATGTAGTCAAGTGGTTACGTTTAGCACTTCCGCACCGTTTCACCCTGCACGATGAGCGTCCGCAGTCTAGATTTGCTAGCTAACGGGCTGTTGTCCGAGGTAGCAACGTGCCGAGGGGGGAGGGGAAGGCCATGAGCCGCAGACTTCTACAGCTGGTCATGCCGGTAACTCCGGAGCGGAGGATGTTCCGGATCCATGACCCGTCTGTCGACCCGGATGCCCCAGGTGGTCCGCTGCCCCCGGTGGGCGCCTTGATCAGCACCAACCGCGAGCAGCTGTGGGTCGGCAGCCTGCAGGAGGACATCGACGTCCGGCTCGTGCTGGAGGAATGGGACGAGGCGCCCCCGCCGTGCGGTGACGCCTGGGACGAAGAGGCCAAGGGCGCGATCTACCTGCGCGGCCAGCTGAGCATCAGCATGGGCCTGGCCGGCACCGCCGTCCGCGGCCTGCGGCTGGCGGGCGGGGTCGGGGACTACTCGGTCCGGGTGTACGCGGGTAACCGGGACCAGGTCACACGGCGCTACGCGCAGCTCTTCGACCATCACCGCAACCCGCTCAGCGACGAATTCCAGCAGGAGAAGAAGACGCTCGAGGGGCTCGAGCGCTACCTCGTCCAGCTGTGGCGGGAATCCTGAGGGAGCTAAGGCCCGGCTGCCGCCGGCCCAGCCTGGCCCGCCGCCTGATCCTGGGACTGCGATGCCTTGGCGCCCGCGGCGGGCTTGGCGGACGACGTGGCGCTGGAGGTCGCGCTCACCTTGGCGCTGGCACTCGCGGACGAGGGCGCGTGGCTCGGCGGGGCCGGGGTACTCCCGGTGGCCGTGATCGCGGTATTGCTGGGGGCTCCCGTGCCCTGCGTGGCAGGGGTGCGCGGGTTGTGCGTGCGGAACGGGATCATCGCGTAGACCATCAGCGACACCATCGCGACGAGCAGCACGGTGAACAGCGAACCGATGATGCGCGCCCGGGGGGAGCGCAGGACGCGAGCCGGCCCGGGCCGCCGGAATGCCGTCATGCAGGTGGCAAGCCCGGGATCGTCAGCCGCGAGCCGCCGCTCGATCTCGGCGAGCGCGCGCTGCTCGTCCATCGACAGCGCCATCCAGCAACCTCCGCGTCGTGCGCCGGGGTGATTACCCTCTCACTATCTCTCAGGAGGGGGTCTTTATCCAATTGTTCTGGCTTCGCACTTCGCCCGTTTTTCGTGGCGAACGCCCGATGTTCCCTCGGCCGTCTCATGCCCCGTTGAGCGGCAGGTTACGCCACCGGGCCGGGCCGACCGGGACATGTTGAATACTGACGGCGACTCGTATCGCGCCAGGCTTGTTATCATCGAACATCCATTCTATCGTGGAGGGCATGCGCTGGGACAGTCTGCGGCTCGACGATCCGCCCGAAGCCGAGGCCGGTGACCTGTTCACGGCCGCTGGCCAGGGCGCCGTCCGCCGGGAAGGGACGCTCCCGCTGATCGAGCGCGGCGCGGTCGCCCGCACCTTCGATACGCCGGGCTTCCGCGGCATGACCTTCTACGAGGTGCAGGCCAGGTCCGTGGTGAACCGGGTACCGGAGGCCTCCCGGATGCCGTTCCGGTGGACCGTCAATCCCTACCGGGGCTGTCAACATGCGTGTGCATACTGCTTCGCCCGGAACTCGCACACCTACCTGGACATGGACGCGGGCGCCGACTTCAACACGCGGGTGGTGGTCAAGGTGAACGCGCCCGAGCTCGTCCGCAAGAAGCTGGCCTCGGCGAAATGGGCGGGCGAGCACATCGCGGTCGGCATGAACGTGGACTGCTACCAGCGGGCCGAGGGCCGCTACCAGCTGATGCCCGGCATCATCGGCGCGCTCACGGCCGCCGCCAACCCGTTCTCGATCCTGACCAAGGGCACGCTGATCCTGCGGGACGCCGAGCTGCTCGCCGCGGCGGCCGAGGTCACCGAGGTGGGCCTGAACGTGTCGGCGGGTTTTACCGACAAGGACCTGTGGCGGTCCATCGAGCCGGGCACCCCGGCGCCGGCCCGGCGGCTGGAGGCGTGCGCCACGCTGAACGAGCGCGGGCTGCCCTGCGGCGTGCTCATGGGCCCGGTGGTCCCGTTCCTGTCCGACTCCCCCGCCCAGCTCGACCAGACCGTCCGGCAGATCGCGGCGGCCGGCGCCCATCACGTCATGCCCATCGTCCTGCACCTGCGGCCGGGCACCCGCGAGTGGTTCTTCGCCTGGCTGCGAGCCCAGCATCCGGAGCTGGTCGGGCGGTACCTGGAGCTGTACGGCCACGGCGCCTACGCCCCGAAGGCCTACCAGAACCGCATCGCCGGCCAGGTCCGCGAGCTGGCGGACAAGTACGGCATCGGCCGCGCCCGGCCGGGTTCCGGGCGCGGCGCCCCGTCACGCGGCACCGGCCCGGCGGCCCGGGCCGTCCCGGCTCCCCCGTCCCGGCCCGCTGGCGAGGCCCCGGTGCCTCCTCGGGCCGCCGCCCGGCCTGAGCAGCTCACCCTGCTCTAGCAGCAGCCGCCCGGGTCGCCGCTGGCCGCGGCGGCCGCGACCCGCTGCTTCAGCGGGCCCTGCGCCAGCTCGGGGTGGTCGTACTCGTCGTGCCAGTTCCACCAGTCGTACGGCGCGCTCTGCGGGTAGCCCGCGGGCGAGTCCTCCCACGTCTCCTGGCGCCCGAGGGCGGTCAGGTCGAGGTAGCTCCAGGTGCTGCCCAGCGCCTCGTCGCCGCGGTTGTTGACGAAGTAGGTGCGATACACCTGATCGCCCTCGCGGATGAAGGCGTTCGTGCCGTGCCACTGGTCCACGCCGAAGTCGACGTCCCAGTCACTGGTGATGGTGTACCAGGGCATCGTCCAGCCCATCCGCTCCTTCAGCCGGACGATATCGGCCTGCGGGGCGCGGGAAGCGTAGGCGAAGGCGGTGTCGCGGGCGTTCAGGTGCACCACGTCGGCCACCTGATCGGCCATCATGGAGCAGCCATGGCACGCGTGGTCCGGCCAGCCGACCACGCCGGGCTCGAAGAAGGCCCGGTAGATGACCAGCTGGCGGCGGCCTTCGAACAGGTCCAGCAGGCTCGCCGGGCCGCCGGGGCCGGTGAACTCGTAGGGCTTGCCCACCGCCAGCCACGGCATGCGCCGCCGCTGCGCGGCCAGCGCGTCCCGGGCCCGGGTGAGCTCTTTCTCCTTGACGAGAAGCTGCTCGCGGGCCGCTTCCCATTCTGTCGCCGTCACGACCGGAGGGGTTTTCATGCTGATTCCTTTCTTTCACCGGGTTCGGTGCTGCCGAGGTGGTCTTTCAGCGCGCTGAGCGGGCCGTCCCAGTCGCGCGCCAGCGCGGCCAGGAACTGCTGGGCCACCCGCATCGGGGCGGAGCGCAGCCGGTAGCGCACCCGGCGCCGCTCCCCCGGCTCGGCCGTCACCAGGCCGG
Source organism: Nocardiopsis sp. (assembly GCA_021154785.1). GTDB lineage: Bacteria > Actinomycetota > Actinomycetes > Streptosporangiales > Streptosporangiaceae > Palsa-504. The sequence goes on from JAJKHX010000396.1 coordinate 12,336, forward strand.
CCTCGGCCAGCAGGGCCAGGTGCTTGGCGATGGCCTGCCGCGTGATCGGCAGGCGGGCGGCGAGGTCGGTGGCCGTAGCCGGCCCGCCCGCGGCCAGCGCGGCCAGGATGGAGCGCCGGCTCGGGTCGGCCAGGGCCGCGAAGACCTGCTCGGCGATCGCCTCGGCGTCAGGCGGCATCGAGGTAGGCGGCCAGTTCGCCCAGCTCGCTCACCCAGCCCTGGCTGTTGCCGTCGTACGCCTTGCGGTAGGCATCCTCCGGCAGCTGGGCGAAGCCGCTCTCGACGACGGTCAGCCGGGTGCCCGGGCCATCCGGCTCGAGGGTGAACTCGACATAGGTGCGGCGCGGGTCGTCCTCGGGCAGCCCGTAGATGTGCCAGGTGAACCCGAACACCGCCGGCTCCTCCACCCGCTCCACGCGCATCTCGGCGGCGGCGCCATCGGTCCACTTCATCCAGGCCGTCCCCCCGGGGCGCAGGTCGATCCCGGCCTCGTTGCCGAACCAGGCGGCCAGCCCTTCGGACGTGGTAAGGGCCGCCCACACCGCGGCCGGCGGATGGGCGAGTTCCAGGGTCCGCTCGATGCGGTCAGGAAAAGCCATGCGGCCCTCCATGCAGTAGCAACTGATTGGTTGCTATAATATGGCAACCGATCAGTTGCGTCAACCCGGCGGGGCGGACGGCTCGGCCGAACGGTG
>JAJKHX010000397.1 GCA_021154785.1 Nocardiopsis sp.
CGGCGGCGGACGGCGCAGCCGGAACCGGCCAGGTCGGGAGGGCCAGCGGAGCCGGGAAAGGCGGCAGAGCCGGGAAAGGCGGCGGAGCCGGGAAAGGCGGCGGAGCGGCACCATCCTGACGCTTATCGTCGCTGAGCACGGTGGAGTTAGGAGCTTCGATGCTGACAGCTGCCCGCTTACGAATGAGTTTTCCATGATCGCGAAGGGTTTTATATCGAAAAACGTAGTAAATCCTTCGCGATCATGGAATGTGCCTCGGTGAGGCGGAGCTGGTGTGGCGATAGCGCCACGCAAGGCTGTTGTGACTCGCCTGGCCGGTGACGCGACTGGCTGGTGGCCGGCAAAGGGGACGCGGGCGGGTGGCCGGCAAAGGGGACGCGGGCGGGTGGCCGGCAAAGGGGACGCGGGCGGGATAGGCCTGGAGTCAGCGGCCGGTGAAGGTGGCTTTGCCGGGGCCGTTTTCCAGGAAGCTGCGCATGCCGGCGCGCTGGTCCTCGGTGCCGAACAACGCCGCGAACTGCACCCGCTCCAGCTCCAGCCCGGTGGCCAGGTCGACGCCGAGGCCGGCGTCGATGGCCTGCTTGGCCGCGCGCAGCGCGAGCGCGGGGCCGGCGGCGTAGCGCTTCACCATCTCCACGGCGGCCGGGTAGACGTCGGCATCCGGGACGACCTGGTCGACCAGTCCGAGCTCGAGCGCCTCGGCCGCGCCGACCATGCGGCCGCTGAACACGAGATCCTTGGCCCTGGCCGGGCCGATCAGGCGGGGCAGCCGCTGGGTGCCGCCCGCGCCGGGGATGATGCCGAGCAGGATCTCGGGCTGGCCGAGCCGGGCCCGCTCCCCCGCGATGCGGAAGTCGGCGGCCAGCGCGACCTCCAGGCCGCCGCCGAGCGCGTAGCCGGTGATCGCGGCGACCACCGGCTTGCCCAGGGCGGCCAGCAGGTTGACGGCGGCCTGGAGCCGGGCGCCGCGGGCGGCCATCTCGGCGTAGCCGGCTTCGGCCATCACCGTGATGTCGGCGCCGCCGGCGAAGACCTTCTCGCCGCCGTAGATGATCACGGCGCGGACCTCGTCCGCGGCCGCCGCCCGGGCGGCCGCGGCCAGTTCCTCGGTCACCTGGTCGTTCAGCGCGTTGACCGGCGGCCGGCTGAGCCGGATGGTGCCGATGTTGTCCGTGACTTCCAGGTTGACGAATTCACCCATGAGGCGACCCTAGCGAAGGTCTCCGTTCGTCATGCCGGCCGGGGCCTGCGGGTAGGTGACCAGGCCGAGCTCGGCGCGGCTGTCGAGCAGCGGATGGTTCGGCAGGACCCGCACGGTGTAGCCGAACGGCCCGGGCTGATCCAGCGGCACCTCACCGGAGTAGCGGACCACGCCCGCCACCGTGCCGCTGGACACCGTGCCGCTGGACACCGTGCCGCTGGACACCGTGCCGATAGACACCGTGCCGCCGCCCGGCTCGGCGGGCTCGGCCGTCAGGGTGGCGTAGTGGGGCGCGAGGAGCTCGTCGGCGTCGTCGGGGCGGCCGTAGACCACCTCGACCGTCACGTCGTCCGGGGTGAGGTCGCCCAGCGATACTGAGACCCGCACGGTCAGCGCGGTGCCGAGGGCCTGCCCGGCGGCCAGCGATTCCACGTGCTCGACCCGCAGCTCGGGCCAGGCCGCCACCACCCGCTGCTTCCAGGCGGCCAGCTCGCGGGCCGGCCTTGAACCCTGAGGCCCCTGGCCGTCGGCCAGGCTGCGGGAGGAGGCCGCGGCCGGCACGTACAGCGCCGTGACGTACTCCCGGACCATCCGCTCGGCCTGGACCTTCGGCCCCAGCGAGCGGAAGGTGTGCCGGACCCGCTCGAGCCAGCCCTGCGGGATGCCGTCGCCGTCCCGCTCGTAGAACAGCGGCGCCACCGACTTGCCGATCAGCTCGTACAGCGCGGTGGCCTCGAGCGCGTCGCGGCGGGTGGTGTCGGCCACGCCGTCGGCGGACGGGATCTCCCAGCCGTTCCCGCCGTCGTACCACTCGTCCCACCAGCCGTCCCGGACCGACAGGTTGAGCGCGCCGTTCAGCGCCGCCTTCATGCCCGAGGTGCCGCACGCCTCCAGCGGGCGCAGCGGGTTGTTCAGCCACACGTCGCAGCCCTGGACCAGGAACTCGGCCATGGCCATGTCGTAGTCGGGCAGGAACACGATCCGGCGGTGCACGTCCGGGTTGTCGGTGTACTGGACCATCTGCTGGATCAGGCCCTTGCCGCCCTCGTCGGCCGGGTGCGCCTTGCCCGCCACCACGATCTGGATCGGCTGGTCCGGGTCGTTCAGCAGGCCGCTGAGCGTGGCCGGGTCGTTCAGCATCAGCGTCAGCCGCTTGTAGGACGGCACCCGCCGGGCGAACCCGATCGTCAGCACGTGGTCGTCGAGCACGTCGTCGATCCAGGTCAGCTCGGCCCCGGACGCGCCCCGCTGGCGCCAGGAGGCCCGCAGCCGGCGCCGGGTCTCGGTGACCAGCCGGGACCGCAGCGCGTGCCGGGCCTCGAACAGCTCGCCGGCCGGGGCGGCGGCGGCCCGCTCCCAGTCCCAGCCGGCCGTCTCGCCGGGGCCGGCGCCGGTCAGGGAGATGATTTCCGGAGCCACCCAGGTGGGGGTGTGCACGCCGTTGGTGACCGAGCCGATGGGCACCTCGGCCACGTCGAAGCCGGGCCACAGGCCGGCGAACATCTCCCGGCTGACCTGGCCGTGCAGCAGCGAGACGCCGTTGACGCGCTGCGCCAGGCGCATGCCCATCACGGCCATGTTGAACACCTCGGGGTCGCCGCCCGGGTAGGTCTCCGCGCCGAGCGCCAGCACCCGGTCGATGGGCAGCAGCGGGTCGGCGGCGAAGTGCTCCCGGATCAGGCTGCACTCGAACCGGTCGATGCCCGCCGCGACCGGGGTGTGGGTGGTGAAGACCGTCCCGGCCCGGGTCGGCTCGAGCGCCTCGGAGAAGCTCAGCCCCTGCTCGGCGTACTCGCGGATGCGCTCCAGGCCGAGGAACCCGGCGTGGCCCTCGTTGGTGTGGAACACCTCGGGCGAGGGATGACCGGTCAGCGCGCAGAACGCCCGGACCGCGCGGGTACCGCCGATGCCGAGCAGCAGTTCCTGCCGGAGCCGGTGGTCGCTGCCGCCGCCGTACAGCCGGTCGGTGACCTCGTGCAGGTCGGCCTCGTTGGCCTCCACGTAGGAGTCGAGCAGCAGCAGCGGGACCCGGCCGACCTGGGCCACCCAGATCTGCGCGGCCAGCTGGCGGCCCTGGTTCAGGTTCACGGTCACGTGCACCGGTGACCCGGATTCGTCGTGGAGCAGCTCGAGCGGCAGGCCGTTCGGGTCGTCGGACGGGTAGCGCTCGGCCTGCCAGCCGTCGGCGGACAGCGACTGGGTGAAGTACCCGTGCCGGTACAGCAGGCCGACCCCGATCAGCGGCACGCCCAGGTCGCTGGCGGACTTGAGGTGGTCGCCGGCCAGGATGCCCAGGCCGCCGGAGTACTGCGGCAGCGCGGCGGTGATGCCGTACTCGGGCGAGAAGTAGGCGATCGCGGCCGGGCCGGTGCCCGGCTCCCCCTCGGCCGCGTACCAGCGCGGCTCCGACATGTACTGCCGCAGGTCCCGCTCGGCCTCGGCCAGCCGGGCGAGGAATTCCGGGTCGGCCGCGAGCGCGGCGATCCGGGCGGCCGGCAGCGCGCTGAGCATCGCGACCGGGTCGCCGCCGGACGCCTGCCAGGCGGCGGGATCGATCGACGCGAACAGGTCGGCGGTCGGGCGATGCCAGGACCAGCGGAGGTTCAGCATCAGGCCGTACAGCGCGGCCAGCGGCTCGGGCAGGGTTACGCGGACGGTGAACCGGCGAATCGCTTTCACGGGCAGACCTTAACGGGTCCGCGGCACCGCGACGAACCATTCGCAGGCCACGATGGCCCGAACCACCCCATAAGACAGGAAATAAAAATCAAATATACCGAACGAAGTGGCCTTATGTGGGTTGCCTAAGTTCGTCTGCCCGTACGGCCGGCGCGAAAGATTAGGGGTACCCGCGCTCGCATGAAGTCAACCGCGCTCGGTAGCGTAACCAGGGTGATTGGACGAATCCCGATCCTTGACGTGGAGCCAGCGGTCGAGTGCGGCCGCCGCCCCGCCCGGGCGGTAGCAGGCGAAACCTTCGGCGTCAGCGCCACGATTTTCCGCGAGGGGCACGGCATCATCAATGCCGCCGCGGTGCTGCGTGACCCGGGCAGACAGGCGAGCCCGCTGGCGTACATGCGCGAGCTGGCGCCGGGTACCGACCGGTGGGGTACCGACGTAACCGTCACCAGCGAGGGCGTGTGGCGCTTCCACATCGAGGCGTGGGCCGATCCGATCGCCAGCTGGCACCACGACGCGGCCATCAAGATCCCGGCCGGCCAGGACGTGGAGCTGATGCTCACCGAGGGCGCGCTGCTGTACGAGCGGGCCGCCCGGCGGATTCCCCAGCCGCCGGGCAAGGGCCGCCCGGCGGCGGCCCGCACCGCGCTGCGCAAGCTGGTCGCGACGATGCGCGACCGCGGGCTGACCCCGTGGGACCGGCTGGCCGCGACCGAGGACCCGGCCATCGCCGCGATCTTGCTCAGCTGGCCGCTGCGCGAGCTCACCACCCGGTCGCGGCCGCTGATCGTGCAGGTCGACCGGGAGCGGGCGCTGTACGGCTCGTGGTACGAGTTCTTCCCGCGGTCCGAAGGGGTCCAGGTGGACCCGATGGGCCGCCGGGCGCCGGCCTCGGGCACGCTGCGCACCGCGGCCAAGCGGCTCGACGCCGTGGCCGCCATGGGCTTCGACGTGGTCTACCTGCCGCCGGTGCACCCGATCGGGACCACCTTCCGCAAGGGCCGCAACAACACGCTGACCCCGGCCGAGGGCGACCCGGGCTCGCCGTGGGCGATCGGGTCGCCGGACGGCGGGCACGACGCGATCCACCCCGATCTGGGCACGTTCGACGACTTCGACGCGTTCGTGACCAGGACCCGCGAGCTCGGCATGGAGGTGGCGCTCGACCTGGCCCTGAACGCCTCGCCCGACCACCCGTGGGTCAAAGAGCACCCGGAGTGGTTCACCACGCGGGCCGACGGGTCGATCGCGTACGCCGAGAACCCGCCCAAGAAGTACCAGGACATCTACAACTTCAACTTCGACAACGACCCCGAGGGGATCTTCGCGGCGTGGCTCGGTGTCGTCCGGCTGTGGATGGGCCACGGGGTGCGGATCTTCCGGGTCGACAACCCGCACACCAAGCCGCTGAAGTTCTGGGAGCGGCTGCTCGCCGACGTCCGCGGCACCGACCCGGACGTGCTGTTCCTGGCCGAGGCGTTCACCCGGCCGGCCATGATGCGCACCCTGGCCAAGATCGGCTTCCACCAGTCGTACACGTATTTCACCTGGCGCAACACGGTCGAGGAGCTGACCGCGTACATGCTCGAGCTGTCCGCTGAGACAGCCGCGTACATGCGGCCGAATTTCTTTACCAACACCCCGGACATCCTGAACGAGTATCTCCAGCACGGCGGGGAGCCCGCGTTCAGGATCCGGGCCGTGCTGGCCGCCATGCTGTCGCCGACCTGGGGTATCTACTCCGGGTACGAACTAGGCGAGAACGTGCCGATCAGGCCGGGCAGCGAGGAATACATGGATTCCGAGAAATACCAGTACCGGCCGCGCGACTGGGAAGCCGCCGCCCGGGACGGTCTGGGCATCTCCGGCTACATCACCGAGCTGAACCGCATCCGGCGCCAGCACCCGGCCCTGCACAGGCTGCGTAATCTGCGTTTTCACGGTGCCGACCAGCCCGGCGTCATGTGCTTCTCCAAACGCGTGGATAATGTCCCTGCGACCGGCCGGAGCGATACCGTTCTCGTGGTCGTCAACCTCGACCCTCACCAGACCAGGGAAGCCACGGTCTGGCTCGATATGCCCGCGCTGGGCGTGGACCGCGAGTTCATCGCGACGGACGAGCTAACAGGCGAGTCCTACCGGTGGGGGCATGCCAATTACGTACGCCTGGACCCGGCGACGCGACCGGCCCACATTTTCAGCATTACACCCACTGCGTTACCTCGACATCGGCCTGCCGTGCCTGAATGGCACGAACCAGTACGAACCAGTAAGACCAGGAGATCTTGCCGTGACCGAGCATCACGAGGCGATAGCTGACAATTTCGCCGCAGACCAGCCCCGCGACCCTGAGTGGTACAAGCGCGCGGTCTTCTACGAGGTGCTCGTCCGGGGCTTCCAGGATTCGGACGGGAATGGCACCGGCGACCTGCGCGGGCTCACTTCCCGGCTGGACTACCTGCAATGGCTCGGCATCGACTGCATCTGGCTGCTGCCGATTTACAGCTCACCGCTGCGCGACGGCGGCTACGACATCGCCGACTTCATGGAGGTGCTGCCCGACTACGGGAACATCGGCGACTTCGTCACGCTGGTCGACGAGGCCCACAAGCGGGGCATCCGGGTCATCGCCGACCTGGTCATGAACCACACGTCCGACCAGCACCCGTGGTTCCAGGCGTCGCGCTCGGATCCCGGCGGCCCGTTCGGGGACTTCTACGTGTGGTCGGACACCGACGACCAGTACCCCGAGGCACGGGTCATCTTCGTCGACACCGAGCAGTCCAACTGGACCTACGACCCGGTCCGCGGCCAGTACTTCTGGCACCGGTTCTTCGCCCACCAGCCGGACCTGAACTTCGAGAACCCCAGGGTCCAGGACGCCATGATCGAAGTCCTGCGGTTCTGGCTGGACCTGGGCATCGACGGCTTCCGGCTGGACGCCGTGCCCTACCTGTACGAGCGGGAGGGCACGAACTGCGAGAACCTGAAGGAGACGCACGAGTACCTGCGGCGGATCCGGTCCGAGATCGACAAGCTGTACCCGGACAAGGTGCTGCTGGCCGAGGCGAACCAGTGGCCGGCCGACGTGGTGGACTATTTCGGCGACGCCGAGGCCGGCGGCGACGAGTGCCACATGGCGTTCCACTTCCCGCTGATGCCGCGCATCTACATGGCGGTGCGGCGGGAGCAGCGCTACCCGATCTCGGAGATCCTGGCCCAGACGCCCGCCATCCCGGCCGGCTGCCAGTGGGGCATCTTCCTGCGCAACCACGATGAGCTGACGCTGGAGATGGTCACCGACGACGAGCGTGACTACATGTACTCCGAGTACGCCAAGGATCCCCGGATGAAGGCCAACATCGGGATCAGGCGGCGGCTGGCGCCACTGCTGGAGAACGACAGGAACCAGCTCGAGCTGTTCACCGCGCTGCTGCTGTCGCTGCCGGGCTCGCCGGTGCTGTACTACGGCGACGAGATCGGCATGGGCGACAACATCTGGCTGGGCGACCGGGACGGCGTGCGGACCCCGATGCAGTGGACGCCGGACCGCAACGGCGGCTTCTCCCAGGTCGACCCGCAGCGGCTGTACCTGCCGCCCATCCAGGACGCGATCTACGGCTACCAGTCCCTCAACGTGGAGTCGCAGCAGCGCAACTCCGGCTCGCTGCTGCAGTGGACCCGGCGGATGATCGAGATCCGCAAGCGCCACCCGGTCTTCGGCACCGGGGTCTACGAGGAGCTGACCTCCTCCAACCCGAGCGTGCTGGCCTACGTCCGGGTGCCCGACGCGCAGTTCGACGGCGACTCGGACGGCTCGGACCGGATCTTGTGCGTGAACAACCTGTCCCGGTTCCCGCAGCCGGTCGAGCTGGACCTGCGCCGGTTCATGGGCGTCACGCCGGTCGAGTGCATGGGCGGCGTGGTCTTCCCCCGGATCGGCGAGCTGAGCTACCTGCTGACGCTGCCCGGGCACGGGTTCTACTGGTTTCAGCTGCCCGCGGCCAGGGACGAGGGCGGCGGCCCGGCGACCGCTCTGGGGGGCGGGAGCGACGGCCGGGCCGACAGCGGCGAGCAGCGGTCGGGGATTGGCGAGCACCTGCCCGGGCCGCCCGAGAGCCACCAGCAGTGACGTCGCGTTGAGCCGCTGGCCGGTTCCGGGCAGATCCGGTTTCACGGCACGAAAACGGCCAGCGGGTGTTTGCCCGGACCAGCCACGGGGAGTGTGGTAAACGCTCATGACTTTCGAAGACACACTGGCAACCTGGCTGGTCAAGCAGCGATGGTTCGCAGGCAAGGGGCGAACCGTCCACGATCTCGCGGTCGTGGCCGACACCGAGATCATCCCCGGTGACCCCGGCTTGCGGCACCTGATCGTCACGGTCTCGCACGGTGCGACGTCAGACTGCTATCAGCTGTTCGTCGGCTACCGCGCCCGGCTCCCAGCCCGGCTGCGGCACGCCCGGATCGGGACCCACGCGGAAATGCAGATCTACGACGGGCTGCACGACGCGGACCTGACCCGGGAACTGCTCGACGCGATCGCCGCCGAACGTACCGTCGGCCTGCTCCGGTTCTGCCGGATACCCGGGGCCGAGATCGAGTCAGGCCTGGACAGCCTGGTGCTCACCGGCGAGCAGAGCAACACCAGCCTGGTCTTCGGCGAGTCCGCCATCTTCAAGGCGTTCCGCCGGGTCAGCCCGGGGCCGAACCCCGACCTGGAGGTGGCCTCGGCGCTGGCCCAGCTGGGCTCGTCGCACATCGCCGAGCCGTTCGGCTGGGTCGAGACCCGGATGGACGGCGCCACCACCGTGCTGGGCATCTTGTCCCGGTACCTGCGGGCCGCCTCGGACGGCTGGGCGCTGGCCGCGACCAGCGTGCGCGACCTGTACGCGACCGCCGACGGCACCCGGGCGTACGAGGCCGGCGGCGACTTCGGCGGCGAGGCCGAGCGGCTCGGCGCGGCCAGCGCGCAGGTCCACCGGGACCTGGCCGACGCATTCGGGCACTCCGTGCTCGAGCCCGAGGCCATCCGGGAACTGGCCGAGCAGATGTTCCGCCGGCTCGACCTGGCCATCGCGGAGGTACCCGGGCTGGCCCAGCACGCCGACAAGGTCGGCGACGCCTACTCTCAGCTGGCCAAGCTGATCGAGCCGATCCCGGCCCAGCGCGTGCACGGCGACTACCACCTGGGCCAGGTCATGCGGACCCAGACCGGCTGGGTGGTGCTCGACTTCGAAGGCGAGCCGGCCAGCCCGCTGGCCCAGCGCCGGGCCCGGTCCTCCCCGCTGCGGGACGTGGCCGGCATGCTCCGCTCGTTCGACTACGCCGCCCGGCACCAGCTGATCACCCACCCGGAGGCGATCAGCCTGGCGGCCAAGGCAGGCGACTGGGTCCGGCGCAACAGCGACGCCTTCTGCGCCGGCTACGCCGCGGCCGGCGGTCTTGACCCGGCCGAGAACTCGGTCGTGCTCCGGGCGCTGCTGCTCGACAAGGCCGTGTACGAGGTCATCTACGAGTCCAGGAACCGGCCGACCTGGGTTGCCATTCCGCTAGAGTCCATTGCCGAGCTGTAGCTTCCCCGCTGACCGATTGGGCCATGATGACGACACCTGAACCGAGCCTGGGTGAGATCGAGCGGATCGCCGCGGGCCAGCACCACGACCCGCACTCGGTACTCGGGGCGCACCCCGGGAAGAACGGCATGGTGATCCGCGCGCTGCGCCCGATGGCGGACTCGGTGGCCGCCGTCCTCGACGACGGCCGCAGGCTGCCCATGGAGCACGTGCACCAGGGCGTCTTCGCCGTCTCGGTGCCAGACGAGAAGGTGCCCGGCTACCGGATCGCCGCCACCTACCCCGGCAGCACGGCCGAGGAGGTGCGCGACGACCCGTACCGCCACCTGCCCACGCTGGGCGAGTTCGACCTGTACCTGATCGGCGAGGGCCGGCACGAGGAGCTGTGGCGGGTACTCGGCGCGCACGTGCGCGAGTTCGGCACGGTCAGCGGGACCTCGTTCGCCGTCTGGGCGCCGAACGCGCACGGCGTCCGCGTCACCGGCGACTTCAGCCACTGGGACCCCCGCGCGTACCCGATGCGCTCGCTCGGCGGGTCCGGCGTGTGGGAGCTGTTCGTCCCGGGGATCGGCGAGGGCACCCGGTACAAGTACGCGATCTGCGGCCCGGACGGGGTGTGGCGGGAAAAGGCCGACCCGATGGCCACCTCCGCCGAGATGCCGCCGGCCACCGCGTCGGTGGTGTACACCTCGCGGTACAGCTGGGACGACCAGGCGTGGATGGCGGCTCGCGCCGGGAGCCAGCCGGTCCGCGAGCCGATGAGCATCTACGAGGTGCACCTGGGCTCGTGGCGGCCCGGCCTGTCCTACCGGGAGCTGGCCGTCCAGCTGACCGAGTACGTGACCGAGATGGGCTTCACCCACGTGGAGTTCCTGCCCGTCGCCGAGCACCCGTTCGGCGGCTCGTGGGGCTACCAGGTCACCTCGTACTACGCGCCGACGTCACGGTTCGGCAGCCCGGACGACTTCCGCTACCTGGTCGACGCGCTGCACCAGGCCGGGCTGGGCGTGCTGGTCGACTGGGTGCCCGGCCACTTCCCCCGGGACGAGTGGGCGCTGGCCCGGTTCGACGGCACCCCGCTGTACGAGCACGCCGACCCCCGCCTGGGCGAGCAGCCGGACTGGGGCACGTACGTCTTCAACTTCGGCCGCACCGAGGTGCGTAACTTCCTGGTCGCCAACGCCATCTACTGGCTGGAGGAGTTCCACATCGACGGGCTGCGGGTCGACGCCGTGGCCTCGATGCTGTACCTGGACTACTCGCGCAAGGACGGCGAGTGGGTGCCGAACCAGTACGGCGGCCGGGAGAACCTGGACGCCATCGCGTTCCTGCAGGAGGTCAACGCCACCTGCTACAAGCGGGTGCCCGGCATCACGATGATCGCGGAGGAGTCGACCGCCTGGCCGGGCGTGTCCCGGCCGGTGCATCTGGGCGGCCTCGGGTTCGGCTTCAAGTGGAACATGGGCTGGATGCACGACACCCTGTCCTACCTGAGCCAGGACCCGATCTACCGGCAGTACCACCACAACGAGATCACGTTCTCGCTGATCTACGCGTTCTCCGAGAACTTCATCCTGCCGCTGTCGCACGACGAGGTGGTGCACGGGAAGGGCTCGCTGCTGGGCAAGATGCCCGGCGACGAGTGGCGCCGGTTCGCCGGGGTGCGCTCGCTGCTGGCCTACATGTGGGCCCACCCGGGCAAGCAGCTTCTCTTCATGGGCTCGGAATTCGGGCAAGGGAGTGAGTGGTCGGCGGACAACGGGCTCGACTGGTGGGTGCTCGACTTCGACGTGCACCAGGGCGTGCAGAAGCTGTCCCGCGACCTGAACGCGCTCTACAAGCAGACTCCCGCGCTGTGGCAGCTGGACACCTCGCCGGAGGGGTTCAGCTGGATCGACGCCAACGACGCCCCCGGTAACACGCTGTCCTTCCTGCGGTTCGCCGCGGTGCCGGGCACGGCCGGGGCAGGCGCCCAGGTGGCCACCCAGGCGGACCCGGCCCAGATGATCGCCTGCGTGGCCAACTTCTCGGCCGTGCCGTACCAGGAGTACCGGATGGGGCTGCCGCAGGCGGGCCGCTGGCGCGAGATCCTCAACACCGACGCGGCGGTCTACGGCGGCAGCGGCGTCGGCAACCTGGGCGCCATCGAGGCGCTGCCCGAGCCCTGGCACGGCCGGCCCGCCTCGGCCACCATCACGCTGCCCCCGATGGGCGTGCTCTGGCTCACCCCCGAAACCGCCGAGACTCCAGAGGCTTCAGGGGCTGCTGAAGCTCTTAGTGCTCCCGAGGACGACGACTCGCCTGCCGCTTAGCAGTGGTCTTAGCTGGCGGCCCAGATGCCGCCGTCGACGGGGATGATGGCGCCGGTGATGTAGGCGCCGCCGCGGCCGCTGAGGAAGACGGCGACGCCGGCCATGTCGTCCGGGCGGCCGATGCGGCGCAGCGGGGCGGAAGCGGCGATCTCGTCGCCGAGGGTGGCCAGGGTGTACTCCATCATCTTGGACTCGAAGGGGCCGGGGGCGACCGCGTTGACCGTGATATGCCGGGGGCCGAGCTCGCGGGCCAGGACCCGGGTGAGCTGGTGCAGGCCGGCCTTGCTGGCCGCGTAGGAGTAGGTGTGGAACGGCGGGACCTGCAGGCCGTCGATGCTGCCCACGTTGATCACCCGGGCCGGGTCGTCGGCGGTGCCGTCCGCCTCGAGCAGCGGCAGGAACGCGCGGGTCAGGTAGAACGGCGTCTTGAGGTTGAGGTCGACGACCTTGTCCCAGCCGTGGGCCGGGAACTCCTCCAGCGGCGCCGCCCAGTTGGTGCCCGCGTTATTGACCAGGACGTGGATGCCCTCCTCGGAGCGCCCGACCTCCTGCGCCAGCCGCACGCACTCCTCCTCGCGGGACAGGTCGGCCGGCACCGACAGCACGGTGCCGTACTGGGCGAGTTCCTTGGCGGCGGCGTCGCCTGCCTCGGCCTTACGCGAGCTGATGTAGACCGAGGCGCCGGCCTGCAGCAGCCCGCGTGCCATCATCAGGCCGATCCCGCGGGTCCCGCCGGTGACGACGGCGACCTTGCCAGTGAGGTCGAACAGGTCCACGAAGCTCCTCCAATGTCCCGGCGGTCCCTCGAGGCATTGTAGGCCCCGCGCGGAAAGTCCGGCTCAGGCCGGGCGGCCGGGGTAGCCGCGGGCGACGGTCCGGGCCAGGATGCCCAGCGTGGCGCGCAGCGCGGCCTCGGAGACGACCGGGAAGATCCCGGCCTCGCGCCAGTGCGGGTGGATCGCGGACCAGTCGTAGTACGAGGTGACGAGGGTGCCGGCGGCCGGGCCGGCCGCTACGGGTACCGGCTCGAGCCGGTAGCCGTAGGTGTGGCCGACCTGCGGCCGGATCCGGCCGGTGATCCCCCAGGCGATCTCGGCGTCCGGGACCAGCGTGGTGATCGTGACGGTGACGTCGTAGCGGCCCAGCGGGAAGTCGTTGAGGGCCTCGCGGTCCATGTGCACCACGAAGCTGTCCCCCGCCGCGGTGACCGGCTCCCCGGTCGCGTCCATCAGCATGCCGGTGCTGTCGATGGCCACGTGCCCCTGCGGGTCGCACAGAACGCGGAAGATCGCGGCCGGGGTAGCCTCGATGAGCCGCTGGACTTCCAGCCGCTCCGCTGGCACCTGATCTGCTGGCACCTGATCTGCTGGCGCCTGATCTGCTGTGGCCTGATCTGCTGTCGTCTCTTGTTCGGGCACCCGCTCATCGTCGCACGAGCCGGTAACGATCAGGGGCGCCAGGGTCCGGGCCGGCGCCGGGCGCCCGGGCCGCGGCGCAGCCGGTTCTGCCAGCAGGTGCTGTGCCAGTGCCTGCGCTCCTCCACCCCGACGCCGCCGGCCATCCGGGCGCCGTCGGCGGGCCAGGCCACGACGTGCGGGGTACCCGGCACGATCTCCTGGTCACATCCGGGGCAGCGGTACGCCTTGGCCGATCCCGCGCCCGGGACGCGGCGGACGGTCCAGTCGCCGTCCGGCCATGACTCGACGCGCTCGGGCCCGGGCACGGGGTCGGGAGGGCCGGAGCGGTCGCGGCGGATCCGGCGCGGGCTCACGCATGCCGAGCTTAGTAAAGCCGAGCGCATCAGTTTGCCGCCCGGCGGCCAGTAGAGTTACCGAACGTGCGGCTCGTCATCGCCCGGTGCAGCGTCGACTACGTCGGCCGGCTCACCGCTCACCTCCCCGAGGCCCTGCGCCTGCTCATCGTCAAGGCGGACGGCTCGGTGCTCGTGCATTCGGACGGCGGCTCGTACAAGCCGCTGAACTGGATGTCACCGCCGTGCCGGCTGACCGAGGAGCCAGGTAAATGGTCGGTCACCAACAAGGGCGGCGAGACGCTGGCCATTACCCTCACCGAGGTCATCAGCGACACCTCGGTCGAGCTCGGCATCGACCCGGGCCTGAAGAAGGACGGCGTCGAGGCGCACCTGCAGGAACTGCTCGCCGTGCAGCTCGACCTGCTCGGCGACGGCTGGCGGCTGGTCCGGCGCGAATACCCGACCCCGATCGGCCCGGTCGACATCATGTGCCGGAACGAGGCCGGCGAGAGCGTCGCGGTGGAGATCAAGCGCCGGGGAGAAATCGACGGCGTGGAGCAGCTCACCCGCTACCTGGAGCTGCTGAACCGCGACCCGCTGCTGGCTCCGGTGCACGGGATCTTCGCCGCCCAGGAGATCAAGCCGCAGGCCCGCACGCTGGCCGCCGACCGCGGCATCCGCTGCGTCACTCTGAACTACGAGGCGATGCGCGGCGTGATCCCGGAGAACACGCTGTTCTGATTACGCGCGCGGAGCCGCGATGATGGCCGCGCGCAGGCGGCTGAGCGCATCGGTGCGCGCGCCGGCCAGCGACGGGTTATCGGTGCGGGCGGCGCCCCGGACGGGGACCGCCCGGGGCAAGCGCGCGGCTCCGGCCATGATGGTCTCCAGGACGACCGGGTCGCGCCCCCAGGAGCCGCCGATGATGATGAGCCCGGGATCGGTCAGCGCCACCACGGCGG
The DNA here is from genome assembly GCA_021154785.1 of Nocardiopsis sp. Classification (GTDB taxonomy): domain Bacteria; phylum Actinomycetota; class Actinomycetes; order Streptosporangiales; family Streptosporangiaceae; genus Palsa-504. The sequence continues at coordinate 14,484 of JAJKHX010000397.1, forward strand.
CGAGGACGCCGCTGACGGCCTGGCCGAGGGCGTGACGGGTAGCCGCCGCCTGCGGGTCCGGACCGGACGCGGCGGCGAGGAGGCGCTCGGTGTCGATGGCGGTGGAGCCAGCCTGCCGCAGGCCCAGTTCGCTGAAGACCTCGATGAAGGGCATGGCCTGGCCGCGCGGGCCGGCGGTCAGGAGGTGAGCGACCTCGCCGGCCAGGCCGGCCTGCCCGCGCCGGACCTGGCCGTCGCTGACGACGGCGCCGCCCAGCCCCTCGCCCAGGAACAGGTAGGTGAAGTCGTCCGGCGCGGCCCCGTCGGCGTGGTCGCGTTCGGCCTGGGCGGCCCAGTTCACGTCGTTGTCCACGGTGACCGGCCCGTCGACGTGCGGCGCCAGGATCCGGGCCGGATCGAGTTCACCGAGCAGGAACGGCGCGTCCGGCAGGTGGACGGTCCGGCCCGTGATGCGGTCCACCGGATCGGCGGCGCTGACCACGGCCAGGCGGGAGGGCCGCCCGGTGTCGCGCCGGGTCTTCTCGGCCGCCGCTCGCAGGGCCGCGGCCACCGGCCCGGGCCGGGCCGGCCTGGTGATCGGCTCCCGCGCCCGCGCGACCGTCTCGCCGTGGGCGTCGATGCACTCGGCGACGATCCCTTCCGGGGCGATGCTGACCGCCAGGGCGACGCCGGTGCGCCCGGCCAGGGCGTAGTACGAGCCGACGCGGCCGCGGCCGCGGCCGCCGGCGGTCCGCTGGCCGGTGTCCGCCACCAGCCCGGCACCGGCCAGGCGGCGCACG
>JAJKHX010000398.1 GCA_021154785.1 Nocardiopsis sp.
AGGAGGCTGTCGGTGCCGTCGGTGGTGACGTCGCCGGTGCCGCCCGTGGTGGTGGTGCCGGTGGTGGTGGTGGCGGCGGCCGCTGGCGTGGCCGACGCCATTACGGCGGCGGCTAGTGCCGTCACGCACCGCAGCCAACTTCCTACTCGCCGTCCCCGTTGCGCTCGGGAGACCGTCGGATAGCTGTGCATAGCTGATGGCGACTATCGTAGAGCGGCGCGGCCCCGGGCGCGAGCGGCCCGGCCCGGCCGCCGGCCCGATCGCGGGAACGCCGGCCTGCTGGGCGTCCGCCGGGCTGTCCGGGCTGAGATGGCCTGACGCGCACTAGTCTGTCTGCTGTGAGCCATGGTGAGGAACTCTCTGTCTCGCGCGTCTTCGACGCGCCCCGTGAACTGGTCTACCAGGCCTTCGTCGATCCCGACCAGTTTGGCCAGTGGTTCGGGCCCGCGGGCTTCTCGGTGCCGTACGAGAGCGTGCAGAGCGACGCCCGCCCGGGCGGCTTCCAGCGCTTCGTGCTGCTGAACGACGCGGACCCGAGTGACCGCACGCCGGTCGACGTGGCACTGAGCGAGGTCGTGGAGGACGAACTGCTGGTGGCGCACGCCGATATCGGCGCGGTAGCGGGCGGCCGGACGGCCGGGATCAGGTTGCGGCTGGAATTCCACGACCAGTCGAGTGGCAAGACCAGGCTCGAGCTGCGCCAGGACGCGTCCCGCCACGTGCTGTGCGACGACCCGGAGGCGGTCTGGGAGAGCTCGTTTGCCCGCCTCGACTCCCTGTTGCGGCGTTCGCTGTAGTGGTCGCGGCGGTCGCCGGGACTGCCTTCGGCTCTGGGCGAGATTGCTGACCCTGCGGGCGGACGGCGACACCGGGCTGATCCGGATATCCGACCGGGCCTGGATCACCTGACGAGGACACGTGAACCGCTTCTAGCCCCGCCGGCCGACGATTCATCCCCGTTCGACGAGCCGCCGATGGCCGCCCAGCATCGCTGAAACCGGTGGACGGAAAGAGTGAGGACAACACGCGCAGTGAGTAATGTCACAAGATCAACAAAATTTTCTTTATGCTATTGTTACCATTAGCGTCTGACATTTCCCCTCTTGCCGGAAGAGAGCGAACCTGTTGCGCGAGAAAGGTGCACAGTTGGACACGATCCTCGACTACATGGATCACTGGGCAGCGGTTCAGCCTGAAAAGTGTTTCAGTGCGTTCCTTGATCGCCACGGCAAGCCACGCGAAACGTACACGTACCAATCGTTTGCCGCCAGGACTCGCTTCCTGGCGGAATACCTTCACGATGAAACGGCCTTTCAGCGCGGCGATCGGGTGGCGCTGGTGTATCCGCCGGGACTCGAGATGGTCGCCTCATTCGTCGCCTGCGCGCGCATCGGGGCCATTCCCGTTCCCGTCCCTCCGGCCTCGTCAGTCGCGAAAGGGGGAGCCGCACGACTCAGGTCGGTGCTGCTGGACAGCGGAGCCGCGCTCGCCCTGACGGATTCATCACTCGAGTCAGCGCCAGGTGACCGTCGTGAGGTCAGTGACCAGGCCGACTCAGAGGACCCTCTCGCTTCGCTCGGCATTCAGTGGCTCGCCACCGACCGGCTGCAAGGCATCGCCCGTGGGGGCACAATCGGCAGCCCAACCCAGACTCTTTTCTTGCAGTACACATCCGGCTCGACCGGAGCGCCCAAGGGCGTGGTCGTATCGCACCAGAACGTTATCCATAACAGCCATTCAACGATCGGGCACCAGGCAATCGGGGTATCGTGGCTGCCGCAATTCCACGACATGGGCCTGATCGGAGCTTATCTTTTCCAGCTCGTCACCGGCGGCACGCTCTACGGATGCTCGCCGCTCGACTTTCTGCGGCGACCCGCCCTGTGGCTGGAGACGCTCAGCCGGTACCAGGCGACTTACACATCATCTCCGAATTTCGGCTACGAGTACTGCCTGTCTCCTGAACGGGTTCCTGATGCCCTGCTGGAGGGCCTGGACCTCAGTTCCGTACAAGTCTTCATGAATGCGTCTGAGACAGTCAGGCCGAGCACGTACCGAGGCTTCCTGGAACGATTCGAGAAGTACGGCCTGCGTCCGGAGGCGCTAGTCGCGGCCTACGGACTCGCAGAGAACACCCTGGCCGTCTCCAACTCGGGCCGGCAGTCAGTCAGGCTCGACCGGAAGTCGCTCAACGCGCGTGCCGTCGTGATTGCCGCCGAGACCACGCCGCTTGACCAGCAGCTGGAGCTGATTAGCTGCGGTAAGCCGCTAGACGGGATGCACGTACGGATCGTCGATCCGGACACCGGGACTGCCGTCGAAAACGACGGGATCGGGGAGATCTGGATCGCTGGCCCGAGCACGTGCCAGGCGTACTGGAACATGCCCGAGCTTTCTGAGCACGTGTTCGGCAACTCGATCACGGGCGACTGCAGTGAGGCACGCGCCTACCTCCGCACCGGCGACCTCGGGTTCCTCCGGGACGGGGAACTGTTCGTCTGCGGCCGGCTCAAAGACATCGTCATTCTTCGGGGCCAGAACTATTACCCGGAGGATCTCGAGGCTGCCATCGAGAAAACCTCCGAGAGAATACAGTTCGGAAGCGTGGCCGCGTTCCGGGGCCTCGACGGGGAGGAACGGCTCATCGTCGTCATCGGCCTCGGAGGTCAGGGCGCCCCACCGGACCCCGATGAGATTACCAGCGCGCTCCGCGCGTACGGCTACACGGGACCGCACACGATAGTGTTCGTCCGGCGCCAGGCCATCAAGAGAACAACTTCCGGGAAGGTAGCCAGAAGCGCCACTCGCGACAAATGGCTAGACGGCAGCCTGCGCACGATCGAAACCCATGTGCGCGACGGCGATGCGGCCGGACTGGACGGGGCGCACACCCTCGACGTCCACTCCCATTACGAGCGCTTCCTGGCCGCCTACGCGCTGAGCGGGGATGAGAACGCCAGGCCGGGCGACATCGGTCTCGAATCTCTGGCGGTAGCCGAGCTCCTGGTGATCCTCGAGAGAGCGGTTACCCAGGCCAATGCTCATGAACTGCAGGAGACACTGCACATGCCGCTCCTGCAGCGCCTGACCATCGCAGAAATATCCGCACTGGTGCGCGGGCTTGAGGAAGGCTCCGCCGACTGGGCCGTCAACCTGCGGGCGGAACTCGATGAGGTAAAACGAGAACTTGACGAAAGCCAAGCGGCGGAGATGCGAAACGACGCGGTACTCGACCTGCAAGGCGCCGGGACCGTGCCGCCAGCGGACTGCACCTTCAACCAAGTGTTCCTGACCGGCGCCACCGGATTTCTCGGACCATTTCTCCTCCGCAGCCTGCTGGACCAGACCAGCGCGACCTACACCGTCCTCATGCGGGGAACCGACCCGTCGGCGGCCCGCGAACGGCTCACCACCGCGCTCGAGGCGGCAGGCCTTTATGACCTCCGCACCGCGGAGACCTTCGATACCCGGGTCAACGTGATATGCGGCGATCTGGAGAGCCCGCGACTGGGACTTTCAGACCCCGACTGGGCGCAGCTGGCTGAAACGATCGATACGATCGTTCACAATGGAGCCTGGGTTGACTACGTCCTGGATTATGACGCACTCCGGTCATCAAACGTCGAGGGCACGCGCGCACTGCTCAGCTTGGCGTGCGACTCGCGCCGCAAGCAATTTCACTTCATTTCAAGCACGACCATCTTCGGGTTCTCCGACAAGCGGAACCTTCTCGAACAAGACGCCAACCCCGAAATGGCCGGGCTCGACTTCGGTTACGCACAGACGAAGTGGGTCTCGGAACAGCTCGTACTCCAGGCCCGCGAACAAGGCATCGACATCCAGGTATACCGGCCAGCTTTCCTCACAGCGTCAACCGCAGGATTCGGGCATTCCACCGACATCGTGGTGCGCCTGCTTTCGTTCATGATCAAGTACGGTGTGTCTTTCAGCACCGACATTCAACTCAGCTTCATGCCGATCGACATCGCCGCCCACAATATTGCCGCCGTCATGACCTCTCCCGTCAAGCCTCAGGAGCCCGTCCTCCATGTGACAGTCGACGACTACTACAACATGGTCGACCTGACGACACAAATTAGCAAGGACTTCGGAATTTCGTTCCGATATGTCGACATGGCAGAGTTCTCGCGAGAAATGAAAAGGCTGGCCAGCGTCGCGGATCCGATCTTCCCGATGGTTGACTTTATCGCTCGCACGCACTCGAAAGTCGTCGTGATGGAGGGCAAGCGGTACCGGAATACGGCGTTCCGGCTGGCACTCGAGGACTCGGGTGCCAGCCGTCCTGACGCGTCCTTCCAAGAGACCGTGTCGTTTATCATGGCTCATCTGGAGACTCGGGGGATGCTTCCGCAGCGATGAGGCAGAGGCGGGGGCCTGACCGGTCAGCCGGCCCGTTCAGCTCGCACCGGCGGCCCGGATGAGCGCGGGGGTCAGGGCGGCCATAGCCTGGACGACCGGCTCCAGGCCGGGCTGGGCGGTCACGATCCGGACGACGGCCTCGTCCAGCCCAGCGCTGAGCCGGGCGAACGCGGCCGGCGCCGGGCCGGCCGGGCCGTAGTAGCCGACCGCTTGCAGCATCTCGTCAGGGGCCGCGTCCACCAGGTCAGCCATCGACGTGCCGCGGTCGCGCTGCCGTTCCAGCTCGCTCAGCTGCGCGTCGAACCCCATCTGAGCGAACAGGCCGCGGTAGCCCGCGCCCGGCGGAATGCCGGGCGGACCCATGGCGTAGCCGAGCACCTGCCTGCCGAACGCCTGCCGGGCGGCGGCCTCGTCGTCGATGCAGACCCGGATGTACATGGTCATCGGGACCGAGCCCGGGGCACGGCCCGCTCGCGCGGCGCCCTCGTCGATCCGCGTCCGGCTGACCGCGATGCGGTCCGGCGTGGCCCAGTTCAGCAGCACCCCGTCGGCGCGCTCCCCAGCGAGCCGCAGCATCTGCGGGCCGAGCGCGGCCAGGTACACCGGAGCAGGCACCGGGTCCGGCAGCCCGAGCGAGGCGGACTGGGGCCAGCCAGGGGCGCCCGAACCCGCTCCTTCCCGGGCGATGATCGCGCCGGCCGTGACCGACTGGCCGGCGAGCAGGCCACGGATCGCGGTGACGTACTCGCGCATGACCGCGATCGGGCGGTCGGGCAGGCCCACCGACGCCCAGAACCCGGGCCCGTAGCCCCCGGTGCCCAGGCCGAGCACGAACCGCCCCGAGGACAGCTCAGCCAGCGTGGCCGCCTGCGACGCCAGGCTCAGCGGGGTCCACATCCGGGCGGCCGGGACGACGGAGATTCCGGTGCGCAGCGTGGTGTCCTGCGACCAGGCCGCGCACACGTGGAACGAGTCCGGCACGCCTCCCGCCGGGGTCCACAGGCTCTCGAATCCGAGCCGCTCCGCTTCCTGCGCCGCCGCCCGCAACTGACCGAACGGAAGCTCGAGCCGGGCATCCAGCCCCACGCCGATCATCATGAACGGCAGTATGCCGGACGCGGTGACCGAGGCCGCAGCCGACGTGTATCACGACGGTGTTCAGCACACTCGCTGTCTTATCGGGTCATGCTCGACGTCCCGTTCCAACTGGCGGTGTTCGTGCCGGAGCTGCTGGCAGAACACCGCCGTGAGATCGGCACCCGGGCCCTGGCTGCTGGAAGCAGGCGGTCTTCGCGCTGGCCTGCGGATCGTCCTGCGGGCACCTACGGATTTAGGAGCGCGAGTTTTTGAGGACCACTAGCGTGGTCAGCCGCTGGCGGCAGTGGTGGCCGCCGTGGTGGCGGCGGTGACCGCTGCCATGGTTGCGACCTGCGCGTCGTGGACGGCGCGGCTCACTGCCCCGGAGGCCCAGTCGCGCTCAGTGACCTGCTTCGCGCGGACGATCAGATCCTTCTTACTCATGTCGAACCGTTCCGGCGGGAAGATCGCCGGCACAGCACCAGCAGCCTGGGTGAGACCGAGCAGTGTCCCGGTGCGCAGGTCCGGTGCCGCAGTCCCGCCGAGTACGGCAGCGACGTCATCCCATACTCGCTCACGTGCATCTGGATTGCGCACAGGGAACCGGTTCGGGCGCAGGAACCTTCCGCGGTGAATCTCGACGATGCCCGCTGTGGCGAGCCGCTCATAGAGTTCGTCACCAAGCCCCTTGGCAACCGTTCCGAGGACGTCCTTCGGCTTCTTGCCCACGTTCTGCAGGAACGTTTCGAGCGCTTGGTCGAGGATCGGGTCGCCGACCGGGGAGGGATCAGCTGGCGGTGCGAGCCGCCCTCGGCCGTCGACCGCCACCCGCCCGTTCGCTGTGAGCTCAGCGAGCAAGCCGCCGGCGAGGGCGATCGGTACCGCCTGGCTACTCGCGAGCCACTTGCCGTCCTCTGTCGTGACCAGCAGCAGGAATGCCTCCGAGATCAGCATGCGACCGAGTCTATGCCGCGACGCCGTGCACGCCATGGCCGTCTTCCCGCGCCGTTCGGGCCGAGGAAGCCGATCACCTTCTCGTAACCGGCCGTGTCCTGGTCGGCGAGACGCCGCATGACGCGTCTGGCACCGGCCTGGCCGACCTCGAACGCCTGATGGCCGGCCAGCCACTGCCAGGCGGTCACGACCGGATCGTCGCCGGAGTCGCTCGTGATGCTTATCCCTCACCTGGGCCCCGGCGACGGAATACCGAGGGCGCTGTTGCGAGAGCCTGATCGTGTCAGTCCTTGAGCTCTGCCGGTCAACCGGGCCGCCTTGGCGCTGGCCCGGGCGTCCAGGCGGTATCGCACACCGCCCCGGCAAGACCAGCGACGTCGCCAAAGCAGCACTCGTCCTCACCCAGTTCGGGCACGAAATGATCACCTGAAAGTCGCTGAGAAAAATCTCATTGTGTCCGGCTGCCATATCACCTTCACGGCACCCGCTCATGAATAGCGGGTGTTGCCAGCTCGCGTATTTATGCGCTGAAGTGGGTGCCGTTAACGGCTGCGGCGACGGTCGATTCAGCTTTGCGATTCAGATCGCGGGCGCGCCGACCCGGACTGCTCCGGAACCGATGAACGACTAATGCCGCGTCCCTGGCCGGCTTCGCCTGGTCAGCCTTTCCAGCCTTCGAGGAAGCTGAGCAGGTGCCCGTTGACCTCAGCGGGACGCTCCTCGTGCGGCAGGTGCCCGCAGCCGGAAAGCTCTACCGTGACCAGGTCGTCGGCGATCTGCGCCCATATCCCGGCCACGTCGTAGGCCTTGCCCACCCACTCGAAGTCGGCGCCCCACAGGGCCAGCACCGGGCAGGTCAGCGTCCGGCCCGCGTCCTGGTCATCCTGGGCCACGTCCTGCTGGCCTGCGCGGTAGTCGTTGCAGGCGCCCCGCACCGCGCCGGGCTGGGAGTAGGCGCGGACGTACTCGGCGAACTCGCCGGGGGCCAGCGCCTGCGGGTCGTGGCACCAGCTGGTGAAGAAATACCGCAGCCAGGCCTCTTCCCGGCCCGCGATGAGCGCTTCCGGCAAATCCGCGACCTGGTTGAACAGGAACCACCACTGGCCCGCCGCCAGCCGGGCATTCATTTCGGCGAAGATCACTGCGGTCGGCACGTTGTCCAGGACCGCGAGCCGGCCGACCAGTTCCGGGGTGTCCCTGGCGAGCTGGAGGCCGACCCGGGCGCCCCGATCGTGCCCGATGAGCGCCACCCGGCTGAAACCGAGCAGACTGGCCAGCTCCCGGATGTCGGCGGCCATCGTGCGCTTGTCGTAGCCCTCCGAGGCTTCTCGGTGTACCCGTAGCCGCGCAGGTCGGGGGCCACGACGGTGTAGCGCTCGGCCAGCACCGGGATCTGGTGCCGCCAGGCATACCAGAACTCGGGGAACCCGTGCAGCAGGAACACCGGCGGCCCGGTCCCGGCCACGACGTAATGCATCTTGATGCCGTTGACGACGGCGGTGTGGTGAGCCATCGGGATCTGGTTCGTCATGCGGCCCGGCTACCCCGCCGCGCCGGGCTCACTCAGCCACGCGGGCCTCGTAGGACCTTCCGGTAGCCGATCTCGCGGCATGGACGACAGCTGGCGGTGAATACCGTTACCCATCCTGGTGGGCAGCAGGCCGGCTAGCGAGGCGGGCCAGATCATCGCGTTCGCCATGGCCGCGGGGTCGCCGGGTCGCCGTCACCCGGGCGAAGCCGGTCATGCTGGATAAGCCGGGCACGGCACCGCGCGGCGCTGCTGAATCGGGGTCTATGCGCCGGACGGCGCCCCCGCGGGGGAAGATGGCGGTATGGAGCGCTTTACCAACGCGGCGTTCAGCTTTGAGGTCACCGACACCCCCGCCGCCGGCCGGGACGGGGCGGCAGGCGTCGCCATCCTCCTGCACGGTTTCCCGCAGGACCGCCACTGCTGGGACCGGGTGACGTCCGCGCTCGCCGGGGACGGCTACCGGGTGCTGGCACCCGACCTGCGCGGTTACTCCCCCGGGGCCCGGCCAGCCGCCCGGTCCGCCTACCGGAACTCCCAGCTGGCGGCGGACGTGCTCGCCCTGGCCGACGCGGCCGGAGCGGAACGGTTCCACCTGGCCGGGCACGACTGGGGCGCCGCCCTGGGCTGGTACCTGGCCGGCCGCTATCCGGGGCGGGTGGCCTCGCTGGCCGCGCTGTCCGTTCCGCACCCGCAGGCGTTCGCCCGGGCCCTGATCTCCGGCAGCCAGGCCGCCCGCTCGTGGTACATGGCCGCGTGCCAGCTGCCCTGGCTGCCTGAGCTCGCTCTCGGCCGCCGCGGCGGCCAGGTCTTCCGCGACACGCTGGTGCGCACCGGGCTCGACCCGGCCACCGCGGACCGCTACGCCGCCCGGGCCCAGGACCCGGCCGTGATGCGCGGTCCGCTCAACTGGTACCGGGCCATGCCGTTCAGCCTGCGCGAGCCGACCGGGCCGATCCGGGTGCCGACGACGTTCGCCTGGGGCAACCGCGACCAGTTCGTCTCGCGGGCCGCGGCCGAGCTGTGCGGGCGCTACGTCACCGGGCCCTACCGCTTCACCGAACTCGACGGCGCCTCGCACTGGCTGCCCGAACAAGCCGCCGGCCAGGTGGCGGCGCTGCTCGCGGAACACTTCGCGGCGACGCCCTGACAGCCGGGCATTCCAGCGGATACCGTTGGCTCCCGTTTGGCTTCCAGGCGGCGGTTCTGCGCTGCGCCGCATACCTGATCACCGGTTGCCTGACGAGCCCGTACCCGCCTGCCCATCCGCAAGGACGTACCAGATTGAGTGACTGCCTGCGAGCACTCACTTATTCGAATGGCAGAGTTTTTGAATAAGTGTGACTATCCGCACCATCTACGCCCCGACCGCCACTCGAACGCGGACCTGCTGCTTAGGAGGCATTTTCGAAGCGTGGCCAGACGGTGCCAGGTGTGGCCTGACGTGATATTCGATTACAGTGCGAACGGCTAGACGTGTCCTGCTGCGGCCCTGTGCCGGTGGTCGTTGGCTCCCCGTTTGGCTCCCCGGAATCTCGTTAGCAACGCTAAAGCTCGGATATCTGAACCTAACGCGGCCGCCGGATCGCCCGACCTCATCTAGGCAAGCGGGGCGATCTTGCGGCCGATGCCGGCCTGCCCTCCATCACAGAGCGGCCCGCTTGCACCCTCCGAGACCAGTAACGTACAATTTTCTGTACGTTACAGTTACAGGTAGCGGAGGAGGACCCCGCTGGTGAAGACCATGACGTACTCGGAGTCGCGCGCGCATTACGCCGAGACCCTCAATGCCGTCGTGGATGACCGCGAGGAAGTCGTCATCACCCGCGCGGGGCACGAACCGGTGGTCATCGTCGCACTCGCCGACTACGAGTCGCTCAAGGAAACCGCGTACCTGCTCCGCAGCCCGGAGAACGCCCGGAGGCTGCTGGCCTCCATCGACCGCCTCGAGCACGACGGCGGCGTCGAGCGGGACCTGCTGGAGTGAAACTCGTCTGGGACGAGTCCGCCTGGGCGGACTACG
>JAJKHX010000399.1 GCA_021154785.1 Nocardiopsis sp.
ACCGCCGCGAGGCGCGCGAGCGAGACGCCGTTGCGGGCGGCGATCGCGCTGAGGTTGTCCCCCCAACGGACCTGCAGGCCGCCGCCGGTCGCGGCCGGCGCGGCCGCGGCCGTGGGCGCGGGCGCGGCCGGCGCCGTCGCGGGGGTGGCCGGGGGTTACGCCTACCGGACCACGCGGCCGGCCCCGGCCAGCCAGCAGGCGGTGGCGGACGCCCAGGCTGGCGTGCTCCCGCCAGTGCCGTTCCACGGCCGGTACCAGGCCGGCATCCTGCCGCGGCCGGCCCGCCAGACCGCGGTGATCTCGTTCAACGCGACCGCTGACGGCCGCGGCGAGCTCATCCAGCTGTTCCGGACGATCACCGACCGCGCCCGGTTCCTGACCGCGGGCGGGACACCGCCGCCGGTCGGCATCGGAGGGGCTCCGTCCGACTCGGGGACGCTCGGTCCGGCCGTGGTGCCGGACGGCCTGACCGTGACGGTCGGGGTGGGCTCCACGCTGTTCGACGACCGGTACGGCCTGGCCGCCCGGCGGCCGGCCCGGCTGACGCCGATGGACTCGTTCCCCGACGACGACCTGGACCCGGCCCAGACCGGCGGCGACCTGGTCCTCCAGCTCAGCGCGGGCAACGCCGACACCGTGCTGCACGCGCTGCGCGACATCGCCCGGCACACCCGGGGCGGCATGCAGGCGGCGTGGCGGATGGACGGGTTCACCAGCCCGGCCCGGCCGTCCGGGACCGTGCCGCGCAACCAGATGGGCTTCATGGACGGCATCTCCAACCCGGACGCGACCAGCCCGGCGCAGATGGACAAGCTGGTCTGGATCCAGCCGGGCACCGCGGGCGAGCCGGCCTGGACGGCCGGCGGCAGCTACTTCGTGGTGCGGCTGATCAGGATGCTGGTCGAGTTCTGGGACCGGGTCGACATCACCGAGCAGGAGAACATGATCGGCCGCCGCCGCGCGACCGGCTACCCGCTGGACTCCAGCCAGATCCACGCCACGCCCGACTTCGCGCGTGACCCCTCCGGCGCGGTGATCCCGCTCACCGCGCACATCCGGCTGGCCAACCCGCGGACGGCGCCGAGTGCGGACAGCCGCATCCTGCGCCGCGCCTATAACTACGACCGCGGCATCGACGACGTCGGCAACCTGGACATCGGGCTGCTCTTCACCTGTTTCCAGCAGGATCTCAGGCGGCAGTTCGTGGCGGTGCAGACCCGCCTCATCGGCGAGCCCCTGGCCGACTACATCAGCCCGTTCGGCGGCGGCTACTTCCTGGCCCTGCCCGGCGTCCGGGACGGCTCCGACTACTTGGGCCGCACCCTGCTGGCGTAGCCGACGGACCCGCGTGAGCGGAGTCGGTGGCCCCCTGGCTACCTTCTTACGTACCCTGTGCGCCACCGACCCGGAGGCGGCGTGGCGGCGCGGCGCGGCGTGGCGGCGTGGCGTCGTGACGGATTCTTGATCTCGTGTTTGCCTTCTGGTCAGATTGAGTGCGTTCCTGTGTTATCCCGTGATGCCAGTTTTGCTACGGGGTGCGGGCCGAACGCACCGGCCTCGCGGTCCCGTGGGTCTTCCAGGGGTCCGCCAGGCCCTAAAGTCAGCAGGCTCAGGAGGGCGAACATGGGCGAAGGCCCAGCTACGGTTCGTGTCAGGCATAAGAAAACGCGGTATTACGCCGCCATCGGCGCTGCCGTCGTGCTGGGCGCCGGCGTGGCCGTCGGTACCACGGTGGCGGGCGCGAACGCGGCGCCGAATACCGCGGGCGCGGTGGCCGTGCCCCAGACGAGCCCGGCGAGCAGCTGGACGCTCACGTCGCCGACCAGCACGCCGATCAAGCACGTGGTGGTTCTCTTCGACGAGAACGAGTCGTTCGACCACTACTTCGGCACGTACCCGTACGCCACCAACACCGACGGGACCAAGTTCCAGGCCAAGCGCGGCACCCCGACGGTGAACGGCCTGTACAGCAAGATCACCTCGAAGGGCCCGACCGGGCCGCTGCTGACGAACAACCCGAACCTGTACAACCCGCACCGGCTCAGCCACTCCCAGGCGCTGACCTGCGACCAGAACCACGGCTACACGGCGGAGCAGAACGCGGTCGACGGCGGGAAGATGGACCTGTTCGTCCAGGACACCGAGACCGACACGTGCACCGGGCAGCCGATCCTGTTCGGCGAGCCCGGCCTGGTGATGGACTACTACGACGGCAACACGGTCACCGGGCTGTGGAACTACGCGCAGAACTACGCGATGAGCGACAACAACTGGAACACCACCTTCGGCCCGTCCACGCCGGGCGCGCTCAACCTGGTCTCGGGCCAGACGGGCAACGCCTACGCGGTCGACCCGGGCAGCGGAGCCAAGGTGCCGGACCCGGGCGGCGTCAGCCCGCTGAACAGCGCCGGCCTCGGCTCGGTCTATGGTGACCCCGACCCGGCTTTCGACGGCTGCTCGGACTCCAGCCACGTCTCGACCAGCCCGCTCGCCGTCGCGACCGGCAAGAACATCGGCGACATGCTCAGCGCCAAGGGCGTCAGCTGGGGCTGGTTCCAGGGCGGCTTCACGCCGACCAGCACCAACGCGGCCGGCTTCCCGGTCTGCGGCGCGACGCACAACAACATCGGCGGCAACGCGGCCCTCGACTACTCGCCGCACCACAACCCGTTCGAGTACTACAAGTCCACGGCCAACCCCAAGCACCTGCCGCCGTCGTCCGAGGCCGCCATCGGCCACACCGACCAGGCCAACCACGAGTATGACCTGTCGGACTTTTCCACCACGCTCAAGGACGGCAACATGCCGGCCGTCAGCTTCCTGAAGGCGGCGGAGTACCAGGACGGCCACCCCGGTTACTCCGACCCGCTGGACGAGCAGACGTTCCTGGTGAACACGATCAACCAGATCGAGCAGTCCAGGTACTGGTCGTCAACCGCGATCGTGATCACCTACGACGACTCCGACGGCTGGTACGACCACCAGCCCCCGAAGATCGTGAACGGCTCGGACACGTCACTCGACGCGTCGATCTGCACGTCGGCTCCGATGAGGCTGGCCGGCACTCCGGTCCGCTGCGGTTACAGCCAGCGGCTGCCGATGCTGGTGATCTCGCCGTGGTCCAAGGCAGGCCACGTCAGCCACAAGCAGACCGATACCACCTCGGTCATCCACTTCATCGAGAACAACTGGCTCGGCGGGAAGCGGATCGGGGGCGGCTCGTTCGACGCGATCTCAGGCAGCATGAACGGGATGTTCCAGTTCTTCGCGCCGCGTTTCAAGCCGGTCATCCTCAACCCGGCCACGGGCGCGGTGGTCAAGCAGTAGCAAGGGATCAGCACGGCGGCGAGCGGCCGCGACCGTACCCGCGGTCGCGGCCGTCCCCTTGGCGGCACCAGCCGCTGGCCGGTAGGTAGCATGAATTCATGACCTCCCCCACCGTCCAGCAGGTGACCCAGGCTCTCGATGGCGTGCAGGACCCCGAGATCCACCGGCCGATCACCGAGCTCGGCATGGTCAAGAACGTTGCCGTCGCGGCCGACGGGGCGGTGCTCGTCGAGGTCTACCTGACCGTGGCGGGCTGCCCGATGCGGGACACCATCACCCGGGAGGTGACCGCGGCGGTTCGCAAGCTGCCTGGCGTCGCCTCGGTCCGGGTCGAACTCGACGTGATGAGCGAGGAGCAGCGCAAGGCCCTGCAGACCTCGCTGCGCGGCGGCCGCCCGGAACCGGTGATCCCGTTCGCCCAGCCGTCCTCGCTGACCCGCGTGTACGCGGTGGCCAGCGGCAAGGGCGGGGTAGGCAAGTCGTCGGTCACGGTGAACCTGGCCGCCGCGCTGGCCGCGGCCGGGCAGAAGGTGGGCGTGGCCGACGCCGACATCTACGGGCACTCGGTGCCGCGGATGCTCGGCGTCACCGGCCGGCCCACCCCGGTCGAGAACATGATCATGCCGCCGTCGGCGCACGGCGTGAAGGTCATCTCGATCGGGATGTTCACCAAGGGCAACACCCCGGTCGTCTGGCGCGGCCCGATGCTGCACCGCGCGCTGCAGCAGTTCCTCGCCGACGTGTACTGGGGCGACCTGGACGTGCTGCTGCTCGACCTGCCGCCCGGCACCGGTGACGTGGCCATCTCGGTGGCCCAGATGCTGCCGACGGCCGAGCTGCTCGTCGTCACCACACCCCAGCTGGCCGCGGCTGAAGTAGCCGAACGGGCCGGGGCGATCGCCCAGCAGACCCGTCAGCGCATCGCCGGGGTCATCGAGAACATGTCGTATCTCGTCTGCCCGCACTGCGGGGAGCAGACCGAGGTGTTCGGCTCGGGCGGCGGGGCCACCGTGGCGGAAGCGCTCAGCCGGCTGACCGGGGCCCCGGTGCCCCTGATGGGACAGGTGCCGATCGACGTCCGGCTGCGCGAAGGCGGTGACGCGGGGATGCCGCTGGTGCTCAGCGACCCCGACACCCCGGCCGCGCTGGCGCTGCGGAAAATCGCGGATGAGATCGGTGCCCGCGGTCGCGGCCTGGCCGGGCGGAGCCTCGGCCTGACCCCGGTGGCCCCGCGGCAGCGGCCGGCTGGTTAACGGCCGGCCGCGGCGCGGCCGGCCGGGGATCAGGTCGCGTCGGAGTCGAAGGGCGGGCGCTCGCCCGGGGCGAGCGTCACGCCGTTCGACGCGGCCGGGCGTGACGGCTGCGAGGCGGCTCCGGCGGCGGCCGAATCCCCGTTGATGTCGTCGAACAGGTGCTTCTGCACGAACCGTTTCGGGTTCAGGTCCTCGAGGTCGAAGTCGGCGAACTCGGGACCGAGCCCTTCCCGCAGGTCGTTCTTGGCACCCTCGGCGATCCTGCGCAGGTCCCGCAGCGCCTTCCCGGCGTGGGATGCCATCTTGGGCAGCTCGTGCGGCCCGAAGATGACAAGCGCGATCACAGCCAGAACCAGCAGCTTGGGGAGGCTCAGGTCGAACACGGATCAGCCCTTCATCGCCCAGGTGAGCACACTCCACTGTAGTCCGTCCCGCGGTGTGCCCGCTCAGCGGAACGGGTTGACCCATGACGCCAGCCGGGCCATGCCCCGCGACATGCGCTTCCAGAACCCGGCGGGCGCGTCGTGCGGCAGCACGCCGACCACCGCGTCGACGGTACCGGCCGGCGCGTCCGCCATCACCGTGTACACCATGCCGCGGCTGGACCAGGTCAGGGAGCGCTGATCCGGCTCGGCGACGAATATCTCGTGGCCGTTGACGGTGGCCTTCCGCCAGCCGTCCAGCCTGGCCGCCAGGTGGCCGCGCTGCTCGAACACCGAGACTACCGACAAGCCGTCGGAGTAGCCGAGGCCGAGCACGGTGCCGCCGCTGCCGGCCTTGGTCTCGGCCCCGGTGAACAGCTGCAGGCCGCCGGGCAGCTGCGCCGGGACCAGCCAGCCGCGGGAATGCAGCGCGAGCAGCTGGGCGTGCGAGAGCGGATCGGTCCACGGCCCCGCCGGATCGGCCGAGAGAGCGTCGCCGTCCGCGGACGCCGCCCCCGGAGCCGGGTCGGCGAAGCTGACGTCGATGAACACGTCCTGGCTGATCACGTGGGCGGCCGAGTCGAAGACCTGCCGCTCGAGCGGCAGCTTGGTCGCGTCGTCGAGCCAGAACCGGGCGGCGATGCTGCCGTCGGAGCGCCAGGCCTCGACCACCTGGGCGGTCCGGTCATCCGCCGAGCCGGTCCCCGCGTACGCCACCACGTAATGCTTCTCGAGCAGCTGCAGCAGCGGCGCGGTAACCCCGAGGACGCCCTCGGGGGCCTGGCCGTCGGTGTCGGAGGACAGGTAGGGCTGGCTGCTGAACGAGGCGCCCGTATCCAGGGTCCTGGTCACCGTCTGCCCGCCGCTGACGTGCCAGACGTCGGATACCAGGACGCTCCCGCCACCGCTGTCCCAGCGGGTGACGACCTCTTCGCCCTGGTAGGAAGTCAGGATCGCCGCCTGGGCGGCCTGGGCCAGCAGCCGGACGGCACCGGTTCCGCCGGCCCGCCGGGACGGCGCGGTCGCCC
>JAJKHX010000400.1 GCA_021154785.1 Nocardiopsis sp.
CACGTAGTCGTCGGCGCCCAGCTCGAGGCCGCGGATCCGGTCTTCCTCCGTGCTCTTGGCCGTCAGCATCAAGATCGGCGTGGACCCGGTGGCCGAGGTGGCCCGCAGCTCGCGGGCCACCGTCTCGCCCGGCACGTCAGGCAGCCCGAGGTCGAGGATCACCAGGTCCGGTGCGGAGGTCATGGCCATGGTGATCGCCTCGGCCCCCGAATCGGTCGTCAGCACGGTGAACCCCGCGCGCTCCAGGTAAGAGCGCACCAGGTCGCGCAGCTTGCGCTCGTCCTCGACCACCAGCACGGTCGACGCCATCGTCGCTCACCCCGCCTTCCTCGCCGTCCGGCATGCCCCGGCGTGGCCCCCATCATGCCCGCCTCCACACGATCACCATGTCAGCTTCACCGAGGCCGCATGACCGGGGGGTGCACTGATGATGACCGTACCGGCAGTTGGAGGACGACACAGATGACCGGATCCGACCTGATCGTGCTGGCTCCCTGGCTCGTCTTCGTCGTAGCCCTGGCCGTTGTCTGCCTTCTCCTGCTCCGCTCTACCCGCGCCGCCGGGCCCCGGCGGTCGCTCCGGGCCCGGCGGTCACGCCGGCCAGGCCGGCGTCACGAGCCCCGGGAAACGAGATGTCCAGAGAACAATGCGGAGGCCAGGCCACGATGACCGGCGAACAGGACACCGGAGTGCACGGACCACGCTGGCGGGCGCTGCTCGAGGCGCGCTGGCAGGCACGCCTGCGTGAGCTCACCGAACTGTCGCTGGCGTACCACGTCGCGATCGCCGCCGCCCCGGCTGAGCCGGAGGCGCAGGCACTGCTCCGCCGGGCGGTCACGGCCCGCCGGCAGCTGGCCGATGTCGAGGAGGCGCTCTCCCGGCTGGCCGCGGGCGAGTTCGGCCGGTGCGAGCAGTGCGGCGGGCAGATCCCGGACGGCCTGCTCGCCACCGCGCCCGAGCTCCGGTACTGCGCCCGCTGTGACGGGGAGCCCGCCTGGATCCGCCCGCTGGCCGGGCGGACCGCCCGATGACGGCAGTACCGGCATGGGCCTGGGTCGCCACGTTCGGCGTCCTCGCCGTGCTCATCGCGGTCGACCTCATCCTCACCAGGGGAACCGGCAGCGGACTGCGCTCGGCGGCGGTCGAGAGCGCGCTATGGCTCGGCGCCGCGCTGGCGTTCGGCGGGGTCCTGTGGCTGTGGCGCGGCCCGACCGCCGGCAGCCAGTACCTGGCGGGCTACCTGCTCGAACGAGCCCTCAGCGTGGACAACATCTTCGTCTTCGTCTTGCTGTTCGTCTCGCTGAAGGTGCCGGCCGAACTGCAGCGGCGGATCCTGTTCCTCGGCGTGGTCGGGGCGCTCGTGCTGCGCGGCATCTTCATCGCCGCCGGCGGCGCGCTCATCGAGAGCGTGAGCTGGATCTTCTACCTGTTCGGGACGGTGGTGCTGCTGGCCGGGGCGCGCATGTTCCGGGGCGGCGAGGGCGGCTCGGGGGACAACCTGGCCGTCCGCGGCCTGCGCCGGGTCCTGCCGGTCTCCGAGCACTACGACGGCGGCCGGCTGATCAGCCGGACGGCCGGCCGGACGGCGGCCACGCCCCTGCTGGTGGCCCTGGTGGCCATCGCGGTCACCGACGTGGTGTTCGCCCTCGACTCCATCCCGGCGGTGTTCGGCGTCACCCGGGACCTGTTCATCGTGTTCACCTCGAACGCCTTCGCGGTGCTCGGCCTGCGGGCGCTGTACTTCCTGCTGGCGGGCTCGGCGGACCGGTTCGTCTACCTCAAGCCGGGGATAGCCCTCCTGCTGGTGTTCATCGGGGTGAAGATGCTGCTCTACGACGTGGTGCACATGCCTACCTGGGTAAGCCTGGCAGTGATCGCGGTCGTCGCGGGCGGCGCCGTGGGGGCCAGCTTGTGGCGGGACCGGATCCGCCGGCGTCAGGTGGCCGCGGGCGAGGGAGGTCCGGCGGATGACGAGGCTCCGGCGGATGACGAGGCTCCCGCGGATGACGAGGCTTCCGCGGATCGGGTGATCCGGGGGCCGGTGCGTACGTGATCGCGCTGGACGTGCTGCGGGTCGACTCGCTGGTCTCGTACCTGATCGCGGTCGTCGCGCCGGCTCTCGACGCGATCCTGCCCGTGGTGCCCAGCGAGACCGCGGTGATCACGCTCGGCGTGGCCACCGCGGGCAGCGCCGATCCGCGCATCGCGCTGCTGGTGGCCTGCTCGGCGGTCGGCGCGTTCCTCGGCGACAACCTGTGCTACCTGCTCGGACGCCGGTTCGAGCCGTGGATCGAGCGCCGTTTCTTCCGCAGCGAGAAGGGCGCCAGACGGCGCGACTGGGCCGAGCGGTCGCTCGAACGGTACGGGATGCCCCTCATCATCGTCTGCCGCTTCATCCCGGGCGGCCGGACCGCCGTCATGCTGTGCTGCGGCATCGTCGGGTACCAGCGCCGCCGCTTCGTCATCGCGACCGCGATCGCCGGGGCGATCTGGGCGTCCTACTCGTTCTTCATCGGCCGCCTCGGCGGCAAGGCGTTCGCGGACAAGCCCTGGGCCGGGCTGCTGCTGGCCCTCGGCCTCACCCTCGCCGTCAGCGCCGTTATCGAGGCCGTCCGCCGGATCCGGTCGGCCCGCGCCCGCCGCCGGGCCGCCGCCCCGGAACCGCCCGCCGCCCCGGAACCGCCCCGTGACCGCGAAGCATCCGGCCGGACGTCATGATGCATTCAGTGCGATGATGTACCACCTGGCGTGTTTCATACCCAGAATGAGGAATGCCCTTTTCCGCCCCGCCTTCCCCCGTCGAGGTACCCCCGGATCTGCGTGAGACCTGCACCCGGTTCCTGACCCGGCACGGGCCCGTGGTGCCGGCCCAGCTGCTGGCGGGTATCCCGGCGGACACGGTGCCCGACCAGTACGGCGAGGGCGGCGTTGTGGCCGCGCTGGAAACCGAGATCGCCGGCTTGCTCGGCAAGCCCGCCGCGCTGTACCTGCCCAGCGGAATCATGGCCCAGCAGTCGGTCCTGCGGGTGCACGCGGACCGGCGTCAGCGCCGGACCGTGGTGTACCACCCCATGTGCCACCTCGAGCGGCACGAGGGTCAGGCCCTGCAGCGGCTGCACGGCCTGACCGGCCGGCCGGCCGGGGACGCCGACCGGCTGCTGACCC
Organism: Nocardiopsis sp.; assembly: GCA_021154785.1. Classification (GTDB taxonomy): domain Bacteria; phylum Actinomycetota; class Actinomycetes; order Streptosporangiales; family Streptosporangiaceae; genus Palsa-504. The sequence goes on from JAJKHX010000400.1 coordinate 3,166, forward strand.
TGGACGAACTCGCCGTCATCGGCGAGGCGCCGGCGGCACTGGTCATCGAGCTGCCGCAACGCGATCTGGGCGGCCAGCAGCCGGCCTGGGAGGACCTGGCGGCTCAGGCCAGCTGGGCCCGGGACCGCGACGCGGCCGTGCACCTGGACGGGGCCCGGCTCTGGGAGTCCGCGGCCGGCTACGAGCGGCCGCATGCCGAGATCGCGGCGCTGTTCGACACCGTGTACGTGTCCTTCTACAAGGGCCTCGGCGCGCTGCCGGGCTGCTGTCTGGCCGGCCCGGAGGACGTGATCGCCGAGGTGCGGGAGTGGCGGCAGCGGATGGGCGGGACCCTGTTCGGGCTGTGGCCCGGCGCGGCGTCGGCGCTGAGCAGCCTGCGGCAGCGGCTGCCACTGATGCCGCAGTACCTGCGGCACGCCCAGGCCATCGCGGCCGCGCTGGCCGCGGTACCCCGGGTCCGGGTGGTCCCGGACCCGCCGCAGGTATCGATGATGCACCTGCTGCTGCGGACCACACCGGAAGCGTTCGTCGCGGCGGCCACCAGGCTGGCCCGGGAGGAGGCGATCTGGACCTTCCCGCGCGCGGCGGCCACGGCTGCCCCGGACGTGGTGCGGCTGGAACTGACCGTCGGGGATGCCACCTGCGAGCTGGCCCCGGACCAGATCGCGGACATCGTGGCCGCGCTGACGACCTAGGCGCGCCCTGGTCCGGGGGCGAGGAGCCCCGGTGGGGTCAGGGGGTCACGCCGGAGAGGTTGAGGCCGATGACGCCGGCCAGGATCAGGCCGATCGAGGCCAGTTTGGTGGCCGATACCGTATCGCCGAGGAAGGCCATGCCGATGACGGCGGTGCCCGCGGCGCCGATGCCGGTCCACACCGCGTACGCGGCTCCCACCTCGAGCCTGCGCAGCGCGACGGTCAGCAGCATGAAGCTCGCCAGCGCGCACGCCGCGAAGACCGCGGTCGGCCAGATCCGGGTCATCCCGTGGCTCATCTTCAGCGCCACCGCGAAGCCCGTCTCGAACAGGCCGGCGGCGACGAGGATCACCCACGCCATCGTGTCACCTCTCAGTAGCCCTGCCTGATTTATAGGGCGCGGCGGAGGAATCCCGGTGAACCGGCGATGGAGCCCGGATGGAGGCCGGCTAGGCGAGGTGAGCGGCCAGGAAGGCAAGCGACGGAGGCTGCTGCCGCAATCGGGGACCGCGAACCCGGCGGTCGCCGGGGCCGGGCCTCCACACCGCCTCCATCTCGGGGACATAGCCTGGTTACGCGGACCTGCGTTGTGACGGGGGCGGATGACGGCAGGTGCCCGCGCCGGGGAGGAGGTCCTGGGGTTTGGTCAGCCATCTGCTGGAGTCGATCCCGCCTGCGGCGGTCTACCTGATCGTCGGCCTGATGATCATGGTGGAGAGCCTCGGCGTCCCGGTACCCGGCGAGATCGCGCTGGTGACCGCGGCCGTCCTGGCCACCCAGCACAAGGTGGCGGTGGCACCGGAGTGGATCGCGGTCAGCGCCAGCGCCGGAGCGATCGCCGGGGACTCGATCGGCTTCTATATCGGCCACCGGGTCGGTAAACCCTTGTTCGGCTGGCTGGGCCGCAAGTTCCCGCGGCACTTCAGCCCGGCCCACGTGGCCGTGGCCGAGCGCTTCTTCAACCGGTACGGTGCCTGGGCGGTGTTCTTCGGCCGGTTCATCGCGCTGCTGCGCATCTTCTCCGGGCCGCTGGCCGGGTCCCTGCACATGCCGTACGGCCGGTTCCTCCTCGCCAACGCCTGCGGCGGGATCGTCTGGGCCGGCGGGCTCACCTACATCATCTGGTTCCTGGGCCAGGCCGCCGAGAAGTGGCTGTCCCGGGTGTCCTGGATCGGGCTGGTCGCGGCGCTCCTGGTCGGCGTGGTGGTCACGCTGCTGATCCGCAGGCGGACCGGGAAGCTGGTCGAGCAGCACGAAGCCGGCGCCTCCGCCAGCGGAGACGCGGCGCCGCCAGCCAGGGAAGAAGTAGTACCGGCCACCGACGAGGTAATACCGGTCGCGGCCAGGCAGCCGGGAGCCCCGGAAGAAGCAGAGCCATCGGGCTGCCCGCGGGAAGCGCCGTTCTCCTCGGCCGAGGAGGAAGCGTCATCTCCGGGAGCACGGCCCCGAGCCGCTGATGAGCACGCTGAGCCGCCCGCCACGAACGGGGACGCACGGCTCCCGGCCGGAAGCGCACGGCAGCGGACCGAATCCGACCATCCGCAAGGCGGCTTATTCCGCCGCGACACCGGGGCCAGTACCGGATCGACGGAGCATCGAACCGCCCAGGGCCGGATCAATGGAACATTGATCCGGCTCGAACCAGGCTCGGCGCAGAGATTTCGGGGACACATGAGGCGCACGGGGCCTCAGGCCGTCGGCCCGGCAGCCGGCTCGCCCGCGATCACGTCATGATCGCAGGGCGGAGTATGGTGCCGCTGTGACCAACCTCGCGCGTTCACCTGGCGCCGGGCGGCGGGCCTGCCGGGAAGAGCTCACGACCGCGCCAGCTGAAAAGATCCGGACCCGGGAGGCGCAGTGATGGAACTCCTCGTCGAGGACGCCACCTTCGTCATCATGGCGGCCGAAGCCGCGCGGCCCAGTGCGAGGCAGCCCAGTGCCATGCTGATCCGGGACGGCCGGATCGCCGCCATCGGCCCGGCCGAGCAGGTCCGCGCGGCCGCGGGCGGCGCCGCGGTGGTGCGGCTGGACGGGGCCACGG
>JAJKHX010000401.1 GCA_021154785.1 Nocardiopsis sp.
GCGTTCAGCGTCAGCTCACCGTCGCAGACGGCGGCGTGCAGCGCGTTCTCCACCTTGTCCTTGGGGTTCGGGGTGGGCGGGTATTCCGGCCACAGGTTGGCGGCGTCGTTGGCGCCGCCGAGTTCCAGTGAGACCAGGTGGTCGAGCTCGGTCTTCTTGGAGTGCTGCTCGCCGTAGGCGGGGTACGCCACCTCGTACTTGAACGTGTCGGTCCGTGACGACGAGGGCCGCACCGTCTTGGTGTAGCCCGGATGGCAGATGGTCGAGCGCAGGTTTCCCTGCGTGACGGCCGGATCGACGGCCCCGGGCGTGCACCGCGGGTCGGGCAGCCGGCCATGGTCCCGGGAGGTGCAGTGCGCGGGCATGGTGCCGGTGACCCGGCGCGGGTCGTGGACCCGGAGCAGGGCGTGACCGGAGGAGTTCCCGGCCGGGCTGGTGGCGGCGCCGGCGACAGCGGCGGACGAACTGGACGGGTTGGTGAGGGCCGACAGGGCCGCCGAGGAGCAGGAGCAAAGGCCCAGCGCGACGGTCACGGCCGCCAGGCAGGCGCGCAGATGGGGGGGAAGCACGGGGGCAGCGTAACCCGCAGGTAGCAGGTTGTCGTGTACCGCGGTATACGCGCTGGCAGCACGGTGATTCGCGGAGGGCGGGCAGGCCTGCGCGGCAGCCACCCGGGCGGTCCCCGGGTGTCAGGCCGGGGTGAACTTCCCGGCCGGTACGGACGTTCTATCAGGCAGGGGAGACGCTGGGGCTGGGCGGTCATATGGGTAGTTCGGGTACGTGTGCCGGGGTCCGGTCACAGCTGGGCGTGTACCTCACCGGCTCCATCCTGCCCGCCGATCGCGCGGTGGTGGTGCGGCACCTAGCCTCCTGCGCGATCTGCCGGGCCGAGCTGTCCGACCTGTCCGCGCTGCCCGGCCTGCTGCGCCGTCCGGCCTCTCAGGCCGCCGCGGAGGGACCCGGCCAGGATCCGCCGTCCGGCTACGGGGCTGCCGCTGGCTCCCGGCCTGCCGCGAGCTCCGGGCCGGCTTTGGGTGAGGTGCAGCTCAGCAGGCTGCTGCGCAGCATCCAGCGACGGCGGCGGCGACGCCGCTGGCTGCTGGCGGTGGCCGCCTTCATGCTGGTGGTGGTGGCCGGCACCGGCTGGGCGCTGCGGCTGGCCCAGCCGCCCGGTTCCGGGACCGAGACCATGGCGAACGTCCTGGAGACGGACCGGGTGGGCGGCCTCACCGTGCTCACCGATGCCGAGGGCTACACCTTGTACTGGTTCGGGCCGGACAACCCCACGATGTCGGCGTGCGAGGCGAGCTGCGCCCGGGCCTGGCCGCCGATGGCCGCGCCCGCCGTCAAGGGCGCGGGCGTGACCGGGACCATCGGTGCGATCGCGCGCTCAGACGGGTCGCTGCAGGCCACCTACAACGGGCATCCGCTGTATACCGCCATCGCGGACATCGAACCGGGGCAGGCCAAGGGGAACGGCGTGTGGGACGGGGGCGGCCAGTGGCACGAGGTGGTGGTGGGCGGCGGCCGCGGTACTGGCTAGGAGTCCCGGCCCGGGCCCGCGCCTTCGTCTTCGCAGGCCCGGCCGCATACCTCGCAGATGAACACGCCGAGCGCGTCGCGGAGGAACTCGCCGCCGTCGTGCGGGCAGCTGCGCCGCAACCGCCGCGGGGGCTTGCTCATGACTCCGGGCGGCCGTGAGGCGCCAGATTCGAATGCCACCACGCCTCCAATCGCCTATGCGGCTTCGGTGTCGGGCACTACCAGTTTACGCGTCTCGCTCCAGCGGCCGCAGAGCCGCAGCCACCGGCGGGAGACGGTGAAGCTGTTCAGTACAACCAGGTACGCGGCGGCGTTATGTCCCGCGGGGACGGCGAACACCACGCCCAGCGTGAGCACGTCGCCGGGTCCGAGGACCAGGTCGCCGGCCGGGCGCTCGCCGTCGTCGAGCAGGATGTTCGCACTGGCGAAGTAGGCGTCCGGCTCCTTCCAGCTGACCGCATCCTGGGTCAGGTCGTGCCGGTGACGGCCCAGTTCCTCGGCGGTGATGGAGCTGACCGAGACAAGCTGCACGGAATCACGCGGCACGGTGAGGGCGACCTGGCCGTTGTTCCTGATCGCCACCTCGATCGCGATGGCCCCGACCGGCGGCCCGGTGAAGGACTGGTGCGGCAGGTGCCGGCGGGTGACAGCGTGCGCCACCACGACCGCCCTGATCTCGTAGCCGACCGCGGCGGTCAGCACCCGGCCCTTGATGAACTTGAGGTAGGCGAAGGCGCCGCCGATGACGATGGCCGCCGCCGTGAGGGCGTCGTCGATCTGCGTCAGTAGCGTCGAAGTCACCGCAGCCCCGTTCCGGTTTCCGTGCCGTCGAGTATTCCAGCGCGACCAGGGCTAGGGGCAGACAGTGCGGAAGACGCTTTCCCGTCACCAAGTATTCATGCTGACTTAAACGTTTCGACCCAGGTAGCGGTGCTCGTTACGCGTAACATGGAGCATGGTGACAGACACCAGGAGCTGTGCGCAGTGCGGAGTAGGGTTCAGCCCGCGCCGTGAGCACGCGCGTTTTTGCTCGGCTCGCTGCCGGGTCGCGTGGAACCGGCTGAACGCCAGCGGCCCCGCCGCCGTGGGCGACGCGCTGGACTGGACGATTACCGCGATGCGGGAGACCATCGACCGGCTGCAGCGGGCCCGGGGCTGGGACCAGCCGCACGCGTTCGCGGCGGTCAGCGAGGCCGTGTGGTGGGTCACGATGGTCGACGCCACCCTGGTGCGCTATCACCCCGATGCCTACGACGGCGTCCTGGCCGGCCATGCTGCGGCCGAACGCGAGATCATCGAGGGCACGTTCGGCGGCCTGCGGTTCGTCCGGAACCAGATGGGTTACTACCTGGACCACGCCGACTTCATCAAGCCGGGCGCGGCCGCCATCGCGACCTGGACCTGGCGGCCGCTGCCGGAGCCGGGGCTCGACTCGCTGCCCGCCCGCGGGCAGGAGTGGGAGATGACCCGGTACCGGGAGTACCAGGCCCGGCTGGCGGAACGGCCGGTCGGCGAGACCTTCCAGTGCGCCGCCACGTTCCTCCACCGCGCCTCAGAGAGCTGCCTCACCCGCCCGTAGCACGGTCACCCTGAGCGCCAGCACGCACGCGGTCACCGTTCAGCTGAGGCAGGGAGCCTGACCACCGGGGCGAGGCGGCCGAGGATCACCTCGGCGACGATGAGGATCAGGGCGAGGACGGTGATCGCGGGGCCGAGGACGCCCAGGCTGGTGGCCCCGATGAGCAGGCCGATGACCGCGGATAGGCCCGCTCCCCCGGCGGCGGCCGCGCCCACCTGCCAGGAGATGACATTGTGGGCGCGCTGCTGGCCGAGGCGGACCGGGGTGAGCGCGATCAGCGCGGGGAACACGCCGGCCAGCGCGCCGCCGAGCACCGCGAACGCGGCCACTGTGACCGCGGCGCCGGGCTGGGCCCAGATGACGGCGGTCGCGAGCACGGAGATCCCGCTGCCCCAGCGCACCACGGCCTGCGGCGGGACGGAGCGGAAGGCCAGGCCGATCCGGATCGCGGTCAGCGCGCCCCAGTAGCCGAAGGCGGCCAGGCCGGTCGCGCCCGCTGACAGGTGCAGGTGCCCGCGGCAGAAGCTGGCCTCCCACTGGCCCGCGCCGACCTCCAGGCCGGTGTAGACGAAGAAGACGCTCATCCCCGCGATGACGACGCCCGCGTACCGGCGCCGGGACCAGCCGTCGGAGGGCTGCGGGGACGGTGCGACGGGCTCCGGGGGCGGGGCCTGCGCGGCCCGCAGCTGGTCGCGGCGCCGCTGCCGCAGCCACAGCCCGGCCATGCCCAGGTCGAGGGTGACCTGGAGCAGGTAGGCGGGCCGCCACGAGCCGGTGAGGATGGCGGCGGTGACGACCAGCGGGCCGATCGCGGTACCGACGCCGTAGGCGCCGTGCAGCAGGTTGAGCAGCCGCGGCCGGCCGGTCAGCGCCACCGCGGTGTTGAGCCCGCCGTCCATCATGCCGGCCGAGACGCCGAGCAGCACGGCCACGCTGAGCACCAGCCACAGCCCGGGCGCGGCGGCGAACCCGGCATACCCGATCGCGGCAAGCACCCCGGCCACGGCGAGCAGGGCGGGCACCCCCAGGCGCCGGATCAGCGGCCCGACGAAGGCGGTGACCAGCACCGACCCGATCGTGGTGATGAGCAGGATCAGGCCGAGGTCACCGACGGGGGCGCCGAAGCTGGCGCGCATGGACGGCCACGCGGTGCCGAGCAGGCCGTCCGGCAGCCCCAGGATGACGAAGCTGCCCAGGCTGAGCAGATCAAAACTCCGGCTGGCGGCGCCTGCCCCCTGACGCTGCCCGCCCGCTGAGTTCCCGCCGGCCACGATGACGCCCTTTCACCTGGGACTCGTTCGGTTCACAATGATTCCATCCGGCGGAAGGACAACGGGCCATGGCGACACCGAGCACGGATACCGACGAACTGGCGAAATTCGGCTACAAGCAGGAGCTGGACCGCTCGCTCGGGCTGTTCTCCTCGTTCGCCGCGGGGTTCAGCTACATCTCGATCATGACCGGGGTCTTCGAGCTGTTCTTCTTCGGCTTCGGCTCGGGCGGGCCGGCGTTCATCTGGACCTGGCCGGCCGTGTTCGCCGGGCAGTTCCTGGTCGCGCTGTGCTTCGCCGAACTGGCCGGGCAATACCCACTGGCCGGCTCGGTTTACCAGTGGGCCAAGCAGATCGCCCGGCCGTTCACCGCGTTTTTCGGCGGCTGGATCCTGAGCGTGGGGGCGATCGTCACGCTGGCCGCGGTGGCGGTCGCCTACCAGGTCGTCGCGCCGCAGATCTCGTCGGCGTTCCAGGTCATCGGCGGCGAGGCGGACATCGGCCTGGTGTCGACGCCGGACGGCGCCAAGAACGCGCTGCTGCTGGCGGCGGGCCTGGTCATCTTCACTACCGTCATCAATATGGTCGGGGTCAAGACCATGGCCCGGATCAACAACTTCGGGGTGGCCGCCGAACTGGTCGGCGTCTCGCTGCTGATCATCTTGCTGGCCGTGCACATCCGGCGCAGCCCGGCCGTCATCTTCGACACGTTCGGCACCGGGGCGACGTACCCGTGGGGCTACTTCGGCGCCTTCCTGGTAGCCGGGCTGATGAGCGCGTACGTGATGTACGGCTTCGACACGGCCGGGTCGCTGGCCGAGGAGACCCTGGACCCGCGCAAGAACGCCCCGCCCGGCATCCTGCGCGCCCTGATCGCGGCCGGGATCGCCGGGTTCCTGGTCATCTTGTTCGGCGAGATGTCGGTGCCGGACATCCACGCCAAGGCGCTCGGTACCTCCGGGCTGCCGTACCTGGTCAAGGCGACGCTGGGCGGCCCGATCGGCAACGTGTTCCTGATCGACTCGCTGATCGCCATCACGGTGTGCAGCCTGGCCGTACACGCCGGCGGCATCCGGATGATCTTCAC
>JAJKHX010000402.1 GCA_021154785.1 Nocardiopsis sp.
CGCGCGGGCCGGCCGGCGGCGGCGGGCCCGCCTGCTGGCCCGGACCGGGCGGTGCCGGCAGGCCGGCCTCGCGGCGGTGCGAGGCGAGGGTGCCGCCGGATGGCCGCGAGCCGTGCTGGCCCTGACCGGACGGCGGCGTGTAAGGAGCCACCGGGTCGGCTACCGGGTCAGGAGCGGACGGCTGGCTGATCCGGCCGCTCCAGGAGAACTGGTCCGGCGGGATGCTGGGACGCCGGGCGGGCGTCACGCCCCGGGGACTGGTCTCCGGGTCGGCCGTGACGCCGTAGGCGGCGGATGCCTCGGTCGCCGCCGGGAAAACGCCCAGGGCCATCCGGGCCGCCTCGACGAACTCCCGGCAGCTGCCGTAACGCTCGTCCGGGCGCTTGGCCAGTACCCGGCCGAATACCTCGTCGATCTCAGGCGGCAGCTCGGGCCGCAGGACGGTGGGCATCGTGGGCGTCTCCTCGACGTGCGCCCAGATGATCGCGGCGTCCAGGTCCTTCTCGAACGGGACCCGGCCGGTCAGGCACTCGTACAGCACGCAGCCGAGCGAGTACTGGTCGGCCTGGCCCAGCACCGAGGTACCCCGGATCTGCTCCGGGGCCACGTAGTCGATGGTGCCCAGGAACTGGCCGGTCGAGGTCAGCCCGCTGCGGGACATGGCGTGCTTGGTGATGCCGAAGTCCGCCAGGTACACGTGGTCGGGATCGGCGTCGTCGCTGCCCCGCTCGATCAGCAGGTTCCCCGGCTTCACGTCCCGGTGCACCAGGCCCCGGCGGTGCGCCGCGTCGAGCGCGCGGGCCGCCTGGCCCACCAGGAACAGGGCAGTGGCGGGCAGGATCCGGCCGCGCTTCTTGATCATCTGCCGCATGTCGGTGCCCGAGACGTACCGCATCGCGATGTACAGCAGGTTGTCCTGGGCGCCCATATCGTAGATGGGGATCACGTTCGGGTGGTTCAGTGAGGCCGCGATCCGCGATTCCTCCAGGAAGCGGGCGCGGAACACGTCGTCGCCCGCCAGTTCCGGGGCCAGCACCTTGAGCGCGATGACGCTGCTCAGCCGGAGGTTCTCCGCCTGGTAGACCACGCTCATCCCGCCGCGGCCGAGTACCGAGCGCACGCGGTAGCCGGCGAACTCGTCCCCGACCAGCGGCAATCCCGCCATTGCCTGCTCCCTCCCGCCGCCCCCGTCGCGGCCGGAAACCGGTGGCGATCCCCTTCCCTGCCCCGTCACCGAGAATGGGCCTTCTAGCAAGAAGTACTGGGAAAACGGACGGCCGTCAACGCTGGGCGGAAAACCGAAATACGACCTTGATTATGGAACGCGAAGGACCAGAATGGAACGCGATATGGTGCCGGGAACGCGCCGCGGGCGCCCCGTCGGCCCCGATGGTAACGCGAGCCGCGGGGACCAGGGCGGGAGGCCAGACCCGTTCGGTCGGAAATAGATTTTAAATTATCCCGAACGGGTGGGCTTTTACCTCATCGCGGCACCGAATCCGGGGTCCTGAGCCGGGCAGCTGACGCTAGTGTCAGCTTCCGCCTCCCGGGCGGCGTTGCGCACGTGGGCAGCGTACCCGGCCGTCCACAGCCCGATGCCGCCGATGATCGCCGTCAGCGCGACGAACGCGCCGGTCTTCCCGGCGGCCGCGCCGAGCCCGGCGGCCAGGTACGGCGCCGCGAAGCCGAGGTAGGCCAGGGCGTAGTAGCAGGCGATGACCGCGCCCCGCTCCCCCGCCGCCGCGACCTGCTCGGCCTGCCGCAGCCCCGACACCAGGCACAGGCCGTAGGCCAGCCCGAGCAGGACGGCGGCGAGGCCGGCCAGCACGCGATCCGGGCCGGCCACCGCGGCGATCCCGACCGCGGTGCCCGCCGCCCCGCAGGCCAGGCCGGCCACGGCCCCGGTGAGCGGGTTCCGCAGCCGCCGGGCGAACGGCTGCACCGCCACCCCCGGCGCGAACGACAGCGCCGTCATCAGCCCCGCGAACCCGGCGGACAGCGAGCCCGCGCTGGTGACCTCCTCCGGCAGCACCACGATGGCCAGCGCGACCGAGCCGAACACGAGCGGGCTGGCGGGCGCGACCGCCAGCCAGAACCGCGCGGTGCGGACCGCGGCCGGCGGCCACCGCCGCGCGGCGCGGCGGCTCCCGTATGCGCGGGACCGGGGCGCGGGGGCCGCCGAGGGGGTGCGCCCGAGCGCGGCCGCGGCCGCGGCCCCGATCACCAGGTGCGGCAGGTACGGGATCACCAGCGGGTCCGGCGCCCACTGCGCCAGCAGGGCCGCGGCCAGCGGGCCCAGCCCGAACCCGGCCGTCAGCGCGAGCGCCGACCGCCGTGCGCTGGTTCCTTCGTCAGCCCCGCCGCGGGGCGATACCTCCTGCACCCAGGCGGTGGCGGAGCCGAACACGACGCCCGAGCACAGCCCGGCCACGGCCCGGCCGGCCGCGAGCATGGCCAGCGACCTCGGCCCGAGCACGAACAGGAGCGTGGCCACCGGCGACAGCGCCACGAACGGCCAGACCACCGGACGCCGCCCGAACCGGTCCGAGGCGGGCCCCCCGATGAGCAGGCCGGGGATCAGGGTCAGCGCGTAAACCAGGAACAGGCCGGCGACCTCGCCCGCGGTCAGCTTGAGCTCATGTCGGTAGACGATGAGCATCGGCGAGAACTGGTTAGCCCCCCAGCCGACCGCGAACATCGCGAAGGCGATCGTCATCCACGCACGCGGGCTCGGTCTGCTGATCGTGGTGGTAACCATGCCATCGACGCTAATACGGAAACTGTCAAACCCCGGTATGACTGTTCTCACGCTAGGCTGCGGCTATGGACCCCGACGCTGACCTGGCCTCGGTGGCCGCCCTGATGGCCGACCGGAATCGCGCGCAGATGCTGCTCACCCTGCTCGGCGGGGTGCCGCAATCGGGGTCGGCGCTGGCCGAGGCGGCCGGCATCTCCCGCTCACTGGCCAGCGCGCACCTGAAGAAGCTGGTCGCGGGCGGCCTGGTCCGGGCCAAGGCGAACGGACGGCAGCAGTTGTACTCGATCGCCTCCGAGCCGGTGGCCGACGCACTGGAGATCCTCATCCTGCTCGCGCCCGCCAGCAAGGTCAGCTCGCTCCGCGACGCCACCCGGGCGAGGAGCCTGCGCTGGGCCCGGATGTGCTACGACCACCTGGCCGGCGCGGTCGGCGTGTCGGTCACCGAGGCGCTGCTCGGCCGTGACCTGCTCCGCGAGCAGGACGGCGGTTACGTGCTGGGACCGCGGGGGGCGGCTGAGTTCGGCCGCTTCGGTATCGAGCTGGACCGGCTCGACCGGCGGACCCGGCCGCTGCTGCGGCCGTGCGAGGACTGGAGCGAGCGCCGCTTTCACCTGGCGGGCAGCCTGGGCGCGGCGCTGACCGCGACCATGCTCGAGCGGCGCTGGATCGCCACCAGGGAGGCCAGCCGCATCGTCACGGTGACCGAGACGGGCCTGGCGGGCCTGCTGGAATGGCCCGGCGTGGACCTGGCCGCCCTGCGGTCAGCCGCCTGAATCCGTTGCTGATGAGTGAGCGATAGTGCTCATCTCGTCGGCACCCCTCAGCCAGATTCACCCACCAGCAAACTGACTAGAACACACGCATGCTCACTATTACTCCTACTCACTAATCCCCGAGCAGTTCACAACCCCGCTTCCGGCCTCAGCCCCTCCTACTCCGGCCCCGCCGCGTTGTCGCGGAGCCTGGCCAGCAAGGTTCCGAGCTGGCTGACCTCGGCCTCGGTCAGGCCGGCCCGCAGCCGCCGGTCGAAGGCCGTGGCGGCGTCGCGCAGCCGGACGAAGAGCGCGTCGCCCGCCGGGGTCAGCTCGACCAGGTGCAGCCGGCGGTTAGCCGGGTCGCGGCGACGCGTCACCAGGCCGGCCGACTCCATCGTGTTCAGGTGATGGGTAAGCGTGGCCCCCTGGATCCCGACCGCCCCGGCCAGCTCGCGCTGGCTGGCCCGCGTCCCGCTCTTCAGCGAGATCAGCACCAGCCAGACCGGCAGCGAACCGCCCGCCTCGGCCAGGACCTCGTCGAAGGCGCGGCTGACGGCGCGGGAGACGCTGGCCAGATGCCGGCCGAGCGGCGGATGGACGGGACGGGACATGAGCGAAGGCTAGCACCACTCGATAGTCATCTAACCGTTTGATATCGTATGATTAGATATCTAACGATCACGGGGAAGGGGCATCATGAACGACCATGCCGGAAGCCAGCCGATGACCGGGCGGGTCGCCCTGGTGGCGGGCGCGAGCAAGGGCATCGGCGCGGCGACCGCGGCCGAGTTCGCCGCGGCGGGGGCCGCGGTCGTCCTCGCCGCGCGCGACACCGCCGCGCTGAAGTCGGTCGCCGAGGGCATCGAGGCCCGCGGCGGCCGGGCGCTCGCGGTCGGCACCGACGTCACCGACCCCGGCTCGGTGCGGCGACTGGTCGAGCAGACCGTAGAGACGTTCGGCCGGCTCGACGCGGCGTTCAACAACGCCACCGCGGGCCCGCTGCCGGCGCCGCTCGCGGACATCGACCCGGACGAGTTCGACCTGGGCATCGCCACCAACGTCCGCGGTACCTTCCTCGGGATGAAGTTCCAGGTCCCGGCCATGCTGGCCAGCGGCGGCGGCGCGATCGTGAACATGGCCTCGCTGGCCGGGGTGACCGGCGTCGCCAACCTGGCGGCGTACGTCGCGGGCAAGGCCGCGATCATCGGGCTGACCAAGGTGGCCGCGCTCGACTACGCCGACCAGGGCATCCGGGTCAACGTGGTGGCGCCGGGGCCGATCCTGACCCACCACCTCGAGGCGGCCGGCCCGCAGGCCCAGCGCGGGGCCGCCCTGGCCACGCCGATGCGACGGGTCGGCACCGTCGCCGAGGTGGCCCGGGCCGTGCTGTGGCTGTGCTCGGAGCAGTCCTCGTTCATCACCGGGACCGTCCTGCCGATCGACGGCGGGCAGGCCGCGGGGGTCAAGCCGCCGCAGATGTACCGGCCGGGCCAGCCGATGCCCGAGCCCGCGGCCTAGCCGCCTCCTTTCCTGTCTTCCCTCAGTTAACACACAGGCTTCCCAGTGGGCACACAGACACACCGCCCGGTTACCCAGGCTCGCCGGGTAGTCTCGCCCCCCGTGCCTGACGCTGTGGCCCAGCCAGCGCCGCGACCGCAATCAGCCTCCCAGCCGCCGCCGGACGCCCGGCCGCCCGGTCCCGCGGCTGACCGGCCGCGGGCCGCGACCGCGCCCCGGCTCGCCTGGCTGGACGCGCTGCGCGGGATCGCCGCGCTGTGCGTGGTCTTCGATCACCTGACCTACTCCGTGCTCGTGCCGGTCCGGGACTCGGTCTACCACTGGTTCGATCCCGGCCAGTACGGCGTCTTCGTCTTCTTCCTGGTCAGCGGCTACATCGTGCCCGCGTCGCTGGAACGCAAGGGCAGCGTCCGCGGCTTCTGGGTGAGCCGCCTGTTCCGGCTCTACCCGCTGTACCTGTTCGCGGTCGGCGCCATGATCGTGCTCTGGGCCAGCGGCATCGGCTCGCTGTCCGGCATGGACACCGACACGGTGACCGCCTCGTTCGCCGACGTGTTCATGCTGCAGAGCGTGCTGTGGGCGCCGACGCTGCCCAACGTGGTCTGGTCGCTGGCCTACGAGATGGTCTTCTACCTGATGCTCACCGCGCTGTTCCTGGGCGGCGCGCACCGGCGGAGCAGCCGGTACGCGCTGGTTTTCGCGGTCGCCGCGCTGGCGCTGGGCCGGGTCCTGCGGCCCGGGTCGCTGTCCTTCGACCTGCTCACGCCGGGTGCGGTGGTCGCCATCGCGGACAGCGCGATCCTGCTCGGGCTGGTGCTGACGCTGGCGGGCCGGGGGCGGTCGAGAACCGCGGGCGCGGCCCTGGCGGCCGTGACCGGCCTGCTGGTGATCAGCTTCAACAGCGGGTACGCGGCGCCCTGGGAGAGCTTCGCCATCTTCGCGCTGATGTTCACCGGCACCCTGCTGTACCGGGCCGAGACGGGTGCCTACCCGTGGCGCCGCGCCCGCTACGTGGTGATCGCGGTGTTCGGCCTCGTCCTGGTGGCCGCGCAGCTGCATACCTCGCCGCAGGCGGAGGACTTCGAAGCCATCCGCAAGTCGTTCAACGCGCTCGGGCTCGCCGGGCTGACCTTCGCGGCGGCCATGCTGGGCCGCCATAAGAAGGTGCCGCGCGCCCTGGCCTGGCTCGGCCTGGTCAGCTACTCGGTGTACCTGCTGCACCCGGCGCTGATCGAGGTCTACGCCAGCGTGCCGTGGACGCAGAACGAGAACTTCGTGCCGACCGAACTGCTCCTGGTCGCGGTGTTCGTCGCGGCCCTGCTGGTGATCTGCGGCCTGACCCACCGCTTCATCGAGGCGCCCATGCAGCGGCTGGGACGGCGGGTCGGTGCCCGGCTCGACGCCAGGTTCGGGCCCGACGTACGGCAGCCGCCGCTGGTCAGCACGGATTCCGGCGTTTGCGGTACACCACCTGCCGGCGCAGCGGGCCCTCGTCCACGTCCTGGTCGTCGAAGTCCTCGGCCGGATCATGAGTCATCCCGATCCGCTCCATCACCGCCCGCGAGCGCAGGTTCTCGGCCATAGCGACGGCGACGATCTCCGCCAGTTCCATGGCGCCGAAACCGTACCCCAGCGCGGCTCGCGCGGCTTCGGTGGCGTAGCCGTGGCCCCAGGTCGGCCGGGATAGCCGCCAGGCGATCTCGACGCCGCCGGCGACGGGCATCTCGTCATCGACGATGCCCAGGCCGGTGAAGCCGATGAACTCGCCCGACGCGCGGATCTCCACGGCCCAGAAGCCGAAGCCGCGGCGATCCAGGTCGTCCTGGAAGTTCAGCACCCACGCCTCGGCCTGGCCGGACGTCAGCGGCGGGCCGAGGTACCGCCGGACCTCCGGATCGGCGTTCATCGCCGCCCACGGCGCGAGATCGGATTCCCGCCAGCCGCGCATGACCAGTCGCTCGGTGCCGATCTTCATCACCGGGCCAGTCTATTCCGGGCCGGCTCCCGGCGGCCGGCCGCGGACCCAGCCGATGACACGGGACATACCTGCTGATACTCACGCCCTGCCCCGGAAAGCAGCGGCGGATATCAACCTGCCCGCCGCCCCGGATAGCGCAGTCCCCGAAATACCATCCGCGGTAATCAGTACGCCTTATCGACGGATACCGAGATTATAAGATCCGGCATTCCTTTATCGTCGCGGGCAGCTGACGGCGATGATCGCATGATCACCAGCCTGGCCCGGACACGGTGACGCGGCGTTGGCCAGTGCCCGCAGCGACCCGCTCGGCCGGGGTTGGCCCGGGATCCGGGCCGGCCCCACTTCAATAACTTAAAGTAACATCTTGACTACTTTAGGTATATGTCTTCGTGAAGCCCGCGGAGCGGCGCAACGGCGGGTCCAGGGCGCCGACGCGGCCATCCTGACCGCTCATCCGCTCCGTGCATACCCTGGTATCAGGTCGCTCACCGGCCCCCGCTTGGCGAAGTTTTACCAGGTCAGATGCGGTGAAGATAACTTATGCGCCAATGTTTGACAGCTATCCCGGAAGGGTCATAGGTACGCTGCGTAACTGTCCCGTTATACCGAAGTAACTGCCGTGTTATCTGCTGTGAAAACTGATAGAGATGTCCCACAATGACTGGCCGAATGTTCCATAACCTGGAACATTTACCTGATTTCCGAGACATCCCGGCCATCATGTCGCATGCTGAATCCGCGTCAGGGAGCTTATCCATAGCGTAATGAAGCGCTATCCCTGCGTTACGCGGGTCAGTCGCGCGCTATCACGCGCTATCACGGCGACCACGAAGCGGCCCGCGGCACCCGGCCATCCGGCCCGGTGCGTTACCAGCCTCAGAAACCGTTAGGAGCGGGCCTGTGTCCCTGCGACATAAGGTAGGCACCATCGCCGGAACGATGGCAGTATCTCTGGCGTTTTTCCCCGGAATGGCCAGCGCCCATGCGCTGTCATTCAATCAGAAGGCAGCCTCGTATGTAAAAAACTACATAGGGGCAGTTCCCTACGTATACGGCGGCAGTTCACCCAGCACGGGATTCGACTGCAGCGGGCTATCCAGTTACGTATACCGCCACTACGGCAAGTCAATCCCCCGGACCGCGGACGCCCAGTTCCGGCACTTCCGTCGCGAGAGCAGGAACCGGGCCTGGGGCGGTGACCTGGTGTTCTTCCACGTGAACTCCAACCCGAACAGCTACGTCTATCACGTGGGCATCTACGAAGGCGGGAACCACATGGTCTCGGCCACCAACCCCGCCGGGGGGATCCGGTGGCAGACGATCTATTCCTCCAACGTGACGTTCGGGACGATTACCCACTGAGCCACCGGCCGACGCCGCGCTCGTTCCAGCGCGCCGGCCAGGATGGCGGGGCCCACGACGGCGTGGGCACATCCCCGTACCGACTGCCGTGCGGCAGCCTGCGTTCCGGTAGGACCCCTCACCGCGACGACACGGCTGCCGCGCGGTATCCCGTGACCGCAACCGCCGGCCCCCGGTTCCGCCCGGGGGCCGGCGGCTGCGCCGCTAGAGCGTGTCCTCTAGATCATGAAACAGGCCTCAGCGGATCATCAACCGGCCATATCGTCCTGTCGGCACGGCTGCGACGCCACCATAGTCTCACCGATCCCAGGCGTACCATTTTGATTCAGTGGTTGTGGCACCCTACCGGTTAGAGAGGGTAGAACGCCACAACCACTGAAATTTCAGCGACAGCTGAGGGCATACGCGACGCGCCTTGCCGTTCGCGCCGCTAACCGTTCACGGTCCACTCGACCATCGGGCCGAACCCGCTGAGGGCAGTCCACTGGATCGTCGAGACCGCCACGCCGTCCGGTACCTGGAAGGCCACCGCGCCGGTCACCGTATCGCCCGGGGCCACCTGGATCGCGCCGTCGTGGAAGTTGCCGTACCCGGCGATGGGGTTCAGGGCCGCCTGGTAGCGCTGCCCGTCCGCGCCGACCAGGACGGCGTCGTTGTTGGCGTCCTCGCCCTGCAGGTCACCGCTCAGGGCCTTGATCCTGAAGACGAGCCCGACGAACCGCTTTCCGCCGTCCGGCAGGTCCACCTGATTCGCGCCCCGGGCCGGGTCGATCACCTTCACCAGCGTCACCCGGTAGGAGCTCCCGGTGCCATCATCCAGGGTGAAAGTCGCGCCCAGCACGCCCGGCGGCTCCTGGAGCCCGGTGTGCAGCCCGACGCTGGCCGGCGGGGACACCGTGACCGAGACGGGCTTGTGGTGACTGGTCAGGCCGCGGACGGCGAAGCCCAAGGCGATGAAGAGGCCGAGCACGATGAGGGCGCGGACCGGGAACCGCCGGCGGAACCGCGGGCGCCGCGGGCCGTAACCGTAGCGGTAGCCCGGGCCGGGCGGCGGCTGGCCCGCGGGCGGCCAGGCCGGAGACGGGGGCGGAGACGGCTGTCCGGCCGAGGGCCAGGCGGGTGACTGGTTACCCGAGGGCCACGACGGCGACTGGCCCTGATCCGGCCCGGACGGACCCGGTCCGGACGGCCAGGATGGCGGCTCGTTACCGGCAGGCCCGGACGGCCAGGTCAGTGGCTCGTTACTCGACGGCCAGGGCGAGGACTGGTTACCGGCGGGCCAGGACGGCGGCTGGTCCCGGCCCGGCGACCGGTCCTGATCCGGTGGCCGGTCCTGGTCCGACGGCGGCTGGCTCATGAGGTCCTTTCGACGCGGGCGCGAACGGTCCGCGTTCTCCCCCTTCGGGGAAACACGTCGCAGGCCGCTATCGTGCACGGTAATGCATCGCCGCCCGGTCCGCCTGTGAGACCGTCTGACCATGAATGGTGCCGCGGTGGGCGTCCCTGGCGACGACGCCACGCCGGGACGCGCGGGCTACCGGCGGTCGGCCGGGTCGCCCCGGGGCGAGGCCAGGCGCCGCGAGCTGCTCGACCGGGTAAGCGATGACCTCGCGGTGAACGGCCTGGTGGATTTCTCGCTGCGGCGCGCGGCGCGGGCCGCCGGCACCACTCACAAGGTGCTGCTCTACTACTTCGACGGCGCCGATGACCTGCTCGCGCAGGCCATCTTCCAGCTGCGCCAGCGGCGCATCGGCAACGCGCTGGCCATGGTCGCCGCCGGGCCGGAAGGGCAGACGCTGGCGGACCGGGTCCGCTCCGTCTGGCCCGCCCTGATCGGCGAGGAGTCGCGGGTGCTTGACCAGGCCATCGGGCTGATGATGTACGACCCGGTGCGGTACGTCGAGCTCGGCCAGGGCGCCTCGCAGCAGTACCTGCCGCACCTGCTATCCATCTGCCCGCCGGACTGGACGGAGCAGCGCAAGCTCGAGGTCTCCGCGATGGTCCTCGCGACCCTGCGCGGCTTCCTCATCGACTGGCTGGTCAGCGGCGACATGGCGGGAGTCGAAGCCGGCTTCGAGTCACTGGCGCGCGCGCTCGACCGTGAGGAGGCCGCCCGCGACTAGCCGGCTATGACCAAAGACACATGGCATAGACAACATGAGAACCGCGTGGTTCACTTCTGTTGAGGGTGAGATCCGGCAGGAGTCGACACGGGGGTGTCCATGGAACGAGAGAAGATCCGGTTCGCCAGCGGCAGCAGCGAATGCGCCGCCTGGTATTACCCGGGCACCAACGGCGGGTGCGTCGTCATGACCGGCGGTTTCGCGGTGACCAAGGAGCCGGGCACCGACCGGTTCGCGCAGCGGTTCTCCGACGCCGGATTCGCCGTCCTGGCCTTCGACCACCGTCATCTCGGGGAGAGCGGCGGGCAGCCGCGGCAGGTCCAGCGGGTCAGGGAGCAGCTCGCCGACTGGCGGGCCGCGATCGCCCGCGCCCGGACCCTGCCGGGGGTCAACCCGGCCCGGATCGCCATCTGGAGCTTCTCCGCCTGCGGCGGCCAGGTGTTCCAGGTCGCGGCGGCCCACCCGGAACTGGCCGCGGCGATCGCCCAGACGCCGAACGCCGACGGACTGGCCGCCGCCCGCAACGCGGCCCGCTATCAGCGGCCGCTGGCCATGGCCCGGTTCACCGGCCGGGGCATCGCCGACGCCCTCGGCGCGCTGGCCGGGCGGCCGCCGCGGCTGGTGCCACTGACCGGCGAACCGGGAACCGTCGCGCTGCTCACGACACCGGACGCGCGGGACGGCAGCCGGGCGCTCGACCCGGATGGGCAGTATTCCGGGTGGCGACAGGAGATCGCCACCCGTTCGGCCCTCCGGGTTGGCTTCTACCGGCCGGGGCGGTACGCGGGCCGGGTGCGCTGCCCGCTGCTGGTCCTGGTCTGCGATCAGGACCGGTCGGCGCTGGCCGCGCCCGCCGTCCGCGCGGCGGGGCGCGCTCCGCACGGCGAGCTGGTCCGGCTGCCCGGCGGCCACTACACGCCGTTCCTCGGCGGCCACGAGGCAGCCGTGGCGGCCGAGCTGTCCTTCCTGCGCCGGCACCTGCTCGGCCAGCCGGATGCCGTCCCCGCCGATCTGGCGCGGCAGTGAGGTGGCGGCCGTGAATCAGGTCGAGCTGCCGGCTGGGACGATCGAGTACCAGGACACTGGCGGCGACGGGCCGGTGGTCGTGCTGCTGCACGGACTGCTGATGGACGCCTCACTGTGGGATCAGGTGATCGCCGGGTTGCCCGGCTACCGGTGCGTGGCGCCGACGCTGCCGCTCGGGGCGCACCGGCACGCCATGCGCGCCGACGCCGACCTGTCACTGCCCGGGATAGCCCGGCTGGCGTCGGAGTTCATGGAACGGCTCGGCCTGCGGGACGTCACCCTGGTCGGCAACGACACCGGCGGCGCGCTCGTCCAGCTGCTCATGGCGGACGGCGACGCCCGGGTAAGGCGCGCGGTGCTCGTTTCCTGCGACGCGTTCGACAACTTCCCGCCCAGCCTGACGGGGAAGACGCTGGTGCTGGCGGGCAAGCTGCCGCCCGCGCTGTTCGGGCTGTTCATGCAGCAGATGCGGCTGCGGGCGGTCCGGCGGCTGCCGATCGCGTTCGGCTGGCTGACCAAGCGCGGTGACGCCGCCACGGCCCGGTGGATGAAGCCGATCCTGACCAGTCCCGGGATCCGCCGCGACATCGTGCGCACGCTGCGGGCCGCGGCCGCCGACACCCGCTTCCTGGTGCCGGCGGCCGCGCGGCTGGCCGATTTTCGCCGGCCGACGCTGATCGCCTGGGCCAGTGAGGACCGGGTCATGCCACCCGAGCACGGCCGGCGCCTGGCCGCGCTCCTTCCGCAGGGGCAGCTGACCGAGATCGACGACAGCTACACCCTGATCCCGCTGGACCAGCCTGCCCGGCTCGCCGAGGTCATCGGGGACTTCATCGGAGCGCCCCGGCTGGCCGAATCCCAGGATCCGCTCGCGCGGTAGCGTTCAGCTCATGTCGATGGACGGCCTTGACCCGGCGATCAGCGTGGCGGAGAACTACCGGGTGTGGGCACGGGAGGCGCAGGGGCGCTCCCCCGCGTACGTGACACTGGCCAACGCCGTCGCCGACGACAGCACGATCCTCGGCTTCCTCGGCACCCTGCGGGACCTGGTCCGTCAGGAGCCGGACCGGCTGTCGCAGGTGATGCGGGCGCGGCGCACGCAGACCAACGAGGCCGCCCGCTGCGCCACCCTGCTGCCGGCCCTCGCGCAGCTGCCCGAGCCGCTCGCGCTGATCGAGGTCGGCGCGAGCGCCGGGCTGACCCTGCTGTTCGACCGCTACACCTATGACTACGGCGACCAGGTGATCGTCGGCTCGGACCCGCAGGCGCCGACGCTGCACTGCGGCCTGCGGGGCCCGGTGCCGGTCCCGGCCCGGGTGCCGGAGATCGCCTGGCGGGCCGGGCTGGACCTCAACCCGCTCGATGTCAGCAGCGACGACGACGTGCGCTGGCTGTCGTGCCTGCTGTGGCCAGGCGAAGGCGACCGCGCGGAGCGCCTCGCCCTCGCGGTCGCGTCGGCCCGCCGCTTCCCTCCGGTGATCCAGCGCGGCGACCTGCTGACCGACTTGCCGGCGCTGGTAAGCCAGGCCCCGGCCGGGGCCACCGTGGTCGTCTACCATTCCGCGGTGCTCGCTTATGTCGATCCCGAGGACCGGGAGCGTTTCGCCGAGACGGCCCGCGGGCTGGGTGTGGCCTGGTTGTCCAACGAGGCGCCGGGTGTCGTGCCCGGAGTGCCGCTGGACGGGCGTAATGACGGGACGTTCGTGCTCGCCCGGGACGGAGCCACGGCACTGGCCCGCACCGACGGCCATGGCGACTGGGTGGAGTGGCTCCCGGTGCCGGACGGCAGCTGAACGAATCTCTGGCCCGGTTTCTGGTTGGGACGGCGCGGCCCGGGTACGGCGGCGCGAATGCTGGCGAGGCGAAAT
This sequence comes from Nocardiopsis sp., assembly GCA_021154785.1. Taxonomy (GTDB): domain Bacteria; phylum Actinomycetota; class Actinomycetes; order Streptosporangiales; family Streptosporangiaceae; genus Palsa-504. The sequence continues at coordinate 13,392 of JAJKHX010000402.1, forward strand.
GAGGCAGCCCTCGCCGTGCTTTGTCCATCGTGCCTGCAGAGGAAGAGTCATGACGAGCAATCGCAACACGATCATCCGGTCCATGCATGACCTCGGCGCCGCCGCCTGGTTCGGCGGCACCCTGATGGGTGCCATCGGAGTCAACGGCGCTTCCAAGGACGTCAAGGATCCGACCGAGCGAGCTAAGGTCGCGGCCGCGGGATGGGGGCGCTGGGCTCCTGTCTCCGCGGCGGCCATCGGCGCGCACCTGGTCGGGGTGACCGGCCTGCTGCTGGCTAACCGCGACCGGGTCCTTGATCAGAGGGGCGCCGGAGCCAACACAGTGATCAAGACGGTGCTGACGGCCGCCGCCATCGGCACCACCGCGTACAGCGGCCTACTCGGCGCCAAGATCGCCACTGAAGCTAGCGCCGACCAGGCCGAAGGCGAAGGCGAAATCCAGCCGTCAGCCGGTGCCGCTCCGGTCGAAGGCGGAACCGTGCCGTCCGAAGGCACGCCGGACAAGGTCGCCAAGCTGCAGCAGCAGCAGCGCATCCTGCAGTGGGTCACGCCGGCGCTGACCGGCGGCATCCTGATTCTCGGGGCGCAGCAAGGCGAGCAGCAGCGCGCCTCGGAGCAGATCCGCACGCGCGACTGGTCCAGCGTCGTCAAGAGCGCGGTCGACCGCGTGCCGAGGCTCATGGCGGCCTGATACCCGGCATGTCTTCTAGCCGCATGAAGGCGCCGGTGACGGGGCGGCACTCGTCCGGTCACCGGCGCCTTCGCGCACTGTATTAACTAGGTTTCGTACTGGTCGCGTTTTCCTGCTGGTCGCGTCAGCTACCTCGCGTGGCGTTCTTGATCGCGTCCAGCGTCCGGTCGACTATCGACGCGAACGGTCCCACCGCCCACTGCGCCGCGGGCGAGCCCGCGGTCGACGGATGCGGGTGGGTCGGCGCGACCCTTTCCACGGCGCGCAACGTCCGGCCCATCGCCATGAGCGTGTCCTGGTTCTCCCGGGCACGGACGAGCGGGAACTCGTCCTGCTCCTCGTGACTGGCATGATCGAGAACCGCTTGTTCGAACTCGCCGAACATGTGATCGAACTCCGCGCTGGAGACGTCCATCATCTCCAGGACAGTCAGCGTCCGGGTGGCCTCTCTCTCTTCCTCGTTCCGCGCATCGGCGACCTCGGCTCCGGCGTCCTTGCTGCTGATGGGCCGCAACACCATTTCCTCGGCGGTCTCGTGGACGGCCAGCAGGGCGCGCAGCTCGTCGAAGGCCTGCTGCTTATGCTCGCCGCTGGCCCCCTTGACATGGGCGAACAGCTCCCGGATGCGCTGATGTTGTTCCAGCAGGATCGCGATCATGTCGCCTTGCGGCTGATCGACGGCCCGCGCCGCCGCTCCGGCGAGATCACTCATCGGTCACCTCCTACGCTGTAGTGCTGGTCCTGGCAGACGCACCCTGTCCAGCCCGGGGCCGCGTAAACAGCAGTGCGGCGCTACGGAGTCATCCGGCGTGGAAGGCTCAGCACCCGGCACGTTCGCATTTCCCGCCGGGTCTTCCCGTGCATGGCCGCCGCTTATAGGTTCGGATCGCATGGGAGGGCCAGCGGGGGCAGCGCGACACGCTGCCAGTCGCCGGGAAACGATAGGGAGGGCACCGATGGCGGCTGTGGCGGTTGATCTCGAATGCAGTGTGAGTTCCGGCTTCGTGATGGACCCGAACGAGCATCAGCGGATCGGCTGGGTGACCAAGCTCGATGGCTTCGGCCTTCCGGTCGGCGGCCTCCAGTCCGACTTGCAGGTGAGCGATCCGCTGGCGGCCGGGAACGGCAAGCCCATGGTGGTACCCGTGGTCGGCGTTCTCGAGAAGTTCTCCTGGGCTGGCGGCGCCGCAGACCCGCTGTATGTCGATTTCCGTGTCTCGCAGGAGAACGCGACTCAGCTCAAGACGCTGCAGCAGACGGCCAAGGCCTGGTTCACCGAGCTCATCCCGGGGCAGCCGCTGAGCGGAACCATCGCCGGCCCGGAGAACCCTCAGCTGAATGTCGACCTGACCCCTGTCCCGGTGAAGGACGGCATCGACGTCTATGTCTACAAGGTCAGCATTGTCATATCGCCGCAACCGCATCAGGCCTGCACCCTCAAGCTGTCCAGCAGTTCCGCCAAGACAGCCGTGAAGCCCTGGGGTTCGGCCTAGGAAGCCTGAGCCCGGCGCGGCGTCAGGGTAGCGCGGCCGGCCCGCCGCCGTCGCGGTTGGCCTCGGCGAGCTCGCGGACGCCGGGCGCCTGGCTGGCCGCCACGGCCTGGATGATCTCCCGGACGCGGCGGCCATCGACCGGTGCCAGCCGGGCGGAGCGGACGGCCCGCAGCGCCATGGCGGCCGCCTCGTCGTCCTTCCCTGACGCGATGAGCGCGAGGGCCAGGTCGAGCCGGGCCAGGGCGGCGCGACGCGGCCGCGCCGGTACGGCGCCAGGCGCCTCGATTGCGGCGAGGACTTCCCGGGTGATCCCCTCGGCGGCGGCGTCGCCAACCCATGCGAGCGTGGTCGCGACGTAAGCCTGCGACTTCGGCGGGTCGTACCGGTAATGGTGCTCGGGCCGATCGGGCACCGGCAGCGGCGATACGAGTGTTTCCAGCCGGGTCAGCGTGCGGCGGGTCTCGATGGGGTCGCCAGCCCGCGCCCACGCCCGGCCTTCCTGAGCGACCGCCTGCAAGTGCGCGCTGCTGGCATGCGGCGCGGCCAGCTGGGCGCCCTGGGACAGCGCGACTGCCTGCTGGAAGTCACCCGCGGTCAGCGCCTGCCATGCCCGGGTTTCTAGCGCCCAGGCAGCCAGGTCGGGCTGTCCGGTCTCGTCGGCGAGTTGGTCAGCAGTGCGCAGGTACGCCTCGGCTGCGTGGTCACGGTGCAGGTCTATCAGGCACGTGGCAGCCAGCAGCGACAGCCATCCGCCGGTAACGAGCAGGCGACGATGCTGGCTCAGAGTGGCGCGGGCGTCTAGGAGATGGCTGGCGTATCCCAGGTGGGTCCGGATGCGGGCGAGCAGGTCGGCGGGCCGCGTGGCCGGGTAGGCGATAGCCAGGTCGTCGACGATCACCTCGAGACGCTCGATGGTACCGCCGCCAACGTCAGAGGCTTCGATGCGGCGTGCCAGTTCGAGCGCGGCGATCTCATCGTCAGCGGTTACCGCTGTTTCCCTCGGGCGACGCGCGGGCGCCGGGACGAGAGCCAGCAGTCCGCCTTCGGCACCGAGCACGCCATCAAGATGCGCCGCCAGCCCGGGTGACGCGTTGGCCTTTCCGCTGCGCAGGTTCGAGATGTGCCCGGGATTGCACGGCACGAGGCGAGCCAGCTCGCGTACGCCGAGGCCACGCGCCGCCATCAGACGCGTCAGTTCCGTTCCGAACTCGCTCATGCTGCGTGTGCCAATCGCGCGCGAGGTCTTGTCTGTTGCCCGTTTGGCGATGTACGGCCATACGGGTAACGCCTTTCAGGCTACGCCCGGTACCGGCTTGACTGTCGTCATCTCTCGATTGCCCTGTGTGACAAGGAGGTATGGTTCGCCGTGAGGTTCCGCGAAGACAACTTCGGGGTCGACCGGCACAACGCCAGGCAGGTTACGGGCGTGGCCGGAAGCGCCGGCTCGGACCGGAGACAACCGTGAGCGGGATCCGCAGCGGGCTGCGTTTTCTACCGGACGAACTCGATCAGGTTATCCGCCTGGCCAGATTCAGGGCTGCCCATCCGGACGTCATCGTCGGCGACGGCGGGTTCGGCACCGTGCAGGCCCGCATCCCGAAGCCGGATGGCGAGATCGTTATCACCCGGTACACGCTCCGCGAGCTGCTCGACAAGCTCGGCGAACTAACTGCTGGAGACGGCGAGGAAAAGGGCGGGTGACCCGGCTCGTCCTTGCCCGATAAGCTGACGGCGAGCGTGACTCACGCCGAACCTCCATGGCTGGCTCCCAGCGCCGGCCACCTGCCGGAGGCAAAGGGTCTGCCGACTCGGGTCGCCGCACTGACCGCCTGCTCGTCGCGGGTGCGCCGCTGGGAGGTGTCCGCTCGCGACGTGGAGGCCCCGCGATGACCGCAAACCGGAACCTGAAGCAACGCGTCCGCGCCCGTGCCCTGAAGACCGGTGAGTCCTACACCACCGCCCGGCACCAGCTAGCCGGCGGCCGCAGGTCCATAACCGTGGCGGCGGCGCAGCTGCCGCTTCTCCCCGACCCCGGTGACGCCAGCCAGGTCAGGGCCAGCGGCGCCGCCGTGCGCGCGCTCATGCGGCAGGCACGTACCCGCGGCGCCGACCTGGTGCACTTCCCCGAAGGCGCGCTGACCTCACCAGGCAAGCGCCTCATGTCCAGCACCGGACCGGACGACATCGGCCCGGCCGACTGGGACCGCGCCGACTGGGCCGGCCTCGCGCGGGAGCTGGAGGAGGTTACCCGGCTGGCCGGCCAGCTGCGGCTGTGGACCGTCGTCGGCGGCATCCACCGCGGCGCCCGCGACGTCCGCCCGGGCAACTGCCTGTTCGTCATCTCCAGCCGGGGTCAGCTCACCGGCCGCTACGACGAGCGCATGCTGTCCAAGACGAAGTCCGCGCTCATGTACACGGCCGGGCGCGACCCGCTGGTCTTCACCGCCTCCGGTGTCCGCTTCGGCTGCGCTCTCGGCATGGAAACCCACTACCCGGAGCTGTTCGCCGCCTACGAGGAACAAGACGTCGACTGCATCCTGTTCTCCACCCACGGCAACCCGGAAACGCCTGGCATCTTCGCCATCGAGGCGGCCGGCCACGCCGCCGCCAACTCCCTGTGGGTCAGCTACGCCGGCCCCGCCGCGGATGACGCCCCGCCGACCGGCCTGGTGACCCCGGACGGCACCTGGGCCGCCCGGTGCGCGGCGGGTGCGCCTGGCCTGGCCGTCGCCGAGGTCAGCACCAGCACGGACTCGCCGGCCAGGGTGTGGCGCCGGACCGTCCGGACCACCCTGCGCGGCTAAGGCGTGTCGCGCAAACCCTTCAGCTATCTCTGAAATTCAGTGGTTGTGGCGTTCTACCCCCTCTATGCGGTAGAACGCCACAACCACTGAAACGAAATGTTATGCAGGGGGCTGGTGGGGTTGATGGTGGCGTCCAGGACGTGCTTGCGGGACGATGTGGCCTGCTACATGATCTGCTGTGGCCGTTTCGTGATCTACAGGACAGGCTCTAGCCGTGGGGCGCGGAGGCCCGCGGTGCCGGTGCGGCCAGGTGATGCAGCGAGTTGGTGAGATGCTCCGATCCGGACGGCGGGAACTGGAAGTACTCCCGGATGGCCGGGGTGGTACATGTCCATCCGGAAAACCTGCCCCACCTCGGTCAGCGGCGCCCGGTCAGCGGCTTCCTGAACCCAGCCGGTGCCATCGATCGCAGCATCGGCCGCCGGGCCCGCCAGCACCGCGAACACCCTCGCGGTGGGCACGGCGAAAGTCAGGTGACGCGCTCACGTTCTCGCGGTCCACGGTGCACGCTCCTTCGTCCCATCTCAACATGCAGACGACGCGGCGAGGCGACACTCACCAGCCGTACGGGAGGGCGTGAATGCCTGACCACGAGCCCGAGGGCGATGAATCTCGCGGTGGTTGCCAGTCTGTATCTCCTGTACCCGATCGACCGCAATCGAGGAGAACATCGTGACCGCTACCTACACCTTCGACGTCTTTTCCAGCCTCGACGGCTTCGGCGCCGCCGGCGGCAACTGGACCGGCTACTGGGGCAAGCAAGGCCCTGAGCTCCTGGACCGCCGCCTCGCCGTGTACGGCGAAGAGCAGAGGATGGTCTTCGGGGCCAATACCTACCGGGCGTTCGCGCAGATGCTGGCCTCGAGCACCGAGGATTCCGACGTCCGTGACCCGTGGGTCACCCGGATGAGAAACCTGCCGGCCACGGTGGTCTCGACCACGCTGGAAGGACCTCTGGACTGGCCGGACGCAACCGTGGCGAGCGGCGACGCCATCGACGTGGTCGCCCGGCTCAAGAAGGAATCCGCGGTGCCGTTGCGCTCGCACGGCAGCCTGTCCATGAACCGGGCGCTGATGGCCGCCGGACTGGTCGATCGCGTCCAGGTGACGCTCTACCCCGTGATCACCGGGCAGACAGGGCTGGACCCGGTCTTCGGAGGCGCCGCCGACTTCGACCTCGAGCTGCTCGAGCACCGGACGCTCGACGGCCACATCCAGGAGCTCATCTACCGCCCCAGCCTGCACGCCTGAGCCAGATAGCTTGTGCCCGTGATCATCTGGATCAACGACGGGTTCGGCGCGGGCAAGACGACGCTGGCGCAGGAACTGCACCGGCGGCTCCCGGACACGGTCATCTATGACCCCGGAGACGTCGGCCTGATGCTGCGGAAGCAGCTGCCGCCGGACGGCGCTATCCAGCACCTGCCGAGCTGGCGTGCTGCCAGCCGGACGGGCCGCTCATGCTGCGCTCGGACAGGCTCACCCCGGCCGATCTGGCCGACCAGCTGCTGGCCAGGGCCGGGGTGAACCCTTGGTGATGGATGTCCGTCAAAGCTGGCCGGGCCCAGTCTGGGCCTGATGGAGCCGCCGCGAGGGGTCCCCGTGTCAAATCCACCGCGGCCTGGTGACTTCCCGGGTTTCCGTAGCCCCCTGGTCTTGCCTTCGCGCCAGCCGACCGGCGACAAAGGCCAGCTGCGCGTGAGCGGAGCGGGAGCGCAGCTGCGCCGTCCGAGTCGGCGGCGCGAGCGGCCCCTCGGGGCCGCCTTGAAGGCTGTGCAGAAATTTCTCACAGTACTGAGCACAGATGATGTGAGCACAGATGATGGCTGCCAATCGAGCCTTAGGTCTTGACTGAGCGTGGCGATAGCGCAACGCTCTAAGAATCGGCTTGCAAGTCAATGCAACTACTCACGTACCGAGGACAAGGCCATGACGTTAATCTTCATCGCGATCGACCCCGAGACCGATAGCGATCACATCTGGGAGCGCGCGATCCCGCACGCTGCCTACCGGCTGTCCTGACCGGACCTGACGTATCCGAGCATCGTGGCCCTCTCACCGTCCTCCAGCGTCCAGCGCGCCAGGCAGCAGCTCGCCGAGCGACTGCGCGACATTCGCCTGGACGCGGGCCTGACAGCGAGAGCCCTGTCGGCCGCTGCGGGCTGGCACGAGGCGAAGACGAGCCGGATCGAGTCCGCGAAGCAGGCGCCGGGCGAGGCCGACATCCAGCAGTGGTGCCGGGTCTGCGGAGCCGAGCGCGAGACACCCGACCTGATCGCGGCCTCCAGGGCGGCCGACTCGATGTACGTCGAGTGGCGCCGGCTCAATCCGGCGGGTCTGCGCCGGGCGCAGGAATCGCGGCGTCCGCTTTATGAGCGCACCAGGTTGTTCAAGGCCTACTGCTCGGCAGTCGTGCCCGGTTTTCTCCAGACACCCGCTTACGCTGGCGCGCTGCTGTCGGCGATCGGCGAGTTCCGAGGCACTCCCGACGACGTCGAAGAAGCGGTCGCGGCACGGATGAGCCGAAACCGGATGCTGCGTTCGGGCAACCATCGCCTTGCGCTGCTGGTGGAGGAGTCCGTTCTGAGACATCGGCTCGGCGGAGCTGAAGTCATGACCCCCCAGCTCGGCCAGCTGCTGGAAGCAACGAAAATGCCTTCGATGTCCCTGGGCGTGATCCCGTTCACGGCAGGGCCGCGGCCGATGTGGCCCCTCGAGGCATTCACCATATTCGACGACGAGCGAGTCCATGTGGAGCTGCTATCAGCCCAGGTGACCGTCACGGCACCGAGCGAGATCACGCTGTACGTCCGTGCCTTCGAAAAGCTAGCGAGGCTCGCGGTCTACAGAGCGCAGGCGCGCGACTTGATCGCGGAGGCTCTGGGTTACCTCGGTTGATACTGCAACGGCACTTAGCTGATTCCGCTGGTCCTGGTCGCGCTGGCGCCGACGACGCCAGTGCCAGGCCCGGATCTGCTACTACCGGCAATGCGGCTACGGACTCGCTTAGGCGTCCGGGTGGATGGCGGCCCAGTCGGCGGCCATGTCGATCACGGTCCACTTGTGCTCAGCGGCGGCGGCGAGGATCTGGCCGGTGCCGCTGCCCAGGATCGGGTCACGGTCGTAGGCGTACTCCCGGTCGCCGTCGGTGTGATGGACGATCAGTTCCAGGGTCCGGTACGGGCTGGCTGCGGTCCACTGGAGCATGGCCAGGTCGCCGTCGGTGTTCCCGGCGGCCACGGCCGGGCGCTGCCCGACGTGCCGGTGAATCGAGCTGGGCTTTTGCGGCCCGTCGTTGATGATCGCGACTTTGGCGGTCTTGACGAGTTCGGGTCCGCCGTCGCCGACGCGGAACTCGGTTTCCCCCACGCTGCCGATCACCCGGTGCGGCGGCAGGCCGTAGCCATCGGCTGTCCAGCTCCGCATGAAGTCGGTGCCGCCGCCGGAGAAGATCCAGCAGGTGAAGCCGTTGCGGTCTAGCAGGCCGAGCAGTTCCACCATCGGCTGGTACACCGTCGCCGGGTAGGGCCGCCCGAAGCGCGGGTGCCGGGCCGAGGCCAGCCAGTTTCGGCACAGGGCGTCGAATTCCTCGGTGGTGATGCCAGCGTGGGTGAGCGCTACCAGCTTGGTCAGAGCTTCCATCCCGCCCGCGTGCAGCTCTTCCAGGCTGGTGGGATGGCCCAGCTCGGCGGCCCGGTCCAGCGCGAAGACCAGCTGGGCGTAGACGGGCTGTTCGGTCCACAGCGTGCCGTCGTTGTCGAAGACCGCGATGCGGTCCCGTTCGGGGATGAAGTCTGGCGAATCAGGGTCGGTCACGGCGGCGACGAACTCCACGATCGACTGCTTCGCGGTCGTCTCGCGCCAGCTCGGCAGCTCATCGGCGCTCATTGCCGCCTCCCCCGTCTGATGTGGACCTTGGGCCTGATCGGCTGATCAAGTACAACGTAGGCGGGTTGTTCTGCAGATGGCTCATCCCCTCCGGGTGATCCCGACATGAAGAACACGACTCGTCGCGGGAGAGCTGTAGCGTGCGGAAAGGTCCTGCCGTGCAATTTAGCCCTGCCCGGCACGAGTGCCGTTGCAGTATTAACTGTCTCGCAAGTTGCCGCAAGTTCGTTTACCTGCCTCAATGATTCCGGTTGGCTGACGGTGACAGCATTAATACGCGGTGATAAGTGAGTGAGGCGTTGCCATGCCACCGGAACGGGCAAGGGCTCGGGCTACTGTCGCGAACTGGCGTGACCAGGATCCGGCCGGAACAGCCGAGGAGCTGATCGCTGCTATCGGCCACCGTTTCCATCGGGATTACGCGGTCGTCCTGCGCGCAGTTCTGCTGGCGGTCGACCGGCACCGAGCGCGGCAAGTCACCGGCCTCACTGCTCGGGAGAACCGGCTTCCGCGACCAGTTGACGGTCCTGGGCTTCGGTACAGGGCAGGACGAGCTGGGTCAGATGCTACGTCTGCAACAGTTTCGCAAGAAGCATCCTGACGTGATCATCGGAGACGGTGGATTCGGCACGTGGCAGGCCCGAATCCCCGCACCGGACGGCGAAACGGTCATCACTCGCTACAAGCTTCGCGAGCTACTCGACAAGCTATGGGAGCTGACCGCAGGACACGACAGTCAGCCCAGCTAACAGCAGACCGTGTGCCGCAGTGCCTCGAATATGCCCCGTGGCCATGCTGAGTATCTTTGCGGCGCAGGTCACGACGGCAATAGGTGGGTGAGCCGGCCTGTAGGCCGGGTTCTGTGCACCCGCTTGCGCGGGCCGGCGGTCATCCATCTGGGACTGCCGTTGCCGACAGCCTCGTGCGGTCTACCCGCGAGCATCGGGCGGGCCGCCCTCGAACGCTCGCGCAGGGAACCGTGGTTCCCCTTCTTGACCTTGCTCCGGGTGGGGTTTACCGAGCCACCGCAGTCACCTGCGGTGCTGGTGGTCTCTTACACCACCGTTTCACCCTTACCCCCGCTCGCGCGGGGGCGGTCTGTTTTCTGTGGCACTGTCCCGCGGGTCACCCCGGGTCGGCGTTACCGACCACCCTGCCCTGTGGAGCCCGGACCTTCCTCGCCGGGCTTGTGGCCCGGCGCGACCGCCCGGCCGACTCACCCGTGCCTAGGATACGCCGAGGGCCGTCGCGCCGGAGTAGATGACCGAACCACCGCCGGCGAAAGCCGCCAGCGACCCGATCGCGGCGGCCACTGATCCCGGCGGCAGCGCGTCCTCCGGCCACGACCCCGGATCGGCGGACTCCTCGGCGAACATCGCCTCGATGACCAGCTCGCCCCGGCGCCGGTCCATTCGCGGTGCCACCCGGCCGACCAGTCGCTCCCCCGCTAGCACCGGCATCACGTAGGAGCCGTACCGGCGCTTGTGCCTGGGGACGTAGATCTCGTTGCGGTAGGTGAAGCCCCACAGGCGTTCGGTCCGGTCCCGGTCGCAGATCAGGTTGTCGAACGGGGACAGCAGCGTAGTCCGCGGCCGCCAGTCCTCGTCGAGCAGCCCGAGCACGTCCCGGTGCACCCACCACTGCTCGCTGCCGCCCTCGACGCTCACCGGCCGGGCCCAGGCCTCGCGCTCGAGGTCGAGGCCGGGATACCGGCCGATGGTGAAGTGCCGTTCGACGTCACGGGCCCGGGCGACGCCCAGGGCGCGCAGCGCGTGCTCGGCCGCCCGGGTCACCACCTCGGGCTCGGGCAGCTCCGCGGCGTCGGGGAACTCGGCCAGGGCCCACAGCCGGCGCAGCCCGTCCCGGCCCGCGACCGTGACCACGCCCTGCTTCCACAGGGTGTCCAGCATCCGCTCGACATTGCGGCCGTTGGTCCAGCCGGTGGAGGTCCAGCTCACGGCGGCGCGGTCCTCGATGGCGCCGCCGGGCAGCGGCCCGGCGTCCCGCAGCCGGGCCAGGACGTAGCGGCGGAAATCCTCGTTCGCCGCCATCCAGTCCCGCAGCCGCGAGTTCGTGGCGCTCACCCCGTACCGGCGCATCATCAGGCGGTGGATCGGGTAGTCCTCCGTCAGCACGATCGAGGCGGCGTGCGCCCAGTACTCGAACAGCCAGCGCTCGCGCCACAGCAGCGTGTCCAGGTCGGCCCGGTCGAACGAGCCGAGCCTGCTCCACAACACGAGCAGGTGGCTGCGCGCCGCCACGTTGACCGGGTCGAGTTGCAGCACCCGCAGCCCGCGCAGCACCCGCCGCAGCCCGGCGGGCCCCGCGCCCGGGTCTGGTCCGGCCAGGTGCTGGCTCCGGACAGCGAGCCGCCGCGCCTCCCCCAGGCTCAGCCGAAGGTCGTCCGCCATCCCCCTATTCTCCGAGATCCGGTACCCGAGGACCTCAGAATTCAGTGGTTGTGGCGCCCTGCAGTCTCTTTCGGGTAGAGCGCGGCAACCACTGAATCTCGGGCGGGGTTGGTGAGACCGGAGGGGTCCCCGGGCTAGGTAGGACAACCGCGGGCGAACTGGGAGGCGTGAGGATTCAGGTGGCAGGGTCAGGCAACCTTGCCGGAGACTTCGCTAGTGAGGTTGGCGTGGGGTTCGGGGGCTGGGTCGGGAAGAGACACCGGTTCCTGGCCGGGGCGAAGGCCAGGCCCGCGGCCAGGCAGGCGAACAGCAGGACGGGAAGCAGGTAGCGGTAGTCGAAGTCGGCCACCGCGATCGGGAACACCAGCAGCACGACCGCGGTGGGCCCGGGCAGCATGCTGCCCGTCGGGGTGACCAGGCCAGCCGCGGGGACAGGGCGCGCGGCCCGTCCCGGGTCCGGCGCAGCCGCACCACCCCGCCGAGGCCGGTGAGCAGGATCAGGCCGAACAGCGGCCCGTAGGTGTAGAAGACCCGCTCGTACGCGTCGATCACGATAGCGACCGGCCGGACCACGCGGCTCGGAGTGGCGTGGCCGTACTGCACGGCGTCGGCGTACGCGGTGCCGCCCTTCACCCAGGTGTGGTCGGCTGGGATCTTCCACGGGTCAGGTGTTCTCCAGCAGCTTGGCCATCTCCGCCTCGCGCGCCGAGGCCGCGCGGACCACCTGCTCGCAGATCTGGCCGCAGAAGGCGGCGGCGGCGTCCTCGACGACGGGGTGACGCCGCCGACGATCTTCGGCGTGTTCACCAGGCCGTACA
>JAJKHX010000403.1 GCA_021154785.1 Nocardiopsis sp.
CCATCGCGGCCACCAGGGCCAGCCCGACCGTAAGGGCCGACGCGGTCTGGGCGGTGCGCCGCGGGCTGCGCATCGCGTTCTCCCGGCCGAGCTTGGCGGGTTCACCCAGGAGCCGGGCCAGCGGGCGGCCGATCACGCTGGCCAGCGGCCGCGCGATCGCCGCGGAGAGCAGGGCGACCCCGAGGAAGACGCCGACCGCGCCCAGGCCCACCAGCTGGACGGCCGGCTTGGCTAGCCCGGCGGCCAGCAGGGCCACGCCGGCCAGGGTCAGGGCGGCGCCCCAGATGAGCCGGCGCCGCGGCGAGGTGCCGACGGCCGACTGGCGGTCGTCGAGCGCCACGACCGGGGGGATGCGCACCGCGTTCCGCGCGGGAGCGATCGCGGACAGCACGGTCACGCCGATGCCGACGGCCAGCCCGACCAGCACCGTCCGCGGCGCGAAGACCAGGGAACCGGGTGGCAGGGAGATCCCGAACCCGCGTAGCAGCGCCTGCAGCCCGAGCGCGGTCAGGATCCCCAGGCCCAGGCCGATGACGGAGGCGACGAGGCCGGTGATAGCCGCCTCGGCCAGCACGGAGCCGAAGATCTGGCGGCGGCTGGCCCCGACGATGCGGAGCAGGGCCAGCTCGCGGGTCCGCTGCCCGACGGTGATGGAGAACGTGTTGTAGATGGTGAACGCCCCGACGAACAGGGAGATGAACGCGAACACGAGCAGCGCGGTGGAGAAGAAGGACAGCGCCTGGTTCACCGCGGTGGTGCTCTCGTTGACCACGGTCTGCCCGGTCACGACCTGGACGCCGGACGGCAGGGCGGCGGCGATGGCCCGCTGCACGGCGGCCTTGCTGGCGCCCGGCGCCGTCACCACGTTGATGTCGTCGACTTGGCCGGGCTCCTGGGCGATGGCCTGCGCGACCGGCAGCGTGAACGCGGCTATCGTCGTTCCCGCCAGGTTGCTGGCCGTGCCGTACTGGGCGATGCCGGTAATGGTGAAGGTCCGCGGCGCCCCGGCGGACAAGATCCGGACCTGCTGGCCGACGCTGAAGTGGTACTTCTGCGCCGTGCCGGCGTCCATCACCACGTCGTCTGGCGTGGCCGGCGCGGCGCCCGTGATCAGGTGCAGGCTGGAAAGCCGCTGGTCCGGGTCGAAGCTGAGACCGAGGGTGGAGGCCGTACCGCTCTTGATCGGCGTGCCGTCCCGCGCCACGAACTGGGCGTACCCCGTCACGTCGCCCGCGGCGGCCGCGACGCCCGGGACACGGCGCACCGTGGCCAGCAGCGACTCGGGCAACTCGTTGCGGGTCGCGTCCGCGCCCGAGCCGAGCTGGGCCACCCCGCGGACCTGGAAATCTATTTTCTGGTAGATGCTGCCGAACAGCGTCGTGAAGGTGTTGTGCAGGGTGTCGGTGAGGACGAAGGTCCCGGAGACGAAGGTGACCCCGAGCACGATGGCGAGCGCGGTCAGCGCCAGCCGCAGCTTGTGGGCCAGCAGGCCCTTGAGCGTGACATTGCGCATCTCAGGCTCCCAGCGTCCGCATCCGCTCCAGGACCGAGTCGGCGGTCGGCTGTTCCAGCTCGCTCACCAGCGCCCCGTCGGCCAGGAACACCACCCGGTCCGCGTAGGCCGCGCCGCGCGGGTCGTGCGTCACCATCACGACCGACTGGCCGAGCTCGCTGACCGACTTCCGCAGGAACCCGAGCACCTCCGCCGAGGCGTTGGAATCGAGGTTGCCGGTGGGCTCGTCGGCGAAGACGAGATCGGGCTTGTTGATCAGCGCCCGGGCGCACGCCACCCGCTGCTGCTGACCGCCGGACAGCTCGCCCGGCCGGTGCGTGAGCCGGTCGCCGATGCCCAGCTGGCCGGCCAGGTCCGTCAGCCAGTCCCGGTCGACCTTGGCGCCGGCCAGGTCGGCGGGCAGGGAGATGTTATCGGCCGCGGTCAGCGTCGGGATGAGGTTGAAGGACTGGAAGATGAAGCCGATCTTGTCCCGGCGCAGCCGGGTGAGGCCGGCGTCATCGAGCGTGCCGACGTCCTGGCCGCCCACGAACGCCTGCCCCGACGTCGGCCGGTCCAGCCCGGCCATGCAGTGCATCAGCGTGGACTTCCCCGAGCCCGACGGCCCCATCACCGCGGTGAACCGGCCCCGTTCGAAGGTTACGTCGATGCCGGCCAGGGCGTGCACGACCGCCTCGCCGGTCCCGTACGTCTTGCGCAAGCCGACCGCACGCGCGGCCGGGGCGGTCTGCGTGCTGCTGGCCACCTGCTCCGTTTTGAGCGCCATCTCGTTCCTCCGGCTCCGCGGCAAGGTCCTCTTCCGTCCGTACGTGCTTGCCTATCAAAGTGATATCATATTGATAGATCAATCTCTAGTCCCGGCCAGAAGCCGGGGCACCCGCGGCAACGGCGCGGCGGCGGCGATCGGCGGCGGGCAGGCAGCAACGGGCCGGCATCGGCGGGAACGGCGGCCGGGAGCTACGCGGTCGAGCCGATCCGGTCGGACTGGAGATGCCGGGCCAGCAGGCCGGTGATCTCGTCCACGTGATCGGTCAGGAAGAAGTGGCCGCCCGCGAAGACCTGCAGGCCGAACGGCCCGGTGGTGTGCCGGGCCCAGGCCTGCGCCTCTTCCGGCGTGGTCTTGGGGTCGTCGCTGCCGGTGAGCGCGGAGATCGGGCAGCTGACGGTGACGTCCGCCGGGCAGCTGTAGGTCTCCGCCACCTTGTAGTCGGCGCGCAGGGCCGGAAGGACGGCGCGCATCATCTCGTCGTCACCGAGCACGGCCGAGGCGGTGCCGTTCATCCGGCGCAGCTCGGCCAGGATGCCGGCGTCGTCGAGCAGGTGCACCTTCTCGTCCCGGTGGGTGGACGGCCCGCGGCGCCCGGAAACGAACAGCCGGACCGGCCCGCAGCCGTCGGCCTCCAGGCGGCGGGTCACCTCGAAGCCGATCACGGCGCCCAGGCTGTGGCCGAACAAGGTCACCGGCAGCTCGGGCTGGCGCCGCAGGACGGCGTGGATCCGGTCGGCGAGCACCGTCATGTCGCTGATCGGCGTCTCGGCGCGGCGGTCCTGGCGGCCGGGATACTGGATGGCCACCACGTCGACGCCGGGGCTGAGCGCCGCGGCGACCGGAAGGAAGAAGGGGGCCGAGCCGCCGGCGTGCGGCAGGCATACCAGCCGGGCGGCCGCGTCCCGGGCGGGACGGTAGCGGCGGCACCACGCGTTATCGTCGCCCGCAGAATGAGACATGTCACTCCCACCGAATTTGGCCGGCCAGTGTTTATGCGGCACGATGCTATAGCGAATATCTTAAATTCGGCAAGGGCCGGTATTCTGGCGCGCGCGTACCAGCCGGGCCGGTGCGGTCAACCGTTCAACTGCGCGAATCACGCAGTTGAACGAGAGTGCCACGCAGGCCGTTGACCTGCGCGTACGACGCCCGCGTCGCTGAGCTTGCACGGCCCAGCCGGAACTGGTTACCGTTTTCATCGGCTGGGCGGATTCTCATTCACGGTTCTCAGCTGCGCGTTCCCGGAAATACGTGACGACATCGAAAGGTGACGGGCCGTGGGGTATAAGTACACGCTGGTTCTCAGCCGCGAGATCACTGACGACGAATCGGCGATTCTGCGGGAGGCCAGCCCAGGCTGCGCCGAAGCCGTATTCGGGGCGGACACGCTCCCGACCAACGCCGAGATCCCGGTCACGAAGATGGATGTCGATGACACGGTGTCCCCGACGCTCGCCGAGGCGATCCAGGCCGGCCTCGACGCGGTGAAGAAAGTACCGGAGCTCGGCATTCCCGGCCTGACCGTCCCGGCTCAGCCGGCCGGCCCGGTGGACGCGGACAAGCCGTCCGTCGTCGCCGGGGAGAAGCCGGAAGTACTGGCCGAGGAGAAGCTCGAGCCGGCCAAGCCGGCCGCGAAGAAGCCGGCCGCCAGGAAGCCCAGGGCCAAGAAGGCGCCCAGTGGCGAGGTGGCCGCCGAGGCCAAGGACCCGGTGGAGGCCGGCGCCGCCCCGGCCTGACGCCCTGGATGCATGGGAGCTGTTCATGGGTACCGACCTGCCAGATCACCGGCTCGCCATCGTGGGGGCCGGCGTGATGGGAACGAACATCGCGACGCTGGCTACCGGCCACGGCGTGCCGGTCGTCCTGGTGGACGTCGCCGACGCGGTGCTGGACCGGGCGCGCACGGCCATCGCGGGCAAGCTGCGGCACGCTCAGCTGATGGGCGTGCTGCCCCCGGGCCGGCCGCACGGCACGCTGACCACCAGCACGTCGCTCGACGACGCCGCCGGCGCGACCACGGTCATCGAGGCGGTCACCGAGCTGCCCGAGACCAAGGCCAAGGTCCTGGCCGGGGTCTCGGCGGTCGTCCAGCCGGGCACCACGCTGATCTCCAACACCTCCTGCATTCCCGTCGACGAGATGGCCGACTGGGTGGTGCGCCCCGGCGAGCTGGTCGGCGTGCACTTCATGAACCCGTCGTACCTGATCAAGATGGTGGAGGTTATCCGCGGCCCGCGCACCGGCGAGGCCACCATGGCCGCGGTCACCGGCCTGCTGACGGCACTGGGCCGGGAGGCGCTCGTCATCAGGGACTCCCCGGGGTTCGTGATCAACCGGCTGCTGCACCCGCTGATCAACACCGCCGCGATGCTCGTGGAGGAGGGCGTCGCCACCGCCGAGGTGGTGGACGGCCTGCTCGAGGGCTGCCTGGGGCATGCCACCGGCCCGCTGCGCACCGGCGACCTGATCGGCCTGGACAACCTGGTGGACTCCCTCAACGTGCTGTACGAGCGGCGCGGGGACGAGAGCTGCCGGCCCTGTGAGCTGCTGCTCGCCAAGGTGCGGGACGG
This sequence comes from Nocardiopsis sp., assembly GCA_021154785.1. Taxonomy (GTDB): domain Bacteria; phylum Actinomycetota; class Actinomycetes; order Streptosporangiales; family Streptosporangiaceae; genus Palsa-504. The sequence continues at coordinate 4,853 of JAJKHX010000403.1, forward strand.
AGACCTCGGCCGTAAGACCGGCCGGGGCTTTTACGACTACGGAAAGGTGGCGTCATGACCACCGGCCAGGCGATCACCCCGGTCACCGCCGAGGCCGTCACCGCCGAGGCAGTCAGCGAGGCGCTGACGGCCTTCCTCGCCGAGCGCATCAAGACCGAGGTAGCGCCGGACCAGGACCTGTTCGCCTCCGGCCTGGCTTCCTCCATGTTCGCGATGCAGCTGGTCGTGCACCTGGAGGAGACCTACGACATCGCCATCATCGGCCCCGAGCTGAAGCTGGACAATTTCCGCACCGTCCAGGCCATGACCGCGCTGGTGCTGCGGCTCCGCGATGGCTGAGCAGGTGGCCGGGCTGGCTCCCGAGCTGGCCGGCGAGCGGGCCCTGGTCTCCGAGCTCGTCGGCGACCAGGCCGGCCCCTGGGACCTGGCCGGGGAACTGCCCGCCGGGCTGCTCCGCAAGCTCGGCGCCCACGGAGTGCTGTGCGCGGAGGTGCCGGCCGCCTACGGCGGCCTCGGCGCGGCCAGCCGGCCCAGCGGCGAGCTGACCGCCCACGCGGGCAGCCTGTGCAGCTCCCTGCGCAGCATCATGACCTCGCAGGGCATGGCGGCCTGGACGATACAGCGGCTCGGCGACCGCGAGCAGCGGCGCCGGTACCTCGCCGACCTGACCAGCGGCCAGCTGGCGGCCGTCGCGTTCAGCGAGCCCGGCGCGGGCAGCGACCTGTCCGCGCTGCAGACCCGGACCTCGCCCGCGGGCGACTCGGTGGTCCTGGACGGCGAGAAGATGTGGGTCACCGGGGCGCGCTACGCCGACCTGCTGGTCGTGCTGGCCCGGCACGGCGACGGCGCGGCCTTCGCCGTGGTGCCGGCCTCCGCGCCGGGCGTGCGCCTGGAGCCGGTAGCCGACCCGGTGGGCTGCCGTGCCGCCGGGCACTCGCATGTCCGCCTGGACCAGGTCACGCTGCCCGCCTCGAGCGTGCTCGGCGGCGGCGGCCAGTCGCTGCCGCTGCTCTTCACCACGGCGCTGTCCTACGGCCGGATCTCGGTCGCCTGGGGCTGCGTCGGCATCATCCGTGCCTGCCTGGCCGCGGCGGTCCGGCACGCCAGGCGGCGCGAGCAGTCGGGCCGGCCGATCGCCCAGCATCAGCTCGTCGCGAGGCACCTGGCCGAGCTGCTGACCGCCGAACAGGTATCGACCCGGGTCTGCGAGCACGCCAGCCGGTGCTGGCAGGACACGTCCCCGGACATGGTCATGGCGGCGGTGCTGGCTAAGCACGTCAGCGCCGGCCACGCCGCGCGCAGCGCCAGCACGGCCGTCCAGGTGCTGGCCTCGGCCGGCGCGCAGGACGGCCACGTCGTGGCCCGGGCTTACCGGGACGCGAAGCTGATGGAAATCATCGAGGGCAGCAACGAGATCTGCCAGCTGCTCCTGGCCCAGCACGCGCTGACTACCGCCGGACCCGGCTGACCTACGCTGGCCGGCCCCAGGCTGGAACGAACGAGGAGGACCTGGTGCCAGACGCGCCAACGCTGGTGAAGTGCCTGATCTGGGACTTGGACAACACCCTGTGGCAGGGCACCCTGCTGGAGGATCCCGGCGTCAGGCTGCCCGACGAGATCCGTGACGTGATCATCACGCTGGATGCCCGCGGCATCCTGCAGTCGATCGCGAGCAAGAACGATCATGACCTCGCCTGGCAGCGGCTCGAGGACCTCGGCATCGCCGAGTACTTCGTGCACCCCCGGATCGGCTGGGGCCGCAAGTCGGATTCGGTGTGCGGCATCGCGGACGAGCTCAACTTCGCGATGAACACCATCGCCTTCATCGACGACCTGCCCAGTGAGCGGGCCGAGGTCAGCTTCCGCGCGGCCGAGGTCCGCTGCTACCCGGCCGAGCAGGCGGCGTCGCTGCCCGGCCGGCCCGAGTTCCGCCCGGACGTGGTGACCGTCGACGCCCGCCGGCGCCGCCAGATGTACCAGGCCAGCTTCCGCCGCGACGCGGAAAGGGAGTCCTTCGCCGGGCCCGACGAGGATTTCCTGCGCTCGCTCGAGCTGGTGATGGCCATCAAGCGAGCCGACGAGGAGGACCTGTCCCGGGTCGAGGAGCTCACCCTGCGTACCAGCCAGATGAACGCCACCGGCGTGCACTACTCCGATGCCGCGCTGCGCGGGCTGCTGGCCGATCCCGGTCACGAGGTCCTGACCGTGACGCTGTCCGACCGATTCGGTCCGCACGGCGCGGTCGGCGTCATGCTGCTGGAGTACCGCCCCGGGGTGTGGCACCTGAAGCTGCTCGCGACCTCCTGCCGGGTGGTGTCGTTCGGCGCGGGGACGGTGATCCTCAACTGGCTGATCGACCAGGCCGCCCGGGCCGGCGTGCACCTGGCCGCCGACTTCCGCCGCACCGACCGCAACCGGATGATGGACATCGCCTACCGGTTCGCCGGCTTCGCCGAGGACCCCTGCGCCTGCCTGACCAGCACCTCCCCGGCCAGCACGGCCAGCACGGCCAGCGCGGGCGAGCGCGACGGCGTGCAGTGCCTGCACCTGGCAGCGGCCCCGCGGCCCGGCCCGACGACCATGCGGCTGACCGCGCCCGACCTGACGGCCGGCCGGGTACCGGTCCGGTAACGGCCTGCCTGGCCGCGCCATGGAAAACACCGGCATGAAAAGCACTGGCACGGAGCGCACCGCCATGGAACACCTAGCCCCCGCCCGCGGCTGGGCCGCCCTGCGCACCCTGCTCCGGGTCTTCCTGCGGCCCTACGCCGGCCAGGTGATCGCGGTCAACATCCTGCTGGTCGTCCAGGCCGCCGGGGTCCTCTACCTGCCGGTGCTCAACGCCGACATCATCAATCACGGCGTCATCACCGGTGACATCGGCTACATCTGGCGGACCGGCGCCATCATGCTGGGCATCGTCCTGGCCCTCGGGGTGGTCTCCGTCGTGACGACCTACCAGGCCTCGCGCGCCTCGCTGGGCGCCGCGGCCGGCATCCGCGCCGCGATCTTCCGGCGGGTGCAGGCCTTCTCGGGCCGGGAGATGAACCAGTTCGGCATCCCGTCCCTGATCACCCGCAACACCAACGACGTCGAGCAGGTCGAGCTCTTCGTCCAGTCGGCGCTGACCCAGCTCGTCATCGCCATCATCATGTGCCTCGGCGGCCTGGTCATGGCGGTCCACGAGGGCCCCGCGCTGTCCCTGCTGCTCCTGGTCACCATCCCGGCCATGGCGGTGGTCATCGGCGTGACGCTGGCCGTCTCGCTCCCGCTGTTCCGGTCCCTGCAGGTCAAGGTGGACCGGATCAACCAGCTGATGCGGGAGCAGATCACCGGCGTCCGGGTGATCCGGGCCTTCGGCCGGTCCCGCTCGGAGCAGGAGCGGTTCACCGAGGCCAACGCCGACATCACCGGGACCGGGCTGCGCATCGCCCGGATCTTCGCGGTGGCCCTGCCCATCCTGGTCGGCGTCCTCAACCTGTCCAGCGTGGGCATCGTGTGGTTCGGCGGCCGGCTGGTCAGCGAGGGGGCCATGCCGATCGGCAACCTGACCGCGTTCCTCATCTACATCCTGCAGATCCTGCTGTACGTCCTGGTGGCCGTGACGGTGCTGATCCTGGCACCCCGCGCGGTGGCCAGCGCGGAGCGGATCACCCAGGTCCTCGGGACCGTAGCGGCCGTCGCCGATCCGGCCGCCCCGGCGGCCCCCGCCGTCACCGGCGCCGTCGAGTTCCGCACCGTCACCTTCGGCTACCCGGGCAGCGAACGTCCGATCCTGAACGACCTGACCTTCACCTTGTTCCCCGGCCAGGTCAGCGCGATCATCGGCGGTACCGGCAGCGGCAAGACCACCCTGCTCAGCCTCATCCCGCGGTTCCTGGACGCCACCAGCGGGACGGTGCTCGTCAACGGCACTGACGTGCGGGCCCAGTCGGCCGGCCGGCTCTGGTCTGCGATCGGCCTGGTCCCGCAGACGGCTTTCCTGTTCAGCGGCACGGTGGCCAGCAACCTGCGGTTCGGCGGGCCGGACGCCACCGACGCGGAGCTGTGGCACGCGCTCGAGATCGCGCAGGCCCGCGATTTCGTGGCCAGCATGCCGGGTCAGCTCGACGCCCCGATCGACCAGGGCGGCGCGAATGTCTCCGGCGGCCAGCGCCAGCGCCTGTGCATCGCCCGGGCCCTGGTCAGGCAGCCTCGCCTGTACCTGCTCGACGACTGCTTCTCGGCCCTGGACGCGGCCACCGACGCCCGCCTGCGCGGGTCGCTGCGGGAAGGAACCCGGGACGCGGCGGTGGTCATCGTGGCCCAGCGGGTCAGCACGATCATGCACGCCGACCAGATCATCGTGCTGGACGCCGGGCGCGTGGCCGGCCTCGGTACCCATGCCCAGCTGCTGGCCGGCTGCCAGCCCTACCGGGAGATTGTCATGTCCCAGCTCGGCGAGGGGGCGGCCGCATGACCCTGGAACGGACCCAGGCCGCCGGGGCGGACTCCGGCGCGCCGGCGCCATCCGAAGAGCAGCCGGCCGAGCCGCCCGGGACCCGCCCGGCCACGCTGCCGCGGCTGCGTCCGTGGTTCCGGCCGGAGCGGTCCCGGCTGGCGACGGTCACCATCCTCGGCGCGATCTCGGTCACCCTGCTCACCGCGGGCCCCCAGCTTCTCGGCGACGCCACCAACGTGCTGTTCGCCGGCATCATCGGCGATCATTTCCCGGCCGGGGAAACCAGGGCCCAGGTCATCGCCGGGCTGCGGGCCCATGGCCAGGGGCAGCTGGCCAGGACGTTCGGCACGGTGAACTTCATCCCGGGTACCGGCGTGGACTTCAACGGGCTCGGCCGGCTGCTTGGCCTGACCGCCCTGCTGTACGGGCTGAGCGTGGGGTTCAGCTGGGCTCAGGGGTACCTCATGGCCGGGCTGGTACAGCGCATCGTGTACCGGCTGCGCCAGGCGGTTTCCGCCAAGCTGGACCGGCTGCCCCTGCAGTACTTCGACAGCCACCCGCGCGGCGACATCCTCAGCCGGGTCACCAACGACGTCGACAACGTCTACAACAGCCTGCAGGAGGGGCTGACCCCGCTGCTCACCTCGGTGTTCACGGTGATCGGGATCCTGGGCGTGATGTTCTGGATCTCCCCGCTCCTCGCCGCGGTCTCGCTGGTCACCATCCCGCTGGCCATCGTGCTCACCTCCGTCATCGCGCGCCGGTCCAAGGTCGAGTTCGACATCCAGTGGGAGCGCACCGGCCAGCTGAACGGGCTGGTCGAGGAGACCCACACCGGTCATGCCGTGGTCCAGGCGTTCGGCCAGGGGGAGCGGATGACGGCGGAGTTCGGCCGCCAGAACGAGCAGCTGTACCAGGCGAGCTTCCGGGCTCAGTTCCTGTCCGGCGTGATCTTGCCGGCCGTCCAGTTCGTCGGCAACCTGAACTTCGTGGCCATCGCGGCGCTCGGCGGGTTCCAGGTGGCCAGCGGCGTGATCTCGTTCGGCGCGGTGCAGGCGTTCATCCAGTACTCACGGCGGTTCACGATCCCGCTGCTGCAGATCGCCGGCCAGGTGAACATGATCCAGTCCGGGCTGGCGTCGGCCGGGCGGGTGCTCGACTTCCTCGACGAGCCCGAGGAGGCGGTCATCGGGGGCGCGGACCCGGCCGGCGACGGAGCGGCCGGCGGCACCCCGGACGAGCCGGTCCCGGCGGCCCTCGGCGTCCAGCTCCGGCACGTGTCCTTCCGCTACGCCCCGGACCGCCCGCTGATCGAGGACTTCACGCTGACGGCGGCCCCCGGCCATACGGTGGCAATCGTCGGCCCGACCGGGGCGGGCAAGACCACCGTCGTGAACCTGCTCATGCGCTTCTACGAAATCGACGGCGGCCAGATCCTGCTGGACGGCGCGGACTACCGGGACCTCAGCCGCGACCAGGTGCGCCGCCGCTTCGGCATGGTCCTGCAGGACACCTGGCTGTTCGCCGGCACGATCCGGGACAACATCGGGTACGGCAGGCAGGGCGCCTGCGACGAGGAGATCATTGCCGCCGCCCGGGCCGCGCACGCGGACGACTTCATCGCCACCTTGCCCGACGGTTACGCCACCGTCCTGGACGGGGAGGCGTCCAGCCTGTCGGCGGGCCAGAAGCAGCTGCTGACCATCGCCCGCGCCTTCCTGGCTAATCCGGGCATCCTGATCCTCGACGAGGCCACCAGCAACGTCGACACCCGGACCGAGGTGATGATCCAGGACGCGATGACGCGGCTGCGGTCCCGCCGGACCAGCTTCGTGATCGCCCACCGGCTGTCCACCGTGCGCGACGCGGACACGATCGTGGTGATGGACGCCGGCCGGGTCGTCGAGCAGGGCAGCCACGACGAGCTCCTGGGCCGCCACGGCGCCTATCACGACCTGTACAACAGCCAGTTCACCGGGGCGTCAGCTCCGTAATCACCTGGGGTCCGCCCGCACGTGCGGCAGCCCACCCGTTCTTTGCGACCGAACGGATGGGCTGCTCGCCACCAGGCCAGTTCTCCGCCTGGCTACTCGGCCTGCTCGGTCCGCATGGTCCAGCGGTAAATGACTTCCCGGCATGAGGTGTCCTCGACCAGGCTCGCCATCCGCTCGAAGTGCTCGTAGCCGCCGTAGTGCGGGAGCTTGACCTTCTCCGCCAGCGGGCTGACCTCCTGCCTGCGCGACGCAGCCGGTATGGTCTCCGGCCCGCCTTGGAGGATAGCCTGGACCGAATTAATTTCCATCGTGCCCGTGGCCAGATCATCCATCGCGACCTCCTCTCCGGGATCGTTTTCGCTTGCCGTTCTCGCTCCTATCAAATAGATATCCCCGGCCTCCCGTAACCCCTAATCTCACCCTTGTTCGCCGCCCTTGGGATCCGGTCGCACCGAGGTGGCCGTGGCCTTATGTAGGGGCTGTTTAGGGGTATCTTCCCTGCTGTCATGGCGGATTGAATATAAAGTGCCCGGAGTTCATCACCGATGACTTTTCCTGCAAGGACCGATCGGGGGATCAGTAATGACGGACCCACGCTCATGGGATGTCATTTCCGGGGCTTCGCGGGACGACTCCGGCCCGGTCGTGCTCGGTGCCGACTTCCCGGGCCGGCGGCGCGGCGAAGCCGGGTTCCCCGATCTGGCCAGCAAGATCGGCACGGGCTACCGGTTCCTGCAGACGCGGCCGCCGGCCGTCCGCTGCCAGCCGCGGCCGGCTGACGCCGCCTATGTCGGCCCGTGGCTCGAGGGCATCAAGGCGACCCGGCCGCACGTGCTCGCCGTGCTCGGCCATCGTGTCGGCAGCGTCTACGCAGCGGCCATTGCCGAGGGCATCGCGCAATGGCAGCCGATGCCGAAAATAATATTGTTCGACCCGCAACTCTCCAGTGCCGAGCTGCTCTGCCTCGAATTCCAGCGGGAGATCAGCTCCATCAGCTCGCTCCTCGGAGACGACGAGATCGAGCGGGCCATGAAGCTGGTGGCTGAAATTGCCCTGGCGGCCGGCCCGGACGTGGCCGGCGCGGCCGCCGAAATGGTCGGCAGCTACCTGGAGACGGTCACCCCCGCGTTCGAGCGAGCGGGTCTCGGCGATGCCCGGGACGAGAAGTTCACCCGTTCGTTCGAGTCGTATATCTCGTGGTTGTGCGCGGCGGGCCTGATCGACCCGAGTTCGGCCTGGGAACGCTCGACCGGGATAGCGTCGTCGGCCTACGCCGCGCTGCCGGCCCGGCCCCGGCCGGCCGGCGACGGGCCCGGCCTGGTCGGCCGGATGATCCCCGTCGACGTGGGCCATGCCGACCTGCTGCGGTCGGAAGCCGTCGCCCGGGCCGTCCTGGACCTGCTCGAATCCCGGTAGCCGGGCTGCTAACCCGTCCATCCTCGCGCAGGGAGATCAGATGACCGTACTGGCGACCGCCCAGCCGCGCCTCGACGTGGCCGGCATTGACCTGCGTGCCCCCCTGCTGCGGCTGACGCAGCTCTTCGACGGGAACGACTGCGAGCTGCTGCACCCGGCCGGTGACATCGAGGTACTGACGGCCGCCGGCCGGATCGACGGCGCCCCGGTGGTCGCGTACTGCACCGACGCCACGAAGATGGGCGGCGCGCTCGGCATGGCCGGGACCACGCGCATCGTCGAGGCGATCGAGATCGCGGTGCGCCGCGGGTGCCCCGTGGTCGGCGTGTGGCATTCGGGCGGCGCGAAGCTCGCCGACGGCGTCGAGTCCATGGACGCGGTCGGGCGGATGTTCACCGCCATGACCCGGGCCTCCGGCCGGGTGCCGCAGATCTCGGTGGTGGTCGGCCCCGCCGCCGGCGCGGCCGCGTACGGCCCGGCCCTCACCGACATCATCATCATGGCTCCCGCCGGGCGGGTCTTCATCACCGGCCCGGACGTCGTCCGCAGCGTGACCGGCGAGG
>JAJKHX010000404.1 GCA_021154785.1 Nocardiopsis sp.
ATTTGAGACGACTATCTCAGCGGTAGTTGGCCTGCACTTCTATCGGAAGGCCTGAATAACCCTCAAGCCCTCCCGCAGGATGGGTCATCATCGCAGGAAGCAACCCAATCGTCAGCACCAGTCCAACTGTCACCTTTAGTTGCGGCGGGGGTAGCAGCGGCGGCTGCGCCACTGGCACGCCGTCCGTGCCCGCCCAGCCGGCCGCACGTCAGCCGGATGTGATTTCCTGCCCGTGACCGCCGGTACACCCCCCGGCCTGACCAAGATGCAACTGCCGGGGCGCTGACACGCAACCGGTGTGGTGCACGAGAGCACCACACCGGTTGCGCATGCGGGGGCGTGGAGCTACAGAATTTCAGCGTTCAAGGTCGGCCCGGCCCGCCCGGAGCGTATCCCGGGCGGGCTGCCGCGGGCGGCGCTTCACGGCAAAGACGGGTCATGTCCGCCCGGCCCCTGGCGGTTCCGCCCCGGCGGATGCGGATGACCCGCGATCATGTCCAGGCCCATGCGGTTCAGATTCAGTACTCACAACTTGGCCTGAGACCCCTTGAGGATTTCGTAGGCCCGCAGAGCCCGCGCCGCTGCGCGTGCCTCGTCTGCGGTGAGATTCACGAGGTGGCTTATGCCGAGATCCGTAACCAGCACCACCGCTATTGCCCTTGGTGCGCGTGCCGTCAGATGCACGAACAAGGACTTGCTGGGACGTCACGATCGAGCAGGCCGCCGCGATGGTCCTCGGAGGCGACTTCATCGCCAGTTCCTCTACTACCCCACACGGATTGGCCCCAGGCTGCCGGTTCTAACTTCTCGTCTAACGTTTCGTTAGAACCCAGTGGCACTGGTTATGTAGAAAACCTGGTCAGACTATAGGCCGAGGCTGCGGCCGATGATTCCTCTGGATCTCGGTGATACCGCCAAAGCTCGACTGAACGCGGCTGAGCCGCCAGAGCTCACAATGGTGCCGGAGAGCGGCCTCGTGCGGCCGCCGGTCAAGGGGCGGTTCCGTCTAGTCAGCGCGAGCCGCGATGTTCGCGCGGTGCGATCTGAGCGTCGATCACTCGCCAGGGGAGGGCCCTGTTTTACGGCCGGCACCATGATCGGGACGCCGGTGTGCCCGGCCCGGGACCCGGGCTTCATCGTTGCGTCAGCGCAGCACATGAGTGGCACGCCAGGCGCTCGGCGACTCGCCGTGTGCGCGCTTGAACGCACGGCTGAACGCTTCCTCGGCATCGTAGCCAACCCTGCGGGCGACGACGCCGACGCCCAGATCGGTCGTCGTCAGGAGGTCCTCTGCGAGGTGCATCCGCCACTCGGTGAGGTACCGGATCGGAGACCTGCCGAGGACTTCGCGGAATCGGGCATCGAGCACGGACCGTGACACGGCGGCTTCCCGCGCCAGTGCGGACACCGTCCACCGGCGCCCGGGCGCGCTGTGCAGCAAGGACATGGCGGGTCGCAGCACCGGGTCATTGAGGGCAGCGAGCCAGCCCCGGTCCGCGGCGGGCGCCGAAGCGAGATGGAGGCGGAGGACCTCGACGAGCAGCAACTCAGGCAGGCGCGACATCACGATGCCCGGGCTCGATGGTGCCACCTCGGTCTGCTCGAGCGCATAGGCAACATTGGCGCGCACCCAGTCGGCAGCGGGACCGTCCGGCGGGCGCACCACGAATACCGGCGGGAACACCCGAAGGCCTGAGTCGAACAGCGGGTCCCTCGAGTGCAGGTAGCCGCAGACCACATCGGTCAGCTCGCCGTCCGCTCCGTGACGGATCACCGGCATCTGCCGCCAGGGCGGCATCTGCAGGATCGTGGATATCGAGACGAGGCCGGCGTCCCGTACGCCGCCCATGCGATGCTGGTCGCCGTACGGAAGCACGATGACGTCACCGCGCCGCGCCCAGTGCTTGTCACCATCGTCTACAGCGACCCAGCAGGCGCCGCTGGCGACGACGTGGAACAAGATGACGCGATCGGAATCCGGCCGGAGGATCCTCGCTGTCTCCCGCGCGGTCAGGGACTCGTACGCCCATGGCTCGCGATACTCGGCCCGGAGGAATACGGCGCCCTCCAGCCGCAGCCGCTCAAGCGCCGACCGCAGCGCCGCCGACGCCCGGCCCTGGTCGCGCGCGGTCACGCGATCAGATGCGCCGGTGCCACGGTCATGGTCAATCGCCGAACCCCCCATAAGACTGATCGTGTCATGAACACCCACAGGCCACCACCACGGCCAGGAAAGGACAAACAATGGCCCTCTTTATGGACATCCACACAATGGACGGCCCGGTGTCAGCCGAGCAGGTCGCCGGAGCCCATCGTGCCGACCTCGAAACGCAGGGCCGGTACGGCGTGGACTACCGGCAGTACTGGGTTGACGAGGAGCACGGCAGGATCTTCTGCCTGGTCGAGGCGCCGGACGCCGACGCCGCGATCTCCGTGCACCGCGAGGCGCACGGCCTCGTCGCCGACGCGGTCTTTCCGGTCGCCGAAGGCAGCTGAGCCGGCCCGGCAGCTAGCTCAGACCAAAGCCGCCTGTGCCTGGCCACGTCAATCGTGGCCAGGCACGGGCATATCTTCGCGACCTGATGAAGACCGTCACCACGCACCCATATCCAACATCGCCGCTGATAACAGGTGGTCGGGGATCGGCTGGATGCCAGGACCGCGCCCGGCTGCCGCGACGGTGCGCTCGTAGGATGCGCGCAGGGCCGCGGCGTCGGCGGGGTCGGTGCGCCACGCGACCCCGGCCGGAAGCACCACGAAGTCCGGGTGCCGGTCCCCGATCGGAACGTACCGGATGAACGTGACGCGCGCTCCGCGGCTGTCCACGGTGATGGTGAGCAGCACCATCATCCCGTCCTGGGCGGCGGCCGGGCAGCACGCGGATGGGCTGGACAATGTGCACGTGCTGGCCGACGACTGCGGTGATGTCGGGCGAGCGGGTGAGCTGGCCGGCGAGGGAGAGCTGGAAGCTGCTGGGCTGGGCGACATACTGATCGCCCCGGTGAATGTTGACGATGACGGCTTGCGCGCCGTCGGTGCGGGCGCGGTGCGCGTCGGACAGGACCTGCGCCGCGCTGGCCCGGTTGACCGACCACCGATGCGGCGAGGGGATACCGTCGGTCAGCTCGTTGTAGGCCAGGAACGCGACGCGGACCCCCTTGACCGTCATGATCAGCGGCGTGTGCTGCGCGGGCGCCGAGGAGAAGGTGCCGGCGTGCGCCACCCCGGCGCGGGGCCGATGAGCGGGTACACGGCCCAGATGCTGGGCAAGCCAGCTAGCCTCGGTGGATGCTTTGAGTCGCTGACGAGCCGGGGGGACATGGCGGCGCCAGTCGGCCGCGCTGCTAGCCACTTGATCGGGCAGGCTCGGTTCCGGCGCAGTGGTATTCGCGGATGGGGGCAGGCGGCGCCTGGCGGGAGCCTTCGGCAACGTCGGGCCCTGGCGGGATCCTGGGGCCGGACGCGGGTCCGGATGGGGCAGGCCTCTCGACGGTAGCGGAGTATGTCGGGCAGGCTTACCCAGCATGTCGTTGCTGCATGTACGGGTAGTGAGCCCGGCTGATCTCCGTGATGAGGTAGAGGCGATATTGCGCGGCCAGCGAGGGGCGACCAACCTCGTTGTGCTCCCGGGCGCGGCTCGCGAGCCGAGCGGCGACCTGATCCAGGCTGATCTTGCACGCGAGTGTGTCCAGGAAGTCCTCAACGGCCTGCGGGAGCTTGGCATCGGCCGGCGCGGCTCCATCAGCTTGCACGCGGTTGACACGGCGATCGGTGATGGCGTGCGCCGCGCTGAGCGCAATGCCCCAGGAGACGCCGCCGACGCTGTCATCTGGGAGGAGGTCATCTCCAGCACTGGCGAAGACTCGACGCTGACCTGGGTGTTCATGGCGTTCATGGTGCTGGCATGCCTGCTGGCCGCGATCGGCGTCGCGACCAACTCCCCGATCACTCTCGTCGGCGCGATGGTCGTCGGCCCCGAGTTCGGCCCGCTCGCCGGGATAGCCGTAGGGCTGCGACTGCGCCGGATGGACGCCGTGCGCCGCGGGATAATCGCGCTAGTGGTCGGATTCGCCGGTGCCATCGCAGCGACCGCCGTCGTGGCCGTCTTGTGGCGGGCTAGCGGTCTGGTGAATGCTGGAGACCTCGCTCATTCGACCGGCACCGAATTCATCTACCAGCCTGGCTGGTTCTCGCTCATCACCGCCCTCGCCGCCGGCGCCGCCGGCATGCTGTCGCTCACGTCCGCCAGATCGGCGGCCCTCGTGGGCGTGTTCATCTCGGTCACCACGATTCCGGCCGCGGGAAACCTGGCGCTGGCCCTGGTCTTCGGTCGTTTCCACGACGCGGCAGGATCAGCCCTCCAGCTCGTCATCAACCTCACCGGCATCGTCGCCGCCGCGTACCTGGTACTGCTTGCACGCGGTCACTCCCGGGTATCGGATGACCGGCCCAGCCGATATGACACAACCTCCTGAGCGCGGCGCGCAGGCTGACTGGACTCGACCTCCGTTCACCCCACCAGGCGGAATGTCGTCCTGATCCCGACCCGTGGACTGACATGTAGGCCAAAGCCGCTGATGTTAGGGTCAGCGCATGAGTTTCGACCCCGGATCGAACCTCGATCCGTCGCAGATCCAGGACCGGCGGGGCGGTGTGAGCGGCCGTACGGTCGCGCTGGGCGGGGGCGGCCTGGGCATCGTCGGAGTGATCCTGACACTGGTCCTCACGCTGGCGGGCGGCGGAGGCGGCACCACGACCGACATCCTCAACCAGCTGAGCGGCCTCAACGGGCAGCAGGTAGGCGACCCGGGCAGTTCGGGCACGGTGGCCAGCGAATGCCGCACCGGAGCGGATGCCCAGCGGAAGGAAGACTGCCGGATCGTCGGCTACGTGAACAGCATCCAGTCCTACTGGTCGAAGGAACTGAAGGGCTACACGCTGGCGCCGACGGTGTTCTTCAGCGGTCAGACCGACACCGGGTGCGGCCCGGCGTCGACCGACGTGGGCCCGTTCTACTGCCCCGCCGACAAGAACGTCTACATCGACCTGGGGTTCTTCTCCGAGCTCAAAACGAAGTTCGGGGCGAAGGGCGGAACGTTCGCCCAGGGTTACGTCCTCGCCCACGAATACGGGCACCACGTGCAGGACCTGCTGGGAGTCCTCAATACGGGCAGCGGCGCTCAGGGCGCTCAGGGCCAGAGCGTCCGGACCGAGCTGCAAGCCGACTGCTACGCCGGAGTATGGGCCGCGCACGCCGTCGACACCGGCTTCCTGAACCAGGTCAGCCAGGCCAATATCGCGGATGCGCTCGATGCCGCCGCGGCCGTCGGCGACGACCGGATCCAGACGGAATTCCAGGGATCGACGAACCCGGAAACCTGGACCCACGGCTCATCGGCGGAACGTCAGCACTGGTTCACGACCGGCTACCAGTCGGGCAACCCGAACAAGTGCGACACGTTTCACGGATCCCTCTAGCCAGAACCCATCGACCGAACGGGTGGCGTACCCGGCCTCGGCAAGCTGCCCGGCACCTTGACATAGCCCCGGCGGTCTGCTTTATTCAACCTATCAGTTCAGAACCGATCGGTTGAATAAAGATCGGGCTATACCAACGGGGAGCAGGAGATGACAGAGGCCGAGACTCCGCATGAGCTCGTGCTGGTCAACCGGTATGACGCGAGCCCGGAGCAGGTCTGGGCGGCGTGGACCGAGCCGGACAACTTCGTGCAGTGGTGGTGCCCGCCGGACTGGAAGGTGTCCGACGTCGTGATGGAGGTGCAGCCGGGTGGCCGCTTCCAGCAGACGCAGACCTCGCCTGACGGTGAGATGGTGATGCCGTTCGCCGGCTTCTACCGCGAGGTCGCCGCACCCGGGCGGCTCGTCTTCACCCTCAGCGACGCGCCGTCGCCCGACGACGAGGCCCGCACGGTCATGACGGTGGCGCTGCGCGCGGCGGGCGGCGGCACCGAGCAGGAGTTCCGCCAGACCGGCGTGGTCACCGACGAGCACTTCGAGGCCCTGAAGGCGGGCACCGAGATGTTCTTCGCCCGGCTCGGGGAATTCCTCGCCCGCTGATCATGGCGCCCGCCGACACCCTGAGCCGCACCTTCGCGGCGCTCGCCGATCCCACCCGGCGGGCCATGCTCGCCCGCCTGGCCCGGGGACCGGCGAGCGTCGGCGAGCTGGCGGAGCCGTTCGACATGAGCTTCGCGGCCGTCTCCAAGCACCTGCGGGTGCTGGAGGGCGCGAGGCTGGTCACGCGCGGCCGCGATGCCCAGTACCGGCCGGCGATGCTGAATGCCCGCCCGCTGCAGGACGCGTCGGCCTGGCTCGGTGATTACCGGGTGTTCTGGACCGAGAGCTTCGACGCCCTCGGCGTGCTCCTGGACGACCTGACCGAGGCGGGCCCTGACGACCTACGCCCTGATGATAAGAAGGAGACCTGATGACCGGGATCACGCCTGAGGGATTCGAGATCGACCGGGACTTCGCCGCGCCGCCCGCCGCGGTGTTCGCCGCCTGGACGACGGCGGAGCACTTCGCGCGCTGGTTCGGCGGCAAGGACGCGCAGGTCCCGGCCGACCGCCTGGACTACGAGCCGGCCGTCGGCCGGGCCTGGTCCGCGACCATGGTGCTGCCCACCAACGCCACCATCAACTGGGCCGGCGAGTTCCTGGAGGTCGTACCCGGCCAGCGCCTGGTGTTCACGCTGACCGACCAGCCCGCTAAACCCGCTCGCCTCACCGTCACCGTCGAGCTCACGCCGACAGATAGCGGCACGCATATGCACATGACGCAGGAGGCGCCGGAGTTCACCGACGAGCAGCGCCAGGGCGCCATCGACGGCTGGCAGGCGTTCTTCGACGTGCTCCAGGAGATCGCCGAAGCTGCCTGAGCGCCCGGGGCGGCCCTGGTCTGGCGGGCCGCCCCGGCCAGCTTCTGCTATTCGGGCCGCGGATCCCAGCGGAAACGGCGGACCGCCACGACCGCGCCGACCAGGCCCCAGGCCGCGAGCACCGCCAGGTCCCGCCAGCCCGCCCCCGCGTGCCGGGCGAACGGCCCCGTCAGCGCCTCGTTGAACGGCCGGACCGGAAGCCACCCGGCCACCCGGTTGAGCAGCGCGGAGTGGATCGGCAGGTAGGTCCCGGAGATGAACATCAGCGGGAACAGCACGAGCTGGGCCACCGCCGGGGCCGCCTCGGCGTTCGAGATCACCGACGCGACCGCCACGCCCAGGGCACAGAAGCTCGCGGCCCCGAGCACCAGCGTCAGCATGATCGCGAGCCAGTGCGACGGGAACGGCACCCCGTACAGCCGGCCCACGACGACGATGAGCGCGATGTCGATCACGCTCACCAGCACGCAGTGGGCGAGCAGTCCGGCGAAGTAGGCCCACGCGGGCAGCGGCGTGGCCCGGATCCGCTTGAGTATCCCGGCCTGCCGCCGGGCCGCGAGTGCCACCGCAAGCTGTCCGTAGCACGATCCGAGCACGGACAGCGCGGCGATCGTCGGCACGTAGTACTGCAGGGCGGACAGGCCGCCGAAGTACGAGCTCTTCCCGACCGCGCCGAACAGCGCGCCCATGATGACCACGAACACGACCGGGAAGACGAAGGTGAAGACCGCGCTCTGCGGGTTCCGCCAGAACGACAGCTGCTCGTACCCGACCTGGTGGGCCAGCAGGCGCAGGCTGCCGCGATTGCCGGCCCGCGACCCGGCCGGGCGGCCGGCCCGGCGGGGGGCGGCAACGGTGGTGGTCATCGCATGATCCTTTCCGGGGCGCGCGCGGGCGCGCCTTCGCGGGTTAGCTCCAGGTACACGTCCTCCAGGCTGGGCCGTCCCACCGTGAGCCCGGCCAGCACGTGGCCGTGCCGGATCGCCCAGTCCGTCAGCTGATGCAGCGCCTGGGTCGGCGCGCCGGTCTCGACCACGACCATGCCGTCCGCCGCCTGCGCCGGGACCGGCAGGTCGGCCGGCCGGACCGGCAGGTCGGCGGCCGTGCACCCGGCTGGCAGCCGGAACGAGATGCGGGCCCGCTCGGCATCGCGGCCGCCGAGGGTGGCCGGCGCGCCGGTGGCGACGACGACGCCGCTCGAGAGCAGCACGACCCGGTCAGCCAGCGCCTGCGCTTCGTCCATGTCGTGGGTCGTCAGCAGGATCGTCATGCCGGCCGTGCGCAACTCGCGCACGAGCTGCCAGGCGTCTCGCCGGGCGGCCGGGTCGAATCCGGTCGTCGGCTCGTCCAGGTAGAGCAGCGCCGGGTTGCCGATCAGGCCGAGGGCCAGGTCCAGGCGGCGCTTCTGCCCGCCGGACAGCGACCTGACCTTACGCCGCTCCCGGCCGGCCAGGCCCACGAGCCCGATGACCTCGGCCACGTCACGCGGCGCCCGGTAGTAGCCGGCCGCGCGGGCGATCGTCTCGCGGACGGTCAGGTACGGCTCGACCGCGATGTCCTGCAGGACCAGGCCCGTCCGCTCGCGCAGCTCGCGGGCGCTGGACCGCGCGCCGGGGTCGTGACCGAGGACCTCGGCCATGCCGCCGTCGCGGGCGCGGAAGCCCTCCAGGATCTCCAGCGTCGTGGTCTTGCCGGCCCC
>JAJKHX010000405.1 GCA_021154785.1 Nocardiopsis sp.
GCCGGACTGGTAGGCCGGATACCAGGCCAGCTGCCACTGCATCATGATCGGAACCCACGGATTCCCTGAGGTGCCGTCGCAGCGGAGCCAGTACGTGACGGCGGCCGGGCAGGGCGTGCGTCCCTGGTAGCCGCTCAGGTCGGGGAGGGTTTGGTCGGCGGGCGCATTCCAGTTGATGCCCTGGAGCTCCTGGATCCTGGCTGCCAGGGCCGTTACCGAGATGCCAGCGTTCTGGCCGAACTTCCCGGCCAGGTACGTCGCCTGAGCGGGATCCAGCAGCACGGTCTCGAGCAGCAGCGCGCGGAGGTCTGGGACGATGGCCTCGTCGAACCGGTGGCTTGATGAGGCGGCGGCGTGCGGGGGCACGTCAGCGCAGACTTCATCCGTCTGGATTATGACGGGGTTGCCGCCGGGCGGGGTGAAATGCAGGGCGGTGAGCGTGTCCCCGGTGACCCGGCAGGGGAGCCTGCCGGTCTGGCTGTACTGGCCGTCCTCGCCCTGCCTGAAGGTACGGCCGGCGTTCGTGATCAGCAGGGAGATGTCGCTGGGGCACCAGTAGCGCGCGCCGGAATGCGGGGCGAGCTCGTAGGCGGGTAGATACGTGGCGAGCGAGTGCCTGATGGCCTTCTTCGCGGCCTCGACCTGTGCGGTAAGGTCGCGGAGGCTTCCGGCGGCGGCCGAGATGTTCCCGGCTATCCGCGCGAGCACGGCGTCGTCCACGGCGACGCCATCGGCCTTTTTGTGCCAGGCGTAGAAGTACTGCTGCCGGTACGAGGTGAGCTCGGCCGCCGTCGTATCCGCCGTCGATTGCAGCCGGTTGATCGCGGTCAGCTGGTCGCCGAGGTCGCCGGGAAGCGCCACCGCCGCGGCGGCGGCGCCCGACGGCGCGGCGCTGGCCGGGGCGTTGGCATCGGCACGGCGGATCTCGTAGACCGTGCCGGTGCTGCGCGATCCGAACGACGCGGCATGCAGCAGCTCGTTCAGCTCGGACACGATCGTCGCCGCGTCCGCGTCCTTGTCGTAGATGGACAGCAGGTCGTTCTGGAACGCGACAAGAAGCCGCTCCATCTCGGCGGGGTCCAGGTTTCCCGATGCGTTGGCGGCAATAACGGCCGCGAGCGCATCCAGTGAGCTGCTTCCGACGGCGAACTTGGGGGAGACGGATTGTCCCGGCCCGTAGTCGTAGCGGGTCCCGGCCCCGGTCCAGGCCACCTGGCTCACGAAGCCGTGGATGATCGTGCTGGCGGGCTGCGGGATGGGCGGCGGCGGGGCATCGCCGCCGGCCGTGGTCTCGTCGTACCAGGTCCAGCGCAGCGAGGCCATCCTGTCCTGCCAGCGGTGCGGCTCCTTGGCGGTATTGGCGTAGCCGGACAGGACGTCCGCGGCCGGGTCGGAGTACCAGCCGGCCACGAGGTACGTGAGCTGGACGCTGTTGCCGGCGGAAGCGCCGGGAAGGTCACAGAGGTCATCGAGGAAGCCGAAGACGCTCGAGCACACCGGGTAGTACGCGGCGAACGTGGCGCTGCCGTATCCGACGGCGGTCAGCTTGGCGCGCAGGTCGCTGAGGTAGCCCGCGGGCGCGGTCGACGGCCAGTTGCAGAAGTCCAGCTGCCTGCCGACGTAGCGGACGTCGGTGAAGCTGGCAGGCGCCGGATCGGAGGTGGTCGGCATGACCGGCCACTGGGTGCTCCCGGCCGGGGTCTCGCTGCCGAAGTCGCTCTCGACCATCCAGGCGCGGATCGCGGGCGGCTCGGTCTGCGACACGGCGCCGGATAGCCGCACGATCGCCCATCTGTCGGGCACCACGGTGTAATCCGGCTCGCCGCCGTCGGCCGCGCTTCCCTGGGTGATCCCGTCGGGTAGCGCCCAGCGCAGGTGGACGCCGGGTTGGTAAGGGCACTTGCTTTCCTGCCACATGTCGGCGGCGAGCTGCTGGTACCCGAGGAAGTTTCCCTGGTTCATGCCGGCCGCGAAATCCGGTACGTGCAGCATCCAGGAATTCGAGTCGGTGCCGACGGCGAGCGCGTCGACGTTCATCGGCACCAGCAGGTTGGGAGCAGCGGATGCCATGTTCATAGCGCCGGGTACATCATCTCGAAAGCCACCGATTTCGGGCTCTGGATCATCTGGATCGCGAACTCCGCTGAGGTGAAGGCGGCAGGAGCCGGATCAAGCTTCGCCTTCATCGCGTTCGCGGTGCCGACCACGTCGATCACCCTGTTGCCGCGGTGCAGGACACACACCGGTTCCAATGGGTCGTAGTATTTCCCGGTGTCCAGGTAGCGCAGGTTCTGCCGCCACGTCGGGGGAAAGTCCTGCAGCCCGTCGACACCGAAGTGCAGGCTCTCTGGCGGGTGCTTGAAGGTCACCGACCCTAGCTGGCCGTTGAACAGGCCGAGGACAACCCCTCGGGCCGGCTGGTCGAGCCGCAGGATCGTCAGGGGCGCGTGCGGCGGGTTCTTCGACGTGTTCTCCACCACGATGCCTTTCCAGTTGTCGGCGACAACGGAACGGATGAGGAACCCGGTCAAGGGCCAGTTGAGCGCTTCCGGTTCGGCCGACGTGACGTCTTCGCCGAGAAGGCGGCGGCGCACCCTCGTCGCGTGGACGTCGCTGACCGGGTCGCGTAGCACGGTACGCAGCGTGTCGGTGATCAATTGGTCGAGCCCTGTCCGCGCCACGACGCTCAGGGCGCCGTCGATCATCCGCTCGATCCAGTTCTCGTCGATGAAGAAGAACCGGAGGGTTTCGGGTGGCAGCATGGCGTCGTCCGGCACCAGGTATTCGAAGGGGACGCCGTTCAGCAGCACGAGCTGGGCGAGCCATTGGTGAACCGTGTCAGGGGGCTGAGGAACCACGCTGAACAAGTCCCGCTGATGTGACTCGTCGGACAGGAATCGGTGCAGCGGGGAGAGCCGGGGTGGCTGTGTCATGATGTGACCTCGCCGGTTGAGGCGGTTGATCCGAGCGCTGCCTGCAGGGCGTCGGCACCCGGAATGGCCAGCCACCGGACGACGGCATCGAGGACGACTCCGTTGCGGATCGACGCCGCTCCGTCGGCGGGCAGATTGAGAGGAAACGGGCCGGCGGTGAGCTGCTGGCGATTGACTAGGCGCAAGCCCTTCGTCTTCGCCTGGTGCAGGTACGAGCGCAGCGAGATGACGAAGCCCTCACTTTGCAGCGCGAGGAGCCAGCCCAGCTCGAAGGCGGCGGCGTAGCCGGTATCGAACAGGCCAGAGGCCGGGTCGTAGCGGAGCAGCGAGTCCGCCGTCCGGAACACGGGATTGGACTGATCCTCGTTGAGCACGAGGCCGAGCAGGCAGGGAATGACGGGGCCGCGATACCAGGAGAACGTCTGGCCGCCGTCACGGAAGTCATGGGTCAGCGCCGCGTAGCCGGATTGCCGGGCGTAGCGGACGGTTTCCTCGACGAAGGCCGGCGACGACGGGTCGGGCGCGGGAACCGTGATCGCCTGCTGCGTGCAGTTCGCGCCCGTCTTGACCTCGGTCACCGCCGGCGGGTCGATGGCGAGCAGGCCCGAGTGGTCCGCGGACATCAGGACGTCGAACGGGTCCTCGCCGCCCATCTGGAAGTTCCACGAGTGCAGGACGGCAAGCCGGATCGTGGTGGCCCCGTCGGCTGCCTCCCTGGCCGCCTCCTCATCAGCCTGCCCGGCCAGCAGTTCGCCGAAGCCCTCCAACGAGACAAGGAACGCGCCGTTGACGGCCGACCCGTGCGGAACCCGGTTGCCGACAACCACAGAGTAGATCCCCTCGGCGAGGATGCCCTCGATCGGCTTGTTGCCGGTATCGACACCTCGCGCGTGGGCAAGGAATGGCAGGTCGGCCAGGCGCGGCACGATCGATGCGAACAGGTCGGCCGGAAGCTCGGTGTAACTGCACGGGTCATCGGCCGATTCGCCGTCGTCGAGGTCGCCCGTGCGCAAGGCGGGGCCTATCGTCCCTGGTGGCAGCTTGCCGCCGTCCCTGAGCAGGTCGGCCACGGTGCCGCTGTGCACCTTCGGGATCCCGCCGGGATCGTCCTCGTCCACGACAAGCAGCCCGAGCCACGGGATCCCCTGATCCAGATCCGGGCCGAGCAGGCGTTCCCAGGGCAGTGTCTTGCGGGCGACAACCACGTGCGGAAGCTGTCCCTCGAACGGGGTCGGGGGGCTCGGCGGCGGGAAATATGAGTTGATGTCCGCCGGGTTGAGGGTGAACCGCGGACCGCGGACCGCGAACGGCAGCGTGACGGAGGGGATCGAGGGGCTGGGTTCTGCACCTGGCAGGCCGTCGAGCGTCTGCCGTGCCCGCAGGGTGTAGTTCCCGTCGGGAAGCGGGGGGATGATCGCCTGGTAGAAGCGGATGTCGCCGACCGGAACGCCGCCGTGGTCATCGGCCGACTGCTGGGTATCGCTCATCGCCGCCTCTCACACTCTGCCCGGGCTCGGTACCTGTCCGAGAGTGGCCACCACCGGGACATCAAGGAACGGATCGTCGGGTTGCCGGACGAGCCCGGGGCTGAACGCCACGGCGGCGGGAAGATTCCGGATTCCGGCCGAGGCGAGCTGCCGCAGGAGCGTCATCCGGGTTTCCCCGACGACAGGATCGGCGATCGTGTTCTTGATCTCGTCGATCCCGTCCCCCGATATCGCGGTGGGCAGGCGGTAGGTCGGCCACGAGACACAGATCGATTCGGGCTCGGTCGCGAAGTTCTCGAGGGGAATCGGAACGCCTGGGTCGCGGTCCTGCTCCGCGCGCGGGCGAATGCGGATGCCAAAGGGGACGTCCGGGACGGTGACGATAGGGTTGCCGTCGCTGTCCGTCGGCGGGTTGATGGCCGGACCTGCGCTATCCCATTTGGTCCACAGCGCCGCCGGGGCGTTCTTGAGAATGGGGTCGAAGACGAAGTAGTCGTTGTGGGACACGCCGTCGTAGAGGATCTCGACGGTCAGGGTGCCGGTGAACGGTTCCGTCCCGTGCATCGGGTTGGCGTACACATTCCTCTGGTAGGAGAAAATCGGCTGGTCCGCCGCGGGCGCTGTCTCGCGGCCGCCTGCGCCGCCATCGGTCGACCCGGCTTGCAGCTGCGTCGAAGGCCAGTGCGTGGTGACCTGGATCTCCAGTGCCCCGGCGGCGGCGAGCGGCATGGTCAGCTTGCTGTTGCTCGCGGGGGACTCGATGATGCCGGCCGTGATCGACGGGACGATGAAGATGGGGGTGCTGGCCTGGGTGTCCCCGCCGGCCCCCGCCGAGAGCGCGAGCCCTCGCGCTTGCTGCGCCGAGTCCTGGCCCTTCGGCAGCAGCGCGGTGTTGAACTCGTCGAAGCTCAGCGCCGGAGCCGCCGGCGTCTGGTCGCCGAACGGGATCGTGAAGCTGATGATCCACAGGTGGATCGTCGCGGATCCGCCGAACGGAGGGCCCCACAGCTCGAGCGAGGCACCGATCTCCAGGCTTAGCGTGATCTGGGCGCCGAACAGGCTGAAGGTGAGCGACACGCCGACCGAGATGCCGATGTCGATCTCATAGTGGAATGGCTGCCACTCGATCAGGAAGTCGGCGTTGGCGTTCAGCCAGGCCCGCAGGCCGCCGGCCTGGAACACCACCTCGAGCGAGCCGCCGGCCATGATGGCGTGCGGCGTGAGCGCGAAGTAGGAGCCGCCCTTGATCGTGAGCACGTCGCTGAGGGCCCAGTTGATGCCGAGACGCGGCTCGTTCGGGTACCACTGCGCCGGCTGGTAGTGCGGGTTATAACCGCCGAGGGTGATGACGAAGTCACCTTCGTGCTCGCCGCCGTACCAGATGTAGAACGCGAACCCGCCGGTCAGCCGGCAATCCGGCGACAGCACCCACGAGTTGGGGGTCAGCACGGCGGAGGCCTTGAAGTCACCCTCGTCGGGGTCGATCCTGACCTCGAGGGCCAGCTCGACGCTGGCGATCTTGGGGTTGTCCGGATGCTCGCCCGTCGGGTCGGCGGGAATGCTGAGCCGACTGTCTCCGAGCAGCGCGATCTCCAGCCGGTTGCCGAACGCCACGCTCAGCAGGGCGACCGAGGACAGCATCTCGAACGTGGTGAACCGGATCCCTGCGGCGAGGAAGTAATCGCCGAGCGACGGCTTGATGTATTTGTCGAGTACGCCAAGCGCCTGGCTGAGTGAATCCTTCTTATTGCTGCCGCCTGGGAACACCGATGAGGGATCTATCGTGGCCGCGACCAGCGGGAAGTTCGGCACCTCCTCGACCGAGGGCAGGATCAGCCTGCGGTTGTAGCCGAACCCGGCGGCGGCGCCAGTGACGAAGAAGAAGGCAGGGCCGCCGAGCGGGTAGTCGAGCACCACGAAGACGAAGACCGACGACTGGCCGCTGATACGCGCGTACGAGCCCAGTGCCGTGAGGTCGAAGTCGGCGACCGCCAGCGTCGCGGCGCCGGCGTACTCGAACTCGAACTCGACCCCGGCCGGGAGCTGCTCCTTCGGCACGTTGAGGAACTCGCCGGCGATCTCGAAGACGCTCGACTTGAATTCGAGGTCGATGCCGGACAGGTGGAAGCTGGACGCGAAGGTCTTCAGCGGCGAACTGACCGCCAGCCCGGCGAGGCCGACCGTGAGCCCGTCCGCGGACAAGCCGATGTCGACGAGGAAGTACACCTCGCTATCGGCGTACTTCAGCCCGATCCGCTGCACCGACAGCGGCCCGAGCGCCTTGTTCACCTCGATCCACTTCGCCCCGTCAGGACTGGTCGGTGGCGGCGTGACCGCCTTGGTGCCGTCGGTCGCCGCCACGTCGGTGCTTGCCTCGGCGCCGTCGGTCGCCTCGGCAGGGGCGATGGCGGCGGCGCCGGTCATCGGCAGCAGGGACAACTGCAGCGGCACGTTACCCGCCGGGCCGAGCTGAAGCGTGGCGCTCAGCAGGAGCCGGTTGGTCAGCGAGCTAGCGGGGGGCTCGGGCGCCGGGAGCAGGGGGAGCGCGGCCGAAACCCCGCGCGGCAGCGGAGCCGCCTTGATCCGGTCGTTAAGCTGGGTCACCTCGTCCGAGGTCACCGGACGCGACAGCACCCACACCCCCGCGTCCATGATGCCGATGCTCGCCCCGTCTGGGACCTTGCCCCCGACGACGGGGACGTCCGAGAGGTGGACCGACAGGGGGACATGGATCCCGAACAGGTAAAGCTCCGAGGACGCTGTGCTGGTATCTGCGATGAACACCGCGCCGCCGCCGTCGGCGGACTCCGCCGTGAGCATCAGCTTGGACTTGGTGAAGTCGTAGCTGAACGATGCGCCAGCGAGATGGAGATCGAGGCCGTCAGGGATGGCGGGCGGATCGGTGAAGCCGAGGGCGGCGGCGAGGTCGGCGAACCCCAGCAGGTGGTCGGTCGCCTCCCACGTGGCCTGCAGCTTCGAGCCAGCCGTGCCGAGATCGAGCGACAGCGTGAACGCCTCGCCGCCGATCGCGAGCGCGCCGGCGAGGTGCACCGAGTAGCCGGCGCCGGTCTTGCTGAACACCACGGTCAACTGCGCGGTCAGCTCGGTTCCGAGTAGCGGCAGCGCGACCAGGGCGTTGCCGTAACAGGTGTAGTCGAACGGCTGGCCCGGCGCGGGGCGGGTGGCGCTGACCCCGAAGTCGGCAAAGGAGATGGCGCGCAGCACCGCCGGCACCGACTCCTGGCTGCTGAGCAGGCCTGCCACCAGATCGCCCAGGCTAACCGAGCCGTGGTAGCTGCCGCTTACGGCGCTGACCTCCCAGGAGGTCTGCTTCTCCAGCCCGATGGCGAAGTCGAACTCGCCGGTGAAGATGTGCGGCAGGAACTCGGCCCGCGCGGCGATCCATACCGAGGTCCAGTTCAGCCCGGCCGGGTCCAGCACCTCGACGATCAGGTTCAGGCCCTCAAGCACCAGCACGTCGGTGATCAGCGGCCACGGCTGCAGGGTGCTGATCGACAGCCCGAGGTAGCTGACCGCCGGGGCGGTGTTGACGGCCATGGTGAAGTTGTCCAGCCCGACCGAGCCGAAGATCGAGTTGAGTTCAGCCGGGATGTAGTCGGTGAAGCCGGCGCCGCCCGGCAGGCTCTCGATCAGGCTGGGGATCGAGCCCTCGCTGGGCAGCAGCGGGGTGGTGGAGACCTGGTACAGATCGCCGGCCATCGGGATGGATACCGACACCTGCAGTATCTGCTGAAAGGTGCCCAGCACCAGAAGATCAATCTCCTGGACCGGGTTGGTGTCATCGTCGGCCCTGCCGATCTGCACGGCCACTCGCGGCTTGCTGAGCGCCAGCGCGCCGATTCTGAACCCGGAGCTGTCGATCGAGGCGGTCAGCGTGCCGACCGGCAGCTGCTGACCGGCGGTCGGCGCGAACGGCCCGTAGCAGCGGAACGAATTGTCCTTGCAGATCACCACGCCGAGCAGGTTGGCCACCAGCGACACACCGCCCAGGCCGAGCCGGCAGAGCAGATTCTGCCCGGGCTGCAGGTCAATAGTGGTGTCCTCGTCGCCTGGCCAGCTGAACGCCGGCTGCTCGACGGTGCCGTAGACGAACCGGGCGTCGCTGACGGTCAGGCTGTCGAACGGGAACAGCGTGAGGTCGGTGAAGCTGTCGGTGAAGGTCCAGTGGCCCGGCATGGTGGCGGTGACGGACAGTTGCACGGTGCCGCCCGCGACCCAGAAGCTCAGGGCGATCGGCACATGGTTCAGCTGCAGCACCGAACCGGTGCCGGTGCTGATGGTCAGCACGTGGCCGGCCGGGTCACCGATATCGCCCGGGGCGACCCCGGCCACCCCCAGGTTCTGCCCGGCCGGCAGCGCGAACGCGATGGCGAGCGCGGTGGCCGTGGTCGGGTCCAGGATCGTGTCATCCAGCACGATCGGCTGGTGCGCGCCGGCCCGGTTGCGTAGGTGAGCGGCCAGCGCGGTGAGATCGGTGAACGGCGCGGTCATGGCCGGTCCCGCCTTTGCACCACCTGCTGGTTGGCGCCGTTGATCTGGAAGGTGCCCGTGATCGCGCCGGGAGTCACGAAGCGGGCGTTCAGCGCGTCGCTGATCAGCTGCTCCACGCCTTGGCTCTTGGCCTGGGCTTGCGAGTTCGCGTTAGTGGCCTGTGCCGCAACTGCTTCCAGCGCGTTCGGCAGCACCCGTGTGGTGATGAAGTTGCTCAGGGTCTGCACGCCGCCGTCGGCGGGGTCGCGGGGCTGCACCTGGATCGGCGGCGGCGGCGCGCCGGCCGGCGGAGTGGCGCTTTCGGCGGTGGTGATCCACCTGGCCAGATCCTGGCGGTTCTTGTTGAGCTTCGCAGCGCTACCGCCGTTGTCGTAAGTCGGATTCTCCTTGCACACGTGGGTCCCGTCGTAGAACTGGTACGGGATGCCTCGGTTATTGAAGTAATTGGTGATGCTCTTGTCCTCGGCCGAGGTGATGAACAGCGGGCCGAAGTTGAGATGGTTGCGGTAAAAGTAGTCGATGTTCCACAGCGCGACCTGCTGGACCAATCCCGGTGGTACCGACGGCGGCAGGAGAGGTGCCTGCTGGCCGAAGCCGCGCGCGATCTGGTTCAGCGCCCAGTCCTTGTTGGCGGCTGGCGTCTCGGCCAGCGTGGCGCCGTGGAAGCCCGCGCAGGCATTGGCGCCGAGGGCCGCCTCGGCCGCGGCGAAGCCGGCGAAGTTGGAGAGCGCGACGGTGTTGTCGTCGATTATCCAGGCCGAGTTCCACGGCGCCACGCCGCCCGCCGCAGCTGCCGCCAGTTGGCGCAAGGTCTTGCAGAATTCCATCGCGGCGAACCGGGTAGCACCGAAGCCGGTCATACGCAGGTTGCGCTGCGCGCTTACCCCCTTGGCGAAGTTCCAGCCCACCGGAGTGATCCCGGTGCCGGCCAGTTTCGCCTTGTAGACGGTATATTCAGCGATGTTGACGACCACGTAGACGTTGCGGTTGGTGCCGATCCGGCTCGGCGCGTACAGCGGCGGCGAAATGCCCAGGTTGCCGTCCTCGTCGGTCAGCGCGCGCAGGTCGCTGGCGCTGTTATACGCGGCGATGCCGAGGTTCGCCCGTTGAGTGATGCCGGCGTTGATGCCGCACCGGATCCAGGCCGCCCGGTTGCTGGACACCACGACCAGCGGCGGCAGGTGAGCGTTCTCGGCCGCGATGGTGGCGGCCCAGTTCGGTACGGTCAATTCGAGTTGCTGGCCGATCAGGCCGACGGCCCGCAGCATCCTCATCCGGTTGTTCAGCAAGCCGGTGCAGACGGGCCGGTCGGCGTCGTCGAAGACGGGATTTCGCAGCGGCGTGTACTTCTGGGCCACTAGTGGTGGGCCGTAGGTGGTGTTCTTGTCGGTGGTAATGGCCATCGCGCACCTATATGTCGTTCTTCGTCAGAGCAGCGCCTGGTCGGGAAGCTACTTGCGCCCTCAGCTCAGCAAGCCCGGCGCACAGCGGGCCCATCGCCGTCCTTGGCAGTCTTTAGCTGAATATTCTCCAGCGGTGTATTTCTGGTTAACCAGCGGTGCCCGTAGAATGTGCTCTCGTTGTCACCATTGGTGCATCGTCAACTCTTTACCTAAGACACCCGGCGGGCGGAAATCCCTAGGGCAGCGTCCTGCGTCAGCAGAGACTGGCATCGCGCGGCCGCCACAAAGTTCTTCGACACAGTAAAGGGCGGTCGGTGAAGAAGAAGAAGAAGAAGAAGAAGAAGAAGCTAAATCGTACCAGGTCGCTGCATATAGGCTGGCTTGAAGCCTGGACCTGCATTCAGGAATCTCTTGGAACCTAAAATCCAAGGCATAAGGAAGCCCTCTCCGGGCCGCCGTCTCAACCCGGACTATCAGGCCGCTCGCCGGCATACTGCGAATGACATCCACAGCTGCACATATGCCCACCCCCTATACAAATGTACGCTACCCCTTCCACCTACAAGCGTCAAGACGTGCTGAGCGGGAATACCGGCCATGATGATCCCATCGCATCAGGCGGTCACAGCCCCTAATTGCGTTGCTTTAGGTTTAACCAGACTGAACTCGTAGAGCGCGGGTTGTGACGTCGGCCGGTTGCGGGCGTATGACCGAGGCATGCGGTATGCGCAACGGGGCGGGTACACGCCAGCTGAGCAGCGGCGTGAGCGGCTGCGGCTGAGGGCTGCCGGGCGGTTCGCCCGCGGCGACGCGATCGGCGAGATCGCGCATGGCCTGCGGGTCACCGAGGGGTCGGTGCGGCGGTGGTACCGGGCCTGACGGGACGGCGGGCCGGAGGCGCTGCGGTCCAGGGGGCCGGTGTCGCGGGAGCGGCTGAGCCCGCAGCAGTGGGCCCGGCTGGAGCTGGAACTGCGGAAAGGGCCGCTGGCGCACGGGTTCGCTAATGACCAGCGGTGGACGCTGGGCCGGGTCAAGACGCTGATCGGGAAGCTGTTCCACGTCGGCTACACCATCGAGGGCACCTCGAAGCTGCTGCGCCGGCACGGCTGGTCAGCCCAGGTCCCGGTCCGGCAGGCCCTCGAGCGCGACGACGAGGCAGTCGCGGTATGGAAGGAGCAGGTGTAGCCCGATATAAAGGGCGGCGCGGCGATCTCGGCGCTGACCGGCGGCTGTCCTGTCCGGTTGGGGTAGGTCCACTTGCGGGTGACCAGGCGGCGGTGCCAGCGCAGGACGGTTCCGGGGGTGACCAGCCGGTGCATCCGCGGCCTTGCCGGCAGGAGCCGGATCAGCGCGGCGAGGACTGCGCGGTCGGCCCAGTCCAGCCTGGGCCGGGAATTGGCGCGGCGCAGCACGGCGACCTCATGCCGCAGTACGAGCAATTCTGCGTCCTTGGAAGCCGACGACCGGCTGAGCAGAATCAGCCAGCCGCAGAGCCGGACGAAGACGAGATAGAGCAGGCGCAGGGACACGGATGATCATGATGCCCTACGGCTGACCCTTGCCATCGCCGCAGCTCACAGGACATGCAGACTTCTGGCACCCCACAGGTATCCGCGGCCACTTCCCCTCCCGCGACGCAGTCGCCGACCTCGGCCAGGCCATGGAATCCCTGCCCGGGCAGTGGGAGCAAGGCTTCACGACCATCTGCGTCAAGCCGTCCATGTTCATCGACGACCCGCGCGACTTGCCCAAGTTCTGCCAGGAAGCAGTCCAGCGGGCAGCAAGCCTTATCGGGTAACTATCCACGCGCTGCGGCGCGCGAGATGCCTCATCTCCCCGGTATGGGCATGAGCCGGTATGGGGGCAGACCAAGTACGGGGCGGCTGGAATGCGCCGGGGAGGGGGCCGTTACTTGTGGCGCCGCAGCCACGCGGCCCGGGCGTCGGCGGCGTCGGCGGTGTCCAGGCACTGCTGGACCAGTTCGCGGGAGCGGGCGTACGCGGTGGTGAAGTCGGTGTCAAAGGACGATCGGGCGAGTTCCTTGGTGGCCCGGGCAGCGGCCTGGGGGACGCGCTTGTAGCGCTCCACTAGGGCGGCGGCGTGTTCGGCGAATCGGTCGGCGGGCACGACGTGGTCGGCCAGGCCGATCAGCAGCGCTTCCTCGGCGTCAATCTGTTCGCCGAGGATGGCCAGCCGCAGCGTGCGGCCCAGCCCGATGTAGCGGGGCAGCCGCCACGGCGCCATGCCGGGCGGTACGCCCTCTGCTGAGGCGGGCAGGCCGAGCAGCGCGTCGTCGCTCATTACGCGGATGTCGCACGCCAGCGCAAGCTGGAGGCCGCCCCCGAGGCAATAGCCGTGGATCTGCGCGATGACCAGCCGGTCCAGGCGCTCCAGTGCGGCAAACGCCTGCTCCTGTCGCTGGTAGAACGCGGACGGTATGCCTTCAGTGGCGAACATGTCCAGGTCCAGGCCGGCGCAGAACGCTCGTCCTTCGCCGCGGATCACGACCAGACCGGGCTTGTCCCGCGCGATTGCGCTCACGATCTCGAGCAGGTCGTTGATCCAGGTCATGTTCATGGCGTTGAGCTTGTGCGGACGGTGCAGCACGACCTCGGCGACATCCTCGTGCCGGCGCAGGATCACGCTGCGATCGGCCGCCGGCACCTCACGGGCGTCGACCGACCCGCTCACGTGGCGATCCCACGGGCTGCCACGTACGCGAAGCCGAGCGGTGCCGCAGCCGTCAGCAGCTTGATCGATGCGGTGACGTGGCGGTACTTGGGCTTGGAGATGTGCGCCTCGGCCATCATTCCTATCAGCACCTGGTTGCGAGGTTTGTGACTAGCGCGCACGCTATACGCCTCCCACGCGCCGGTCCTGCCCCGCCCAGTACGGCTCGCGCAGCACCCGCCGGAGCACCTTCCCGGTGGCGGTTCGGGGCAACTCGTCGAGGAAATCGACTGAGCGCGGCCGCTCGAAGCTACCCAAGCGCGGCCGGCAGAAGGCGAGGATCTCCTCCTCGGTGCAGGTCATCTCGGAGCGCAGCACCACCACCGCCTTGACCGCCTCGCCCCACCGCACATCGGGCACTCCGATGATCGCGGCGTCGGCGATCGCCGGATGCGCGAGGAGCACATCCTCGACCACCCTGTGGGACACGTTCTCGCCGCCGGAGACAATCATGTCGCTGAGGCGGTCCTCGATGAACAGATATCCGTCCTCGTCGATGCGCCCCACGTCGCCGGTGTGCAGCCAGCCGGCGCGGAGCGCGTGCGCGGTCGCCTCCGGACGCCGCCAGTAGCCGCTCATCAGCTGCGGGCCACGCGCCAGGATCTCGCCGGGCGTTCCTGCCGGCAGGGGCGAATCCGCTCCGTCGATGACCTGCAGCTCGGTCCCGGCGGCTGGCCGGCCCGCGGACAGCAGCAGCTCCGGTCGGCTCGCGAGCGCGAGCAGGTGGTCGTCCGCCGTCAGGAAGGTGAGCGCCTGGGCGGCCTCGGTCATGCCGTAGGACTGCACAAACCCGCAACCGAAGGCGTCGATCACGCCTCGCAGCGTGCTCTCGGCGATCGGTGAGGCTCCGTAGTAGATCGAGCGCAGGACGTCGTAGCGGCGGTCCGCGACATTCTTGACGACGCTCACGATCGCCTGGAGCATCGCCGGCACCAGCGTGGCGACGCCGATCCGCTCCCGGTCGAGCACGTCGACGACCTGCTCAGGGTCGAACGCATCCAAGACGTAGACCGACCCGCCACGGCACAGGACCGAAAGGGCGGCCGGGATGACAGCGGCGTGGAACATCGGCAGCACGACGAGACCACGGTCACCCGGGAACACGGGGTGGGCCAGGCCGACCTGGACGATGTTCCAGCACACCGCGCCGTGGCTCAGCATCGCGCCCTTCGGGATGCCGGTGGTCCCGCTCGTGTACATCTGCCACAACGCGTCGGCCGCGCCGACCTCGACTGCAGGCGGCCTCGCGGAACCGTCCGACAACCACCGATCGAGCGCACTCCAGCCCGGACGGCCGTCCTCGCCCTCGGCGACGAAGTGCCTGACGGTCTCAAGCTCGCCGCGGATCTGATCGGCGCCGGCGACAAAGTCGCGGCCCGCGATCAACGCCGCAGGCTGGGCGTCGTGGAGGATGCGCAGCCACTCGGGCGGCGTCAGCCGGCAGTTCAGCGGCAACAGGACAACCCCCGCCTTCGCCGCGGCGAAATACAGCAACGGGTACCACGGGGCATTCCTGGCCAGCACCGCCACCCTGGTGCCCTTGCCGCACCCGACCCCGACCAGGCGGTTCGCCAGGCGGTTGGCGGCAGCCGCCGCCTCGGCGAAGGTCAGCGAACGCCCGCCGCCGAAGGCGAACTCCGCTCCCGGGCGCTCCCGCGCCCAGTAGTCCAAGAAATCATGAAGCCGCATCGCACCCTCAAGCAAATGAAACCTGCGTCAGCTGTAATTCTCGTGTACTGCGCACGGCTAGCACAGCACCTGGATGGTCGCGATTGTGTGCAGGCCGACATCGTCTGGCCGCGTCCCGCTGGGTCGTGTTACGGCACGTCAGGGCAACGGTCTTGTCTGGCTGGGTCCGGCATCGTCTGCCGTAGTTTGAGGGCATTGTCACTGGCTTCCAACGTGCCGAGAACGATTTCTGGCCTAGATGACACAGTTCTCAAGCGGCGGTGGCTGTGGTGTCACTGACCGGTAGCCGCACGGTCCGGTCGCCGAAGTCGGCGACCAGGTCCAGGCGGCCGCCGAGCGCTTCGACATAGCGGGCGATGACCTCGAAGGAGATCACTTGGCCGTGCTCGATCTGAGAGATGCGGGCGATACTCATCCCGAGCGCCGCGGCGACGTCCTTCTGCGCGAGACCGAGCTGCTTACGGGTCTCGGCGAGCTGGTGCCCCCGGTTCTCGGCGAGCAGCCTGCGCGCTCCCGCCTGAATTTCCTCGGCGGAGACACCGGCCGCCTGGAGTTGTTGTTCTAGGGGTTCCCAGTCCTGCGGGGTCCGCTTCGGCATGGTCATTCCTCTTCGTCAGCGGTGTAGTCGATGTAGAGCTGTTCGGCTATCGGGATCTTGTCGCGATACCAGCGTGCCCAGTTGCCTGCCTTGTCGCCGCCCAGGAGCAGCAGCGCTGACCGGGTGGGGTCGAAGGCGAAGATGATCCTGATCTCCGACCGTCCCTTCGATCCGGGCCGCAGCTCTTTGAGATGGTGGATCTTCGTGGCCTTGAGCCGGTCCACCAGCGGCCGGCCCAGTGTCGGTCCCTCCTCGCGGAGCGCGGCTACGGCCTGCGCCACCTGGGTCGCCGAGTTCAGATCCTGCCTGATCAAGGCAGTGAACCACGCGGCATACTCGTCGGTGACCTTCACAGCCCAGGCCACGCACGCCTCCTGATTTAAGGAACAGCTTAACTTTAGGACCGACCACAGCCAGCCGCAATCTAGCTGCTGCGGTAAGCCAGTAACCGGTGTCCGCGTAAAGCTCTAGCCGCGCTTTCCCCGCTCACGCGCTGACGAGGAAGATAAGTACGAACGTTGGACGCCTCAGCTTGTCATCCAGTGACGGCAGCGGAGTTGTCCTAACACCGACCGGTCAGCCGCGACGCTGGCCGGGGAGGCCCAGACTGGTGTGGCCGGGAGAGCACGTCTGGCCGGCGACGCGGCCAGGACGCCGGTGGGAAATTCGTAAAGAGGCCGGGTTCGCCAAGCGCGTCCCGGATCTGCGCGCCCATTACCAGGCGGCTCTGGCCTGCAGGATCGCTGCAACGAGGTGAGGTTGCCCCGGCTATAGCGCCTTGCTGGACAACACTCGAGGAGGACGAACGGCTTGACCCATCCCGCAGCAGGGCTGGGTATCGGGCAGCGGCGCGCGGTGTCCGGCGGTACATTCGCTGCCGTAGA
>JAJKHX010000406.1 GCA_021154785.1 Nocardiopsis sp.
CCCTCGTCAGGGCCGCCGCCCTCGGCCTCGGCCAGCTGCTGCGGCTGGGCCTGGTGACCTGGATCGGCCGGCCCCGGCCGCCGGCGGCGGACTGGGCGGCGGCGGCCGGCGGGTACGCGCTGCCGTCCGGGCACACCACCACCGCCACCCTCGGTGCCGGGCTGCTCTGCCTCGGCCTGACCCGCGCCCTGCGCGGTGCGTGGCGGGTCGCCGGTATCGCCGTCGCCGCCTGCTGGGCGGTCGCGGTCGGGCTCACCCGCGTCTACCTGGGGGTGCACTGGCCGACCGACGTGCTCGGCGGCTGGCTGCTCGGGACGCTGCTGACCGTGCTTACGGCCCTGGCCTTCCGGCGCCTCGCGCCGCGTCGCTCAGGCCCGCTGGGTGTGCAGCGTGCCGAGCAGCAGCACGAGGGCGGCCAGCTGTAGCACGGCGACGATCACGACCAGCACGGGCACCGAGCGGGCGGACAGCCCTCCGGCGAGCGCGCCGCCGGCCACCGCGGCGACGCCCTGCACGGCGGCGAACATGCCGTAGCCGGTGCCCCGCCGGCTCGCCGGCACCAGCTGGGCGACCAGCGCCTTGACCGTGGAGTCCTGCAAGCCGGTCGCCGCACCCCAGATCAGCACGCCGACGAGCGCGACCGTCCACGTGCCGGCGAAGGCCAGGGCCGGCACCACGGCCACCATCACCGGCAGCACGACCATCGTCCGGCCGCCCCACCGGTCGTGCACCAGCCGACGATCAACGCGGCCACCGCGGCGGCGGCCATCGCGGCGGCGTACACGACCGGTACGGCGGCCACGGCCACGACAGCGCCCCGGTGGCCGCGGCGATGCCGGCGACCATCAGAGGGCCGGCGAACGCACCCACCTGGTCTAGGGCTTTGTGGACGCCGAAGCCCCTAGCGAGGCCTACCGGGCCGGCGGCGTGCGCCAGCAGAGTGGACTTCGCCGGGCTGCGCACCGCCTTGCCGGTCCGCTCGGCCAGCACCAGCAGGCAGCCCACCGCAGCCCGGCCGCGCCGACGAACGGCGTGACGGCCAGCAGCGGCCACACACACGGCGGTCAGCGCGTAGCCGGCGATGGTCGCCGGCCGCTAGCCGCCGGAGCGGTCCACCCGGGTGCCGAACGGCAACCGCAGCACCAGCGCCAGGGACTCCCCGACGCCGGTCACCAGCCCGACCAGCAACGCCGAGGCACCCAGGGAGGCCAGCAGCGGCCCGGTCCGACCGCGCCCCCTCGTACACGGCATCGGCGAACAACGAGACCAGGCCGAAGGAGACGACGGCCCGCCACGGCGACCACTGCGGCCCGGGAGCCGCGCCCGCGGCTGCGGCCGGGGCCGGTGCCCCCTCCGGCATTGGCGGCGCGCCGCCGGCGTGTTCGGACACGAGCTCTCCTTTCCTGGTCGGCCGCGAGCCCGGCGACCGCAGTTCTACTACAGTCTGACGTAGTAAATCGCTGCCGCGTGGCGCGCACCGCCCCCTCGAGGAGCCCTCCACACATGACCACCCTGCACCGGCTCGACGACCGGCTGCTGACAGACGTCAACGACCTCACCCGGCACACCGGCTGGCTGCACGGCATCGTGCTCGGCTACGCCACCTACGGCCTGGTGCTCTTCGGGGCGCTGCTGCTGGCCGGGCTTTGGGCCAAACGCGCCGGCAGCAACCGGGCGCTGGCCGCCGCAGGCTGGGCGTGCCTGGCCACGCTGATCGCGGTCGGGCTCAACCAGCCCCTCGTGTCCGGTATCGCCGAGGCCCGGCCCTACACCAGCCACCCCGGCCTGTTGGTGCTCGCCACCCGCAGCAGCGACTTCTCCTTTCCCTCCGATCACGCGGTGATGGCCGGCGCCGCCGCAGCCGGGCTGTGGCTGGCCTCCCGGCTGCTGGGCGCGATCGCCACGGTCGCCGCGCTGGCAATGGCGTTCGCCCGGGTCTACATCGCCGCGCACTATCCCTGGGACGTCGCCGCCGGCCTGCTCTTCGGCGCGCTGGTGACGCTCGTCGGCTGGGCGTTGCTGCGGGTGCTGCTGACCGCGGTCACCGGGTGGCTGCGCCGCCAGCCGGGGATCCGCCAGGCGTTCCCCGCCCCGGCGCTCGAGCAGATGCCGGGGCGTGGGCGCACCCCGTCGGGGGCGTCAGCCGCGTGAGCGGTCTCGTCCACGGCATCCTCAGCCTGCCCGGCTGGCTGGTCCTGCTGGTCGCCGGCCTGGTCGTCTTCTCCGAGGACGCCCTGTTCGTCGGGTTCGTCATCCCCGGCGAGACGGTCGCCCTGCTCGCCGGGGCCGCCGCCAAGCTCGGCCACGTCTCGCTGGTCGGCGTCCTCATCGTGGTGATCGTCGCGGCGATCGTCGGCGACACCGTCGGCTACGAAATCGGCCGCCACGTCGGTCCGCGGGTGCTGCAGCTGAAGATCCTGCAGAAGCGCCGCAAGCGGCTCGACGAGGCCGAGGGCTTCCTGGCCCGCCGCGGTGGCAGCGCCGTCTTCCTCGGCCGCTGGGTCGCGTTCTTCCGCGCCGTCATGCCGGCCCTGTCCGGCACCGCGCGCATGCACTACCCGAGGTTCCTCAGCTACAACGCCGCCGGCGGCCTGGCCTGGGGCGCCACCGTCGTGCTGCTCGGCTACGCCGCCGGCGCCAGCTACGCGAAGGTGGAGAAGACCTTCGGCCGCGACGCCGCCTTCGTCGTCCTGGCAGTGGTCATCGTCGCCCTGGTCGTCTGGCGGGTCCGCAAGCACCGCGCCGATCGGCGCGCCGACGCCCGGAACGGGGAGCTGAGCGGCGCCAGCCGCCCATCCCATCCCTGACCTGCGATTAGCCCGGGGCTTTCACCGCTTGCCCCGACGAGACGGACGTCTCGCGAACGCCGAACGCCGCGCTGCGTCCATGCTGATCCTCTGGCCTTGGTCGACGGTGGGGACCGGCAGGGTAGCGAACAGAATCTGCGCCAGGTCCTCTCAGCGCCAACACACCTTCGCCACCCTGGACTCTCCTGCCCCAGCACAGCCGCGGGCGCCAAACGACCGAGCGCGGCCAAGCACGGCCGCCGCCCCCTTCGACGTCTTCACCGAACTCACCAGCGGAAACGCCTGGATCCCGGCAACAACCTGTTACGAATCACCCAACCCGGAATCACCCAACCCGTGACGCTACGGTGACGGCCCCGTGCCACCATCTGCTGTCAGCCTTACATACCGAGCGGCGGCGGGATAAGGCTAGTGTCGGTTCGCGCGCCGGCGCGTCGGTACCGCCGACGACGAGCCACGGATGACTGAGGGCAGCCGATGGCACGGAGGTTGTCGCCCGTCCGTTGAGGGGGGGACTGTGAGACCACACTTCACGTGGCGGTTCTGGGTCGAAGGCGTTGCCGCGAGCGCAGCTTTCGTATTGCTTGCGGTGACCCTTGTCTGGCCGGACTGGATTGAGCTCGTATTGGGAGTGGATCCCGATCTCGGCAGCGGTGCGCTTGAATGGCTCATCGTGCTTGTCTCGTTCGTGGTCTTGCTGAGCGCGTCGATCCTGGCGGGCCGCGAGTGGCGAGGGCCCATCAGGCGGAGCTCGCCGACGACGTCCCCGTCGGGCACGACGTCTTCCGACCTGAGTTGACGGTCTAGCTGCAACCGCGTAGCCACCGAGAGGGTGTTTGACGTGTACTGCAACACTCAGGTGACATTCGACGCCAGCACGGCCAACGCCCGCAGCGAATCAGCGATTATCGTGAACCCGCTCGATCCGTCGAATGTCGTCGGATCGTCGAAGCGGTTCACAAATCCTCAGACGTATGACTTCTCCCTCGCCGCGTACGCGTCCTTTGACGGTGGCACGTCGTGGACCGAGGCTGCGCCGCTCGGCTTACAGCCCGGGTGGGCGGGCGTCTCGGATCCGACGCTGGCGTGGGATGCCGCCGGCAATGTGTATCTCGTCGGGCTGGCATTCGGCGCCGGTGCGGACACGCTGATCGGTATGGCCATCTATCGGTCAACCGACGGGGGTCAGACGTGGAGCCCGCCGAACCTGATCCACCAGAGCCCTGGGGACGACAAGCAGTGGGCGGCCGGGGACAACAACCCCGCCAGCCCGCACTATGGCAACGTGTATGTGGTCTGGGACGACCTGGCCGCGGGGACGTGCGCGTTCGCGCGCACCACCGACAGCGGCACCACCTGGCGGGGAACTGCCGGGCAGGGCACCGGATCGGCGTTGGGCACCGACTCCTTCGCCCCGCAGGTGTCGGTGGCGTCGGACGGCACCGTGTACGTGGTCTGGCTTGCCGGGTCCGACGTGATGTTCGTCAGATCCACCGATGGTGGCGACAGCTTCACCTCCCCGGTGGCCGCTGTGCACGGCATCACGCCACTGGCCAGCCCGCCGTTGCCCGCGCCCGGGGGTTTTCCTGAGTTGCCCGGTGGCAAGTTCCGGGTCCTGTCGATCGCGGCCTGTACCGCAGGCAGTGGTCAGACGCTGGTGCTGGCCTGGGCCGACTACCGTGAGAACGTCTCGCGGATCTACTACGCGTACTCCAACGACGCCGGCTCCTCCTGGCCGAGCGCGCCGTCCGGCCAGCCGCTTCTGCGCGGGGCCGAGGCCTCCGGTGCTGACCAGCATGACTTTCACGCGCAGCTGGCCGCGTTGCCTGACGGTTCAATCGGCTGTGCCTTCTATGAGTTCGGCGCGAAGT
This sequence comes from Nocardiopsis sp., assembly GCA_021154785.1. Lineage (GTDB taxonomy): Bacteria > Actinomycetota > Actinomycetes > Streptosporangiales > Streptosporangiaceae > Palsa-504. Next base: position 4,679 of record JAJKHX010000406.1, read on the forward strand.
GGCCCGGTGGCCCACCGTTGATCGATGTGCAGCTTGCGGTGTCGACCGACAGTGGGGTCAGCTTCGGGAATCGCCAGACCGTCACCGATCGGGCGTGGGATCCGGCCATCGACGCTCCGTTGTCGCACGGTGACCCTCAGACTACTTTCATTGGCGACTATTTTGGCCTCGCAGGCAGCCCGAACGGCTGGTCGGTGTTCTGGACCGACACCCGCACCGGCGTACAAGAAATGTTCTTCGGCTCCGAAAAGACAATTGGGCCATGGTCCGGGGTGCAGTGGACCGACACGCTGGACCCGAGCGCGACAATCGACTACTTCACCTGGGGATGGCCGGCATGCTGGGACGTCCTGTGGACTCCGATGGCAACCACCCCTGACGGCGGTGCGCCTCAAATCAGCTGGAAGGTCCAGGTCGAGCGCTCCTCACCATACCTCCTCACCTATCACATAGTTGTCACGAACTTGACCAGCATGCCGGTGAGCGTCGAGGGACGCTACACGATCCTTGCCATGTGAGAGGGGTGCAGGATGGAAGTCGGAGTCCAGATCGTCGATACGATTCCCGCCGATACGAGCATCGATTACTTCACGTATGGCTGGGATCCCGCCTGGGACGTGACGTGGACCGTGGTGCCCACCTCGCCCGCGCCAGGACAGCCGCAAGTCGAGTGGAGCATCGCAGTCGAACGTGCAACCGACACCAGCGTGACCTACTATGTGACCATCACAAATCTCACATCCAGTGATGTTGGCATCGAGGGTCGCTACGCAATCCTCAACCTGTGACATGGTGGGCGAAATCATGGCCAATCTCAGAAAGGACGCTGGAGAGGCGAGACAACGGCCGAGACGGCCGGCGCCTTCTTTCTCCCAGGAGACAAGCCCAGCGTCCCCCGTGGCGCGACCCGCTGGAATCGCGCCTGTCTTCGACGTCGCCGCACGGCAGCCGGCCGCTCGAACCGACGCACCCAAGGGAATGATTTCCAACCCCTGGGTCCGCCAGTGGACATCAGGCTCATCGGGCGCAACCCCCGGCGACGCCACAACTCCCCCTTCGCACGCACCTAGTCCCACCGCGGAAGCTACCCCACGGAGAGAAGCGCGTCGTCCGACGTCTAACGCCGGGCCTGCGCCGACCCCCGAGGCTCGGGGTTACCAGTAAACAACAAGCTGAGGCCGCCTTGAGGGACACCCGACGGCGGGGAGGCGGGCGCTGGCCACGGCTGTCGGCCGTGGCCCGATAACTTGCCCTTATCGAGCCACCGGGATGAACGTCAGCGGATGACGTTGACGGCGATGCCGAGGTCTTCCGCCCACGAAGCCCAGAGCCGGTCGGTTGTGTAGGCCGGGCTCGAGGGACTCCGAGCCAGGGCGAGACACACTCGGTCGGCAAGGCTGAGTCCGGAACGGTGTCGGTAGAACGAAGCGGTGAGCCGAGCGTCAAGGCGGCCGAAGGGAATCACGGCCACGCCGAGGTCGTCGAGAGCAACGTCGACTTGCTCGGGGGTGACCCCTTGACGCGCGGCCTTCTGCACGGCCTCGGAGTAGTTGATGGCGCTGATGCTGGCG
>JAJKHX010000407.1 GCA_021154785.1 Nocardiopsis sp.
CCACGGCATGGTGTCAAAGAACTTCCGGATGTCCAGATCGATCACCCAGTCGTTCTCCCAGCACCGCCGCCGGCAGACGGCTATCGCATCCAGTGCGGAGCGCCCCGGCCGGTAGCCGTAGGAACCGGGATGGAAGACCGGTTCGGCCCTCGCCTCGATCACTCCAGCCACCACCGTCTGCGCCACCCGGTCCCCGACACAAGGCACGCCCAGGATTCTCGTGCCCCCGCCATGTGGCTTCGGGATTTCCACCGCGCGCACCGGCGGCGGGAAGTAGGTGCCGGAGGAGAGCCGGTTCCAGATCTTGTACAGATTGTTCTTCAGATCAGACTCGAACTCCGCGACCGTCACCGCATCCACGCCAGGTGCGCCCTTGTTCGCCTTGACCTTCTCCCACGCCTCCCAGACAGCCCGCTTAGAAATACCGAACGGCTTGCCCGGTGCTTTCAACTCGTCCACGCGACTCCTCCTCCGGGCAGCCCCGGAGTTGACCGGACGAACACAGTCACGAACGACCCGGCCCCTTCGCTCCGCCCTCATTACAAGGGCATCACCACTACTACGAACCGGTCCGCCAGCGCATCCCGCGACGGTACTCAGCCCCTTGCGGTTCAACCGCTTGGGGTACTCCCTATCGGACCGCCCCCCGGAAACCGGGACCAGCCAGTATCAGGACGCGCCTTCTCCTGTTCCATGCGGAAGCCGCAGACCGGGCTCGCGTCGCCTACATGCCGGACACCACCTGGCCAGTAAGCGGATATCCGCCAGGCTCATCCCGGAGTCGCCGAAAACACCCCGGTTCCGATGTCGTCTTAGAGTTTCGGCACGTCAGCAGCGATTCGCTCGCGCTCGCCTTCCCGGTCCCCGCCTGACGCATCCAGTGCGCCTTTTCCTCATCGCTCACCACGACGGTCTTCAGCCAACGCAGCATGAGGCGGCTTGGAGCCTCCCTCCGCAGGGCGACTCCGAAGGGCCACGAAACCTTCATCTCCCGCACAGCACCACACCAAGAACCCGCTCCTACATCAGGTCCTCCTTGCGTTCAGGACACACTTCGGCACCCACAAGTCTACAGGCGAGAGCTAAGGCCTGTTCTTACTACTGGAGCTGAGGCAATGGACAGGCTCTTTCCAAACCCGCAAATTCTCGCTGATAACGGACGCCGACGCTGTAAGAATCCTGGTCGTCAGCCTTCATCAGCTGCCTGACACTCGTCTAGCCAAGCCCAGACTAAGTCCGGGTACATCGAGACGGAATAGCGATTTCGTTTGGCTTTGACGCCAAGGCCAAACGAAGCCAGAGCTGTTCGAGATCTCCAAGACAGTGTAAGCAAAAGCCATACTATTTCGCAGCTCAGCAAGGCTCCGTGCTCGCTCGTTCATCATCGGCGCCGCGAGGCCAGTGTCCCCTCGAGGACGCCCAAAACACCGTCGGCCACGCCGACCCCGCACTACTAGCCGCTACGGCAGCGGGGCCGTCACACCGCCTACGGACACGAGTTACGGACAGAATCCGCCTCCAATGATGAGCCCGATCGGGCATGCGTCCGCGAACGACCGTTGGTGGACACAGCTGGATTGGCGGGCGGGCTAGCCTCTGGGGCGAGCGGGTGAGATACTCACAACAGCGTGAATCCACCAGCGGGAGGCCTTATGTCCAGGTATATTCTCCACCAGGCTGTCGTTTGCGGTGGGATCGCCCGCGGTTTTCAGCAGGCTGCTGACGCGGTCACTTGCGGGGTCTATGCCAGCGACTGGCTGACTGACCAGGTAAACGAATCTGATCATGTCTTCGCCCGGGCAACCCCGCAGCGCCGCTCCCTGGTAAAGCCTGTGCCTTACTTCTCAGCGCCCGACCCACCCGAAGTGAAGGGCCGCTACAAGATAATGTCCCCTATGCCTCCTCCCCCGGAGGACAACCGGGTAGTAGTGGAAATCTGCGACTACCAGCCGGCGAAAGAGTACGTTGACGCTGCAACGTCGATCAAGAAAACTTGGGGATCAATGGCCCCGCAGATCAAGATTGGGTTCACGGACCGCCTGAAAGAACAAGCTCACCTTCAAATGGGCGGCCAGGCGCCGAAGTTTGACGTCAGCGACCAGCCGGCCCTGATCGAACTGGGAGGAGACCCGGTAGATAAGAGGGCAACACGAGCCGAATTGCTGGGGTATCTCCGGCAGCCCGGGATTAACATCTGGTCACTTGCCGCCCTTGAAGCGGGCGCCACCGGTCACATCATGGCGACTTATTGCACGCGGGACAAGTTCCGGATCTTCGATTCGCTACGCGGTGAGACCACGATGCCCACAGTCCAAATCGACAACTGGTTCAACAGTGAAGAAGTCACCAAGTACCTAGATATGTACGCGACGTTCTCGGCTACTAGTTTCGTCACCCAAACATAGCTGGTGACGTGCCTTCATGGGATTTGGTCAGGTGATGGCAGCCTGTAGGATGCCAAAATTGTGTCGTGCCCCTGACTTACAATGATGCCGAGCGTCAGCCGTAAGGCATCATGATTGTCCGTGTCCCTGCGCCTGCGGAGCCTGTGGGGCTCGATTACTCGATCTGGCCTGGCTGGCGGAGTCTTCCGGGCTGGGATCATCCCTGAGTGATCTTCTCAATCGCCTGCTTCCTCGTGCGTTGCCTGTTCGGCTTCGTGACGGTGCTGGCCCGGCGTGAGGTGTCCAAGGACGCCGAACTGCTGGTGCTCCGGCACCAGAACGCGGTGCTGCGCCGCCAGATCGGCCGGGTCCGCTACCAGCCGGGCGACCGGCTGTGGCTCGCTGCACTGTCACGGCTGATCCCTCGGCGGCGGTGGGCTGAGGTGTTCGCGGTAACGCCGGCGACGCTGCTCGCCTGGCACTGGCGGCTGATCGCACGCAAATGGGACTACACCAGCCGCCGGCGTCCCGGGCGGCCGTCCACGGCAGCCGCGATCCGCAAGCTCGTGATCCGCATGGCGACTGAGAATCCCGCGTGGGGGCACCGGCGCGTGCAAGGCGAGCTGGTCAGGCTCGGCCACCGGATCGCAGCCTCCGCGGTGCGGCAGATCCTGCACGATGCCGGGATCGATCCCGCGCCCCGCCGCACGGGCCCGGCCTGGAAGCAGTTCCTGACCGCCCAGGCCCGCGGCATCCTCGCGGCCGGCTTCGTCCACGTGGACACCGTGCTGCTCCGCCGGCTCTACGCCCTGGTCGTCATCGAGCACGGAACCCGGCGTGTCCATCTGGCCGGCATCACCGCGCATCCCGGCGGCGCGTGGACGACACAAGCAGCCCGCAACTTCTTGACGGACCCCGGCCAGCGCGCCGCCCCAGCCAAGTTCCTGATCAGGGACCGCGCGGGCCAGTTCACCGGTTCTTTCGACGCAGTGCTCACCGCGGAAGGCATCAGGATTCTCGCCAGCCCCCCCGCAAGCGCCCAAAGCGAACGCCATCTGCGAAAGAATCGCAGGCACCCTGCGCCGAGAACTCCTCGACCGGCTGCCGATCGTCAACGAGCACCATCTGCGCCAGGTACTGACCGAATACCTGCGCCACTACAACTCCGGCCGGCCGCACCGTGCCCTCGGCCAGCACACACCGGCCCAAGCTGACACCTCACCGCCGAAGCCGGTCAACCTCGCCGAGCACCGGATCCACCGGAAACAAGTCCTCGGTGGACTGACCCACGAGTACTACATCGCCGCCTGACCGCACCCGCTGTTACGGAAACGCAGGTCACCATCCTGGATCGTATTTCCGAGCCCCACAGGACGGAACGATCACGCCAGAGGGCTTGCGGCGCTGGGACCTGGCGTACTCCTTCGCCAACAATCTACCTCCAGACCTGCGCACCGCGATGCTGCCCTGGAAGCAAATCCTATCGCGCAACCCTCGGGCAAACGCGCACGCTGAAGGGTCGCCCGCACTGCCCACACTGAGCGCTGAGATGAAGGCCGCCACGATATCGGCCATACGAGAGGCCCTATTACGCCAGCAGCCATTCGCTAACTGACCAGGAGAATCTGTTCGTCTCGGGCGAGCCGGGTGCGCTGGTGGTACCAGGCTGACAGAGCCTGGTGGCGGCGGCACCAGGCCAGGCAGTGCCGGCTGGCGCCGGGCGGGGTCGGATGGGCGAGCAGCCCGGCAGTCTCGGGGACGGTGAGCGGGATCATTCCCGGGTCGGCGGGCAGCCAGCTCGCCGCTGACCAGGTGGCGGCGGGTGAGCAGGTAGTGCCGGACAGGGGCGGTGCCCAGCCAGGCCCAGGCGTACCAGCGGCGACCCTTGGCGCCGTGACCGGCCGAGCGGACCTCCCAGCCGCGCCGGGCGGCCAGCAGCGTGGCGGCGGCCTGCTTGCAGGTGAGCAGATGTACCGGATAACGTGCCCGAGTCGCGCATCCGGCCGCGGGCCGCCTCCCGCGTGATCGCTGGCGGGTGACCGCGTTGTACCGGGTAACCGGCCGTTATCCGGTGGCTTCGTCGGCCGGTCCTGTTCCCGGAAATAGAACGGCAGCTAGCGTATGGGTGGCGGGAGCGCTGGCTGGTGGGCGGCGATGCCGAGCCCGGCGGCAGTGACGATGACGTTGTCGTGAACGGTGATGCCTGGTACCGATTCGGGCTGACTCGGCGATCAGCTCGCCGGGCGGCGGCAGGTCGTCCGCGGAGGCGGGCGTCAGGCCTTCCACGCTCGGTCCTGTTGCTTCAGGTCCGCGCGCAGCGCGGCGATGGCCCGCGCGGTGTGGCTTTTCACCGCGCCGCAGCTGATGCCCATCGCGGCCGCGATCTCGGCTTCAGAGAGATCGGCGTAGTACCGCAGCACGATCGCCTCGCGCTGCCGGCCGGGCAGCTTGCGCAGCGTGGCGATCACCGCGGACCGTTCCAGCTGCACCAGCGCGCCGTGCTCGGCACTGGGCATGTCCGGTGACGGCTTCTCCGGGTACTTTTCCGCCACGGCCCGGTGCCGCAGCACCGACCGGGACCGGTTCAGCACGGCCTGCCGGAGGTAGGCCAGCGCGCTGTCCGCGTCCCGCAGCCGCTGCCAGCCATCATGCATCGCCACGAACGAGTCCTGCACGACATCTTCCGCGGTGGGGACGTCCCGCACCAGCAGCGCCGCCAGGCGCACGAGCCTGGGGTAATGCAGCGAGTACAGCTCGGTGACCGCCCAGTCCGCGCTCCGCCCCGGGCGTGCCGCGGCAGGCGCCACAGGCGCAGCGGGCACGACGGCAATTGTTGCCATCGGGGTCTTGGTCACATTGGCTGGGCGCACGGGCCGGGTGTGGTTGTACTTCATCATGCTTACTTCCGGGCGCGGGCTGGTCGGGGGAACGGGCAATGGCGGCTTGCCGGCCTCAGCGTTGCCTGAGGATAAACTGAAGGCCCGCTCTTTCCTACTGGCCAGTAACGAGCTGACGGCTTACGGAGCTGACCCGTCCCGGGTTTGATACACGCCTCGGTTGCGTGCGCGGCCTGGCCACGGTCATCACCGCCGGAACCGGGAAGGTCACCCGCTCCGGGAACGGCTGTGCTCGCGGGCCGGCTTCACGCCGCGTCCGCGCGACTGGCACCGACGTCTCCGCAGGCCCCCGTGCGTCGCAACTCCGGCTCACCACACGTGCCCGCACCTAGTACGGCAGTCGCCAATTGCTAGTTGACCAGGGCGTAGTTGCGCGCGAGGCGTGCTCTTTGATGGAACCAGCGTGATCGTGCCTGGTGGCGGCGGCGCCAGTGGAGCCAGCGGGCGGCGTGGCCGGGCTGTGCCGCAGGGGTGAGTGCGGCGGCGAGGAGCCGCTTGACCTCGCGGACGGACAGCGGGACCAGCCCGGGGTCGGCGGGCGGCCTGTCAGCCGGCCCGGCGGGCGGCGGCGCCTGGGTGCCGGTGCGGCCCCGCAGCTGGGCGGCGGTGACGGCGCAGACCGCGAGGGCGGCCATGACCAGCACGAGGTGCCGCAGGATCGCGGTGTAGAGCCGGGCCTGGCACTGGTCCAGGCCGAAGCAGCCCTTCCCGAGCTCGAAGCTTTCCTCCACCGGCCATCTCAGCCCCGCTGCCCTGATCAGCCGGGCCTTGGATGTCAGCTGCCCTTCGGGCACGAAGCAGTAATGGAAGGCCAGCTCGCCGGTCTTCAGGTGGCGGCGGACCAGCAGGCTGTGCCGCGGTGAGGAGGTGCCGATCCAGGCCCAGGCGTACCAGCGCTCGCCCTTGGACCCCTTGCCCGCGGAGCGGACCTCCCAGCCCTGCTTGCCCTTCAGCAGCCTGGTCACCGCGTCCGCGCAGGTCATCTTGGTGCCGGCCGCGAGGGTGAGGGTGAACGAGGACGCGACGCGCAGCACGTAGGCCTGCCCGCGGTCCTCCAGGAATTCCCGCAGTTCCGTGCAGCTGCCGTAGACCTCGTCCCCGCAGGCGAAGTCGAAGGAAAGGCCGTCGGCGCAGGCGTCCTGCAGGACGTCGATGGCCAGCTGTCCCTTGGTCCGGAACCGCAGGTCCAGCGGCAGGCCCGTGACCAGCGACTTCACCGGGTCGGCGATGTCCTCAGCCGGGATCCACTGCCGCGCCCCGATCAGCGCGTGGCCGGTCTTCTCCCGCACGTAGGACAGGTGCACCGTGTTGATCCCGTTCGCGACGCGGCCGGCGCAGCCCATGTACTGGCGTTTCACGCCCGCCGTGGCACGGCCCTGCTTCTCCTGGCCCGTCTCGTCCAGCGCCCCGACCGTCATCCGCCGGCGCCGCGACCGGCGGGCCGCCTCGTCCAGCCCGGCCGCCACGTACTTCCTGACCTGGCTCATCGCCACTGCCTCGTCCCACGAGGCCCGGCTCAGCAACCGCTGCGACCGGTCCGGCGTCCGGTCCCCGGCATGCTCGGCGACCGACCACCCGTTCCGCGACGGCAGGTCACTGACCAGCGCCGATACATACCTTCCCGCCTGCAGCCAGGTCTGCGTCCGGGCGAAGCACAGCCGGAGCAGGCCCATCAGGGCAGACCGCTCCCGCACCGCCCTGTGCGCCCCTATGCTGGCAGCAGCAGCCGCCTTAGATTCATTTGTCCTCACAAACACATGATCTTGGGCGGCTGCCCTCATTTCACGGGAATCTCCCACCTCCCCGCGTCCCAGCAGCTCAAGGCCCAACTGGCGACTGCCGTACTAG
>JAJKHX010000408.1 GCA_021154785.1 Nocardiopsis sp.
GGGCGCGTCGACGATGTCCGGCTTCAGGTCCAGGTACTCGAAGATCCGGTCGAACAGCGCCAGTGACGAGCGGAGCTCGACCGTGACCTGGAGCAGCTGCCCGATCGGGAAGTACAGCCGGGTCTGCAGCGTGGTGAAGGCCACGATGGTGCCGGCTGAGACCGGCTGCCCGTTCGCCAGCAGCAGCCCCGAGACGAGGTAAACGGCCGCCGGCGTGATGGACAGGAACGCCTGCACCACGGCGTAGAACCCCTGGCCGATCATCTGCTGCCGCACCTCGAGGTCGGCCAGCCGCTGGTTCTCCCGCCGGTACCGGCCGATATCGCGCCCCTGGTTCCCGAACACCTTGGCCAGCAGCACCCCCGACACCGACAGCGTCTCCTCGCTGATGGCGCTCATCGCCGCCAGCGCCTCCTGCGTCGACCGCGTCACGAGGCGGCGCCGGTCACCGACCAGCTTGGTCAGCCAGAAGAACGCGGGCACGGTAATGACGGCCACGATGGTGAGCTGCCAGGACAGGATGATCATCGCGACGATGGTCGAGGTGAAGATGACGACGTTGGCCAGGATGCTCGAGGCGGTCGTGGTGACCACCGTCTGGACGCCGCCGACGTCGTTGGCCAGCCGGGACTGGATCTCGCCGGTCTTGGTGCCGGTGAAGAAGGCCAGCGACAGCGTCTCCAGGTGCGAGTAGAGCCGCTCCCGCAGGTCTCGCATGACCAGCTGCCCGACCTTGGTCGTCGCGTAGGTCTGCAGGATCCCGATGGCGCCGTTGACGATCGGCACGGCGGCCATGACGGCGACCAGGACGTACAGCAAGTCCAGCTGCGGCCCGCCCGGCACGAACAGCGCCTTGTTGAACACGGCCTGGATGAGCAGCGGGTTGACGATGCCGATCGTCGAGGTCAGCACGATGAGCCCGATCACCAGGGTGACCTGCCCCCGGTACGGCCGGAACAGCGGTATCACCCGACGCGCGGTGTCCCGGCCCGCGTGCGCCGGCGCCTCGCCGTCAGCCGCCGCGGCCGGCCTGGCCAGCGGTCCCCTGGTCGTCATCCGTCCACTATCGCACCGCAGTGAGCACGCGGTCGGTCTAGGCTCAGCGGTGAGCGGTGACGATCCAGGCCCGGGAATCGAACTTGACGCCCTTGCCGCCGTTGTGCTCGGCCAGCGTCACGCGCAGCCGCCCGAGCGCGCGGGCGGCGGCGTCGGGATCCAGGCGGTCGAGTGCTTCGCTGGTGCACGCGAAGCCGCGGACCCAGTCCAGGGCGGTGGCCACGTCCGGGCCGAAGTACATGGGCTGGCGGACGTCGGCGAAGGTGACGCCGGCGAACCCGGCCGCCTCCAGGATCGCGGTCACGTCCGCCGGATCGGCCAGTGAGAACGGATCCGGCCCCGCCGCGGTGCCGCCCGCCGCCCCCTCGGTCCCGGCCAGGGACCGGCGGATGGCCATACTCCACTCGTTGCGGTCGTGCGCCTGCCAGACCATCATCACCAGGCGCCCGTCCGGGCGCAGCACCCGGCCGATGTTGGCGAACGCGGCCACCGGGTCGCCGAAGAACATCGTGCCGAACCGGCTGACCGCCAGGTCGAACCGCTCCCGCGGAAACCGGCAGACCTGCGCGTCGGCCTGCTCGAAGGTGACGTTGCGTACCTGCTGCGCCTCGGCGAGGTCGCGTGCCCGCTCGATGGCAGGCGCGGAGATGTCGACCCCGAGGGCGCGGCCGGCCGGGGCCATGCGCGCGACCTCACGGGTCGTCTGCCCGCTCCCGCAGCCGATGTCCAGGACGTGCTCACGAGGCTGGACGCCGTACGCCCGGCGCAGGACCTCGTTATGCCGTCTCAGCTCGTCGTCGTAGTCGATAAGACCAGCCTACGGGGGTCTGCCGTTACTGGCGGGAGCGGCGGGGCCGGAACTTGATGAAGGCGATGCAGGCGACGGCGACCAGCAGCCACGGGGAGAACAAGACGTGGATGAAGAAGCCGAGGACCGCGAAGGCGATGATGGCGCCGGGGACGACGGCGAGGATGGCGGGCATGGTGATCGGTCTCCTGTGCTGCTGGGCGGTTGCTTTCCTGCTTCAAGACTGCCGCCGGCGCCGGCTCCCGTCGATCGGGATCGCCCCCGGTTCGCCCCCTGGTACGTCTCTGAGCGACCTCAGGGTTATCCCTGACTGGCCGACGACACGGAGCGAGCGATCCTGATGTACCAGGAGCCGCCCGCGAAGTTTGCCGCCGCCAGAACACTCTCTTTCCATGATCGCGAAGGATTTACGTTTTTCGATATAAAAGTCTTCGCGATCATGGAAATCTCGCCGTAACGCCGACTTCGTGATCGTCGAAAAGTCTGAGCAGGCATCGGCAGCCAAAGGGGGGCGGCGCCAGTCGCAGGAGCCGCCCATCACGCCAAACGTAATGCCGCCGCCCCCGGCTGCTGTGCGAGCATGGAATCGTGGCTGGATTCGACGGTGAGAGGTACCTGCGGCTGCTCGGCGAGCGGTGGGTGAAAACGGGCGGCGCCGCCCGCCGGCCGCCGCATAGCCCGGTCCTCGCCGCGGCCGCCGCGGCCCTGGTCGCGGTGGACGCCATCACGGTGGCGGCCGCGCGGGCGGTCGTCAATGAGTACGACCTGTCCAAAGGTCACGGCTACCGCGATCCGGTCAGCAGCAAGACGGCGCCGCCGGGTATCGGCGAGCTGCGGGTGGCGCCCTGTGAGCGGGTCATCGACCGGCCGGGCGGCCGGCTCACCATTCATTACGTCGCGTTCACCAGCCACGCGACGGCCATCCGAGCCGATCTCCGGCTTGATAAGTCGGCGCCGAGCCAGCCGCGCCAGCCGCGCCAGGCGCACCCTGACCCGCTCCCCGCGTGGGCGCGGCAGCTGAGCGTCACCGACTCCCGGGGAACGACCGCGGCCGCCGCGTTCTCCGGCAGCGGCCGGATCGGCGGCCGGGACTGGCATGGCGAGTACGAGACCGACCCGCGGCTCGCCGCGGACGCGGAGTGGATCGAGCTGCTGGGGGAGCGGCTGGAACTGGCCGCCCCGCCTGCCGCCATCCGGACCTGGGCCGAGCCGCTGCCCGAGCAGGACCCGGCCATCCGGCACCTGTGGGAGCGCGTCGCCACGATCAACGACTTCCACGATCCGCACCTCGCGTTCGAGGCTACGGCCGCGGCCCTGGTGGCCGCCGGGGCGCTGCCCGCGGGCGCCGCGGTCATCGGCGACGCCCGGGCCGCGCTGGCGGTGCTGCGTCCCCGGAGCGCGGACCGGGCCGCGCCTCCCCGGGATCCGGCCGCGCCGCCCCGGGACCTGCCCGGGCCGTGGCCGTCGCTGCTGACCCGCTGGGGTCAGGTCGGCGGGCCGGTCCGAACGATTCCCGTCGGTGCGGTCACCCCGCCCTTCGACGGGATCACCGCGGCCGTCATCGCCCTCGGATCGCACGATGAGCACTTCGGCATCACCGTCGAACTGGTGCCCCCCGCGCGCACCGGGCTGCCCTGGGGCGACCTGCCCGACCAGCCGCACCTGACCTGGTGGGCGGCTGACGACCTGGGCAATTACTACCTCGGCGAGCAGGGCAGCTGGAATCCCGGCGCTGACCGGTCCCGGGGCACGATCGGATTCTGGCCCGCCCTCGACCCGCGGGCCACCCACGTCGACCTCATGCCGACCGCCGCCACCACCCGCGCCGTCATCCGCGTGCCGTGCCCCGCCCCCGGATCCTCCATAGCCACCACCTTAGTTCCGCTACCCGCGCGGTATAGCGACCGTGACGGACAGCCCGCCGCCGTCGCGCGGGCAGGCGGTAACAGTCCCGCCGTGGATCGCCGCGATGGACGCCGCGATGGCCAGCCCGAGCCCGAAGCCGTCCTGGGAGGTCCGGTCGCTGAGCCGCTCGAACGGCTGGAAGATACGCTCGGCGTCGGCCGGGCCGACGACCGGCCCGGTATTGGCCACGACCAGCTCACCGCCACCCGCCCGAGCGCGGGTGCTGACCCAGACCTCACCGTCCGGCACGTTGTACCGCAGGGCGTTGTCGACCAGGTTCGCGACCAGCCGCCCGGCCAGCACCGGATCACCCGCGACGACGGCCGGCTCCAGCGAGGCGTGCACCCGTCGGCCACCCCGACGGTCACCCAGGACGTCCAGGACGTCCTCGGCCACCGTGGCCAGGTCCACCTCCTCCCGGACGGTGAGCCCGCGCTCGTTCCGGGCCAGCAGCAGCAGCGCCCCGATGAGCTGCTCGGCGTGATCGACCGCGGCCCGGATATCCGCCCCCATGGCCCGCAGGTCACCGGGCGTGGCATCCGGATTGTCCAGCACTACGTCCACCGTCGCCCGCATGACCGCCAGCGGCGTGCGCAGCTCGTGCGAGGCGTTGGCGATGAACCGCTGCTGTCCCTCGAACGCCGCCTGGAGCCGGCCCAGCATCTCGTCGAACGTCTCCGCCAGCTCCCGCAGCTCATCCCGCGGCCCGGTCGGCAGAACCCGCGCCGACAGATCATGCTCCGACGCCGCCCGGGCCGCCATCGTGATCCGCTGCACCGGCCGCAGCGCCCGCCCGGCGAAGATCCAGCCGAGGACCGCGGCCAGCGCGATGACCACGGCCAGCGTGATCAGCGAGTACTGGAGCAGGTGGGACAGGGTCAGGGAGCGCTGGCTCTGCGCGCCCTGCTGCTGGAAGTACGCCGCGCACTTGGCCAGGATGCGCGGGTCGGGCTGGCGGCTCACCTCCGCGGACTGGCACCGTGCCGCGAACCGGGCCAGGTCGCCCGGCGAAGCCCGGCCGCCCTGGCCCTGCGCCGGCAACTGCGCCACCTGCGTATAGCTGACCGCCACGACGATCGCCCCGCACAGTGCGAACAGGCCGATGTACAGCAGGGTCAGCCGGGTCCGGACCGTCAGCCGCGGCCGGCTCATACCGAGAACATCCGGTACCCCTTGCCCACCACGGTCTCGATCAGCGGCGGGTCGCCGAGCTTGCGCCGCAGCCTCGTCATCGTCACCGAGACGATGTTGCTGAACGGGTCGGCGTGCGCGTCCCACACGTGCTCGAGCAGTTCCTCGGCGCTGACCACGGCGCCGTCGGCGGCCAGCAGCATCTCCAGGACGCCGAACTCCTTGCGGGTCAGCGACAGCGGCCCGCCACCGCGGCTGGCCCGGTGCCGGGCCCGGTCGACCCACAGGTCCCGCCAGCGCAGCACCGGCGGCGCCGACGGCGCGCGGCGGCCCAGCGCCCGCACCCGCGCGACGAGTTCCGCGAAGACGAACGGTTTGGGCAGATAGTCATCGGCCCCCAGCTCCAGCCCGTCCACCCGGTCGTCCACCCCGCCCGCCGCGGTCAGCATGAGGATCCGCGGCCCGCCCCCGGCCAGCGTGCGGCATACCCGGTCCCCGTGCACCAGGGGAAGGTCGCGGTCGAGCACGATCACGTCGTAGTCCGTGTGCGCGGCCGCCTCCAGCGCCGCTGCGCCGTCGTGCACGGCGTCCACGGCCATCCCGGCCTGGGCCAGCCCCTGAGCGATCCGGTCGGCCAGCGTCACGTGGTCCTCGGCCACCAGCACCCGCATCTCCTCAGTGTGCGCCGGCCCGCATGACATCCGTGCGACATCGCCGGTTGCGATGATGTCACCCGTTCGGGCATAGAACTTCCGGCATGAAGCCAGTCCTCATGCTGATCGCCGCGGCCGGCCTGGCGCTGCTGGCCACGGCGTGCGGCAGCCGCCCGTCCCCGGCCGGTCCCGCGACCGTCCAGGCCGCGAGCTCCCCGGCCGTCGCCTTCTCCCGCTGCATGCGCGCGCACGGCGTGCCCGACTTCCCCGATCCCGCCCGCCGGGCAGGCGTGCCCAAGGTCACCCCGCAGCAAGCCGGGGTCAGCAGTGCCCGGTTCCAGGCGGCCCAGCGGGCCTGCGCGCCGTTGCTCCAGCCGTCCCCGGCCCAGGCCCCGCAGATCATGACCGGCCTGCTGAAGTTCGCCCGCTGCATGCGTTCCCACGGAATACCGGCCTGGCCCGATCCCACCACCGACCGGAGCGGGCAGCCCGTGTTCGACATCCCCGGCATCGACCCGGATGCGCCGCGGGTCGGTAATGCGGCCGGCCAGTGCACGCACCTGCTGGTCCAGTCCGCGACCGGCCCGACGACGGTTCAGCTGTGCAACGGCGTCGGCGAAGGCGGCGGCTGCGGCGGCTACGGGGACCCGCCCCGGTGAACGGCCGCACCCTGCGTCGCTGGGTGGCCCTGGCCGTCGTGGCCGTCGTGGCGGCCGGAGCGCTGTGGGCGTGGCGGGCCGACGCGCTCTCCCCGGCCGCCTCGCCCGGGGCCGGGCCGCCCGGGTTGCCGCCGCCGGCCACGGCGACGGTGGCCCGGCGGGACATCACGGCGACCACGCCGGTGACCGCGACGCTGGGATACGCCGGGTCCTACCCGGTCCGGGGGCAGGGCGGCGGCACGCTGACCTGGCTGCCATCCGCCGGCCAGGTCATCCGGCCCGGGCATCCTTTGTACCGAACGGGTGATGGAACCCCCGTCATCCTCCTCCCTGGCACCATCCCCGCCTGGCGCCCCCTGGGCGAAGGCGTGACCGGACACGACGTCGCCCAGCTGAACCGCGACCTGGTCGCCCTGGGCGACGCCGACCGGGCCGGCATCTCCGCGCTGGGCTGGGACTACTTCTCCTGGGCGACGGCCGCCGGGGTGGCGAAGCTGCAGTCGCGCCTCGGCGTCTCCGCACCGTCCGGGTGGCTGCCACTGGGATCGGTCGTGTTCGAGCCGCGGGCATTGCGGGTCAGCCAGGTGACCGGGAGCCTGGGCGGCCCGGCCGACGGCCCGGTGCTGGCCGCGACCTCGGACCAGCACGTGGTGACGGTCCCGCTGGACGTCTCCCGGGCCGGGGAGGTCAGAGCGGGGGACCAGGTGACCGTCACGCTGCCCGACGGGACGACGACGCCGGGCGCGGTGTCCTCGGTGGGCACGGCGGCGACCACGTCCGGGTCCGGAGGAAGCCCCGTCACGAGTATCCCGGTCCAGGTGACGCTGATCGATCCGCGGGCAGCGGGAAACCTGGACCAGGCGCCGGTCACGGTGAACATCACCACCGGCGCCGCCCGCGGCGCGCTGGTGGTCCCGGTGACGGCACTGGTGGCCCAGCCGGCCGGGCGGTACGCCGTGGAGGTCGTAGGCCGGGGGAGCGCACGGCGCTGGGTGCCGGTGACGCCCGGGATCTTCGACGACGCCTCCGGGCTGGTCCAGGTGACCGGGGCGCTGACCCCCGGCCAGCGCGTCGTGGTGGCCCCCTCATGACCGACCCGGTGCTGGAACTGGCCAACGTGTCGAAGCTGTACCCCGGTTCGCCGCCGCTGCGGGCCCTGGACCGGGCCAGCCTGACGGTGGCGGCCGGGGAACTGGTGGCGGTGACCGGCCCGTCCGGTTCGGGAAAGTCCACCCTGCTGCACCTGATGGGCACCCTGGACCGGCCGACGAACGGGACCGTGCGCGTCACCGGGCTCGACGTGGCCCGGATGCGGGACCGCGAGCTGGCGGCGCTGCGGGCGTCCCGGATCGGGTTCGTGTTTCAGCAGTTCTTCCTGGCCGGGCACCGCAGCGCCCTGGGCAACGTGGCCGACGGCCTGCTCTACGCCGGAGTCCGCCGGGCCGAGCGGCACCGGCTGGCCGAACGCGCCCTGGCCGTCGTCGGCCTGGGCCACCGGTCCGCTGCCCGTCCGAACCAGCTGTCCGGCGGCGAGCGTCAGCGGGTCGCAATCGCCCGGGCCATCGCCGGCCGCCCGCCGCTGCTCCTGGCCGACGAACCAACCGGCAACCTGGACTCGGCCACCGGCGCCGCCATCCTGGCCCTGCTCGACGACCTCAACCAGCTGGGCACGACGATCGTCATCATCACCCACGACCCGGCCGTCGCCGCCCGCACCCGCCGCCGCCTCGCCCTGCTCGACGGCCACATCGTCGCCGACACCCGCATCGTGGCCGCCACCCGGCAAGGCCGGCCATGACCACCACCTCCGGGCACCCGGCCGCCCCGCCCTCCCCGGCCCTCCCGCCCGCAGTCCGGCTGCGCCCCTCCGATCTGGCCGCCCTGGCCAGCGTCGGGCTGCGGACCCGCAAGCTGCGGGCCGCGCTGTCGGCGCTGGGCATCGCGATCGGCGTCGCGGCCATCGTCGCCGTCCTCGGCCTGGCCGCCTCCTCCCAGGCCGCGCTGCTGGCCGAGATCAGCCGCCTGGGCACCAACCTGCTGACCGTCGCCAACGGGCAGACCTTCTCCGGCGCCACCGCCGAGCTGCCGGCGGCGGCGCCGGGCATGATCACCCGGCTCGCCGGGGTCACCGCGGTGCAGGACACCGGCACCGTCGGCAACGTCAGCGTCTACAAGTCCCCGTACATCCCGGCCATCGAGACCAACGGCCTCGGCGTCGACGCCGTCACCCTCGGCCTGCCCGCGGTGGTCGGCACCGGCCTGGCCCAGGGCCGGTTCCTCGATGCCGCCACCGCCCGCGAGCCGGTCGCGGTGCTCGGCGCCGCCACCGCGCGGCTGATGGGCATCGACCGGATCGGGCCCGGGATGCGGATCTGGGTCGGCGGCCAGTGGTTCTACGTCACCGGCATCCTGCGCCCGGCCGCCTACGCGCCGGAGATCGACTCGGCCGTCCTGGTCGGCTTCCCGGCCGCGCAGCGCTACCTGCACTTCGACGGCCACCCGTCGCGGATCTACGTCCGCACCGCCGATACCCGGGCCGCCGTCATCGCCGTCGACGGCCTGCTCGGCGCGCAGGCCAACCCGGAAAACCCCGGCCAGGTCAGCGTCTCCCGGCCCTCGGACGCGCTCACCGCCCGGGCCGAAGCCCAGGGCGCCCTCGACACCCTGTTCCTCGGCCTCGGCGCGGTCGCGCTGCTGGTCGGCGCGATCGGGGTGGCCAACATCATGGTCATCTCGGTGCTGGAGCGCCGCTCCGAGATCGGGCTGCGCCGGGCCCTGGGCGCCACCCGCGGCCAGATCCGCGCCCAGTTCCTGGCCGAGGCGATCCTGCTGTCCCTGGCCGGCGGCGCCGCCGGCGTCGCCATCGGCGCGGCCGCGACCGCCGCCTACGCCCGCGCCCACGGCGAGGCCGTGCTCATCCCGCCCCCGGCCTGGGCCGGCGGCCTGACCGCCGCCGTCGTCATCGGCGCCCTGGCCGGCCTGCTCCCCGCCATCCGCGCCGCCCGCCTGTCCCCCACCCAAGCCCTCCTATCCGCCTGACTCCTGCCCCCGACCCCCTGAC
>JAJKHX010000409.1 GCA_021154785.1 Nocardiopsis sp.
CCCATCCCCCCCGGGGAGGGGCTGACCGCCCCCCCGATCCTCCCCGGCGGGGGTCTCCCACAGCCGTCCGAGGTCCGCTTCCCGCGCCTCCTCGGCCCGCTCGGCGGCCAGTTCGTTCAGCCGGCCGCACAGCCGCTCGGCCAGCCGCCGCGAATTCGCGAACACGATCGTGGACTTGTGCTGCTCGATCAGGTCGAGCACCCGCTCCTCGACGTGCGGCCAGATGGACCGCCGCGGCGCCGGGCCCCCGTCGTCCCCCTCGCCTGCGTCGCGTCCCGGCATCGTGTCCAGCTCGGTCATGTCCTCGACCGGTACGACGACCTGCAGCTCGATCCGCTTGGGGCTGGGCGGTTGCACGACGGTGACCGCGCGGGTGCCGCCGAGGAACGTCGCCACCTCCTCGACCGGCCGCACGGTCGCCGACAGCCCCACCCGCTGTGCTGTTCCGGGGGGAGATTCCCCCGGAATCCCCCCGGCTGGCCCGCGAGGACGCAACCCTGATCCCTCCGCGACCTCCCCGCTCGCCGGGGATGCCTCCGCCCGGAGCGCGTCGAGGCGTTCCAGGGACAGGGCCAGGTGGGCGCCGCGCTTGTTGCCCGCCACCGCGTGCACCTCGTCGAGGATCACCGTCTCCACCCCGCGCAGGGTCTCCCTGGCCTGCGAGGTGAGCAGCAGGAAGAGCGACTCGGGGGTGGTGATGAGGATGTCCGGCGGCTTGGTCGCCAGCTTCCGGCGCTCCTCGGCGGCGGTGTCGCCGGTGCGTACCGCCACCCGGATGTCCGGCGCGTCCAGGCCCAGCCGGCGCGCTGCGTGCCCGATCCCGGTCAGCGGAGCGCGCAGGTTCCGCTCGATGTCCACTGCCAGCGCTTTGAGCGGGGAGACGTAGAGCACCCGGGTGCGCCGCTTCGGGTCGGCCGGCGGCGGCAGCGCCGCCAGCTTGTCGATCGCCCACAAGAAGGCGGCCAGCGTCTTGCCCGAACCGGTCGGCGCGACCACCAGCGTGTCCTCGCCCTTGCCGATCGCCCGCCACGCCCCGGCCTGAGCCTGCGTCGGCTCGGCGAACGCCCCGTCGAACCACGCCCGGGTGGCCGGGGAGAATCCGTCCAGCGCCCCGTCCGGCGCGGCGGTGTCCCTGGTCAGGGGCGAGTTTGGTGCCATGGTTATATAGTGCCTCGCCGCACTGACATTTCCGCAGCGCGCCGTCCCATCCGTCGCTTCCGTAACAGCTTGCCCTAACGGCGTAACCGCCCGGCGGTGCAGTAGTCTCGGCTGCGTTCAGAACACCGGACGCGGACGTGGCGGGGTTGGCGGCATGAGATTGTCCCGGCAAGCGCCGCTGGCAATGCGTATCGCCAGCCCCGCGCTGGCCCGGTCCCTGTTCGCCCGGTCCCTGTTCGCCCGGTCCCTGCTGGCGTGTATCTCGCTCGCCGGGGTCCTGCTGACCGGGTGCGGCAGCCCACCCGCGCCACCGTCGCCGACGACCACGGCCAGCGCCAGCGTGACCGGATCATCCGCCGTATCGTCGCCGTCCGCCACGCCGGCCCGGACGGCTACGCCCACGCGCAGCGCCACCCCGCAGGCCTCGCCCACCGCGGCCGTACCGGTCGCGCCGGGGGCGGGTGCCCGGCCGCAGACCCAGGCTCGCCCGCGCACGAATTCAGCCGCTTTCCGCAACGCGATGGCCGACCTGTGGCTGGCGGTGACCACGGGCAACCCGGGTTTCGGCCGGCCCGCATTCTTCCCCGAGGCCGCGTACCGGCAGGTGAAAGCGATCCCGTATCCCGACTCGGACTGGCAGTACCGGCTCTGGTACGACTTCACTCTCGACGTCCGGGCGGCGCACCGCCTGGCCGGCCGGGACGCGCAGCTGGTCCGGATCGTGGTGCCCGCCTCGTACGAGCTCTGGGTCCCCCCGGGGGCCTGCTACAACTCGGTTGGCTACTGGCACGCTCCCGGCGCCCGCGTCGTCTACCGCGAGCACGGTCAGGAACGGTCGTTCGGCATCGCCTCGCTGATCTCCTGGCGGGGCGTGTGGTACGTCGTGCATCTCGGCGCCGTGTCGCGGACCGTGGTGACCGGGATCGTCGACCAGCCTGCCGTCGGCCCCGGCGTCCCCGGCCCGCCGGGAGGCTGCTGACCCGGCCCGTTCTCCCCTGAGGCTGCTATCGTGCGGGCGGCGCGCGCGTCCTAAGCTGCGCAGTATCGCGCAGCTCGCTTGCACGTTTCCGCGGAGGAGGATCGCATGTCCAGGTACCAGCGCTGGAATGCCCTGCTCGACCTGCTGCCGGGCGACGGGCAGCTCTCCGTGACCGACGCCGCCCAGGCCCTGGGCGTATCCGAGGCCACCATCCGCCGCGACCTGGACCAGTTGGCCAGGCAGCAGCTGGTGACCAGGACCCGCGGCGGTGCCACCGCGGGTCACGTCTCCTACGACCTGCCGCTGCGCTACAAGACCGCCCGGCACGCCCCGCAGAAGCAGCGCATCGGCCGCGCGGCCGCCGCCCTGGTCGCCCCGGGATCGGCCGTCGCGCTGAACGGCGGCACCACCACCAGCGAGGTTGCCCGGGCCCTGGCTACCCGGCCCGACCTGCAGGACGGCGCCGGCGGCCCGACTATCACCGTCGTGACCAACGCGATGAACATCGCCAACGAACTCGCCGTCCGCCAGCACATCAAGATCGTGGTGACCGGCGGCGTCACCCGCGGCCAGTCGTACGAGCTGATCGGCCCGCTCGCCTCCCTGGTGCTGGCCGAGCTGACCCTGGACTGGGCCATACTCGGCGTCGACGCGCTGGACCCGCGGAACGGGGCGACCGCCCACCATGAGGGCGAGGCCAGCATCAACCACCTCATGGCCGTCCGCGCGGAGCAGGTGATGATCGTGGCCGACAGCTCCAAGCTCGGCCAGCGCGCGTTCGCCCGGGTATGTGCACCGGATGAGATCGACGTGGTCGTCACCGACCGGGACGCCGGCCCCGACCTGCTGGCTGCGCTCACCGAACGCGGCATCCGCGTCGTCACCACCTAGCCAGCCGTCACCACCTGGCCAGCCGTCACCACCTGGCCAGCCGTCACCACCCAGCCAGCCGTCGCCGCATGGGCCATCCGCATGCGCGCCGGAACCAAGCCAGAACCTCGCCATTCCGCGCTCATCAATGCTGATCTATAATGCTTGTATACAGTGCTTATCGATCAGTACCGCGCACGCCGTGTGCTCGAAGGGGTTGTCATGAGCTATCTGACGGACGAGATATCCAGTCAGCCGGGTTGCTGGTCTCAGGCGATCGAGGTGGCTGGCTCGGCGGGAGCCGCGCTGCCCGGGCCGGGCGAGCGGGTCGCCGCGATCGGCTGCGGCTCCTCGCTCAACGTCGCGCGCTGCTATGCGGCCCTGCGCGAGGCGGCGGCCCAGGGCGAGACCGACGCCTTTCCCGCGTCGGAGGTGCCCGCTACCAGGGGATATGACCGGCTCGTATACGTCTCCCGCACGGGCACCACCACCGAGGTGCTCGACGCCCTGCGCCGCGCGCCGGCGGACACGCCGACGACCGCGATCACCGCCGCGCCGGAGGCGGCGCTGGCCCGGGCGGCGGGACACGTGGTGCTGCTCGACTTCGCCGACGAGCGTTCGGTGGTCTCCAGCCGGTTCATCACCAGCTCGATCGTGCTGCTCCGGGCCCATCTGGCGGCCGGCCCCGGCGTCCGCCCCCAGGCCGCGGCAGAGGTCCGCGCCCTGCCCGCCGCTGCGGCCCGTGAGGTGGACCGCCCGCTGCCGCCCGAGCTCACGGAACGGACCGAGTTCACTTTCCTCGGCTGCGGCTGGGCCGCCGCCGTCGCCGCCGAGGCAGCGCTCAAGCTACGCGAGGCCTCGCGCACCTGGGCCGAGTCGTACCCTGCGATGGAGTACCGGCACGGCCCCATCAGCGTCAGCGATGAGAACACCGTGGTCTGGGCCCTCGGCGAGGTGCCGGCCGACCTGCTCGCCGATGCCCGCCGCACCGGGGCCACCGTGATCGCCTCCGGCGCCGACCCGCTCGTCGCGCTGATCGGAGCGCAGCGGCTCGCCGCGGCACTGGCCGAGCGAAAGGACATCGACCCGGACCAGCCGCGGGCCTTGTCGCGTTCTGTCATCCTGGCTTGATGGAGCCCGCCGCCCCTTCCCTCCTGCTGGCCGGCGGGCGCGTGGTGACGCCCGCCGGGGTGCTGAGCCCCGGCTGGATCCGGCTGGCCGGTGACCTGATCGACGCGATCGGTCCCGGGGAACCGCCGGCACCGGGCCCGGCCGGACCTCCCGCCACCGGCCTGCGGGGCCGCTGGGTCCTGCCCGGGTTCATCGACATGCATGTGCACGGGGGCGGTGGCACGTCATTCACCGAGGGCCCGGCCGACGACGCCAGGCAGGCCGCGGGGTTCCACCGCCGGCACGGCAGCACCACCATCGTGGCCAGCCTGGTCACCGCGCCGGTCGCCGAACTCGAAGCCCGGGCCGCGATGCTGGCCGGCCTGGCCCGCGAGGGCGTGATCGCCGGGATCCACCTCGAGGGGCCGTTCCTCTCGGCGGCCAGGCGCGGCGCCCAGGATCCGCGGCACATGATCGCCCCCGACGTGGCCGCCTTCGCCTCGCTGCACGCCGCCGCCGCGGGCCAGTTGCGGGTCATCACCATCGCCCCGGAACTGCCCGGCGCCACCGGCCTGATCGAGGCGGCTGCCCGGGCCGGCGTCATCGCCGCGGTCGGGCACACCGACGCCACCGCGGACATCACCGCGGCGGCCGTCGACGCCGGCGCGACCCACGCGACGCACCTTTTCAACGGCATGCGGCCGCTGCACCACCGCGAGCCGGGCCCGATCGGCGCGCTGCTCGACCGGGACCAGGTCACCTGCGAGGTGATCGCCGACGGCGTGCACCTGCATGACACCGCCATCCGCCTCACGGCCCGGGCTGCCGGCGAGGGCCGGCTGGTCCTCATCACCGATGCGATGGCGGCCGCCGGCATGCCGGACGGCGGCTACGGCCTCGGGTCGCTGCGGGTCGAGGTAGCCGGGGGAGTGGCGCGCCTGGCCGGAGGCGACGAGCCCGGCGCGATCGCCGGCTCGACCGCCACGATGGCCAGCGTCGTCAGGCACGCCGTCGTCGCCGCGGGCCTGCCGGTCACCCAGGTCGCCGCCGCGGCCAGCACCACCCCGGCCCGGCTCCTCGGCCTGAGTGACCGGACCGGTGCCCTGCGCCCCGGCCTGGCCGCGGACCTCGTCGTCTGCGACGAGGACTTCCGGCTGCACGCGGTGATGCGGCACGGCGAGTGGCTCGGCGAGAGTTCCTGACGCCCCGCCGGATCAGCGCTTGGCGCGGACCGAACCGGTCAGCCGCCCGGTTCCGGCGCTGACCTCGCACACCACGATGCGCTGGCCGGCCTGCCAGGCTTCCTTGTTCGGGTAGACGTACGCCTGGGTCAAGCCGATGGTCGCGAGCTGCGGATTCAGGTACCCGCTCAGCCTGCTGGCACAGCCGTCGCCCGCCTGCTGCCGTACCGCCGCCGAGCCGGGCCAGGCCGCGGCGGGCAAGCTGAAGCGGGCGAACACCTCGGCATCATGCGGGCTCGCGCAGGACACCAGGGTGTAGCTGAGCGAGGTCGCCCCGGAGTTGACGCACTGACCGGGGCGCAGCCCGAACACGGCGGCCGGCCGGTAGGTGACCACCGTCTTGGGCTTGAACCCGTGCGTGACCATGGCCAGGACGCCCGCCGCCACCCCGACGAGAGCGACGACCCCGATGATGATGCCCACCACCGCCAGCGGCCTGACATCGCGGCTCTCTTCTCTGCGCCGGTCCTCCTGGTCGGCGTCGGTACCCGGCAAGCCCGCCCCGGCCAGCTCCGCCTCAGCCGGTACCACCTCGGCGGCCTCCGCTTCGGCGGGCGCTGTCCCTGCGGCTGCTGCTTCTGCGGGTGCTGCCCCGGGGGGCGCCGTCTCTGCCTGCCCGGCTTGAGGAACTGCCGCTTCCGCTGCCGGTTCCCCGGGCCTGGCCGCAGCCGCAGGTTCGGCAGCCGCAGGCTCGGTAGGCGTCACTTCCGGAGCCGCCGCTTCTGCGGGCGACGGTTCCGCGGTCATTGGTCCTGCGGACACCTTCTCCATGAGGTCTCCGGCCGGCCCGGCCGGGTCCTCCGTCACCGCCTCAGCCGGCGCCAGCCCGGCCGTCGCCGGCCCGGGACGCCCGGCCGCCGCCGCCGGCTCCTGAGAAGCCCCCTTGTTCACCCCCGTCGGCGCGACCATCCGCCCTCCATCGTGCCCTTCAGCATGCGTGACGCCCGCTACCGCCGACCCCGCTCTACGTCGGCTTTCTTGCTCGGGCAGCGCACGACCAAGATCACGAAGTGCGCGTCGCCCGCCCTACTTCCCCTGTATTTAACAACGACACATCCGTTAAATGGTTTCTGGGGTGTTTCTACCGGGTCGTGACCGAGCGCCGAGCCGGTCCCGGCCGCCAGTACGCTGGCGGCGTGCGGCTGACGGAATTCTGGGACCGGATGAGGACGCAGTTCGGCGACGCCTACGCGCAGAGCGTGGCCAAGGACTTCGTCTTCGACAATCTCGGCGGGCGTACCGTCGAGCGGGCTCTCGAGGACGGGATGGACGCCAAGATCGTGTGGCGGGCGGTCTGCGACACCTTCAAGGTGCCAGAGAACCTGCGCTAGCAAGGTGCCAGAGAACCTGCGCTAGCCGCCTCCCGGGAAGCCGCCGGCAGTACGGCTACAGCCTGTCCCGCACGTCTTGGAATTCGGTGGTTGTGGCGTCCTACCTATTCTAGTCGGTAGAACGCCACAACCACTGAATCGGAATGATGCATAGGAGGCTGGTGAGGTTAACAGGTATGACTTCGAGCGGCTTTCGCGCCGGGCCGGCAGAGTGCTGAGGTCCATTTCACGATCTCCAGGGCACGCCTTAGTTCCCGAGCAGTCGCGGGGTGTTGACCTTATCCGCGGCGACCTTGAGGATCACCCGGCCGTGCGGGCCAACGGGTGCGGTGAAGTCGTGCCCGGTGTACTTACGCGACACCTCGTCGATGTGCCGCCGGGCCTCGTCACCGGCGATGGTCTCCACCACCTGCCCCCGTACCTCGGCCCAGTCCTGAGGATCATCGCTGTGGATCAGGACCGTGATGCGCGGGTCGCGGGCGACGTTCCTGGACCGCTGCCGCTGCGGTTCGGTGTTGACCAGGACGTGCTCGTCGTCGGCGTCGATCCAGGTGAGCTGCGCCTGCGGCTGCCCGCTCGGCATCAAGGTCACCACCGTGGCCAGGTTCTTGCCCTTGGCGAGCCGGGTCACGTCCTCGTCGAGCGGCATCGCTGCACTCCTTGCCCACGCGGGGTTACGGGTCGCTGCCGATGCTAGCCTCCGGCGTACCACCCGCCGCGTCGGCCCCGGCTGAGCCGCGGCGACGCCGGGAATCCCCAGATTTCTGCCTCACTTTCGGCGTGTCGTACATGATCGAATACACGTTCGCTCTATAGTGGTCGGGTGGCAGTAATCTCGGGCCCCTCGGGCCGGGGAAAGCAGCTGCGAAGATCCCCCGGGACCAGGTGCTGTGTGGTGCGAGACAGGAATGTCAGTGGCCGCGCGTACTGTGTCCATCGTTAACCGCCGGGCATCCCCGGCGGTACCGAACTCAGACGACCTGGGCGGTGCGGGAGGTGCCCGCAGGCCCCTAAACCCGGCAGGGAGTCCCCATGGCAGTGAACAGCAAGTCGAGCCCGGAGCGGGCAGGCGACAGGGATAAGGCCCTGGAGGTTGCTCTCCTCCAGATCGAGCGGCAGTTCGGCAAGGGCTCGGTCATGCGTCTCGGCGAGGAGACCCGGATCCCGGTCGAGGTGATCCCGACCGGCTCGATCGCGCTGGACGTGGCGCTGGGCCTCGGCGGCCTGCCGCGCGGCCGCATCGTCGAGATCTACGGTCCGGAGAGCAGTGGTAAGACCACTGTGGCGCTGCACGCCGTGGCCAACGCGCAGAAGGCGGGCGGCATCGCGGCGTTCATCGACGCCGAGCACGCGCTAGACCCCGACTACGCCAAGAAGCTCGGCTGCGACACCGACGCGCTGCTGGTTTCCCAGCCCGACACAGGCGAGCAGGCGCTGGAGATCGCGGACATGCTCATCAGGTCCGGTGCCGTCGACGTCATCGTCATCGACTCGGTGGCCGCGCTGGTGCCCAAGGCGGAGATCGAGGGCGAGATGGGGGACAGTCACGTCGGCCTCCAGGCCCGGCTCATGTCTCAGGCCCTGCGCAAGATCACCGGCGCGCTGAACCAGACCAAGACCACCGCGATCTTCATCAACCAGCTGCGGGAAAAGGTCGGCGTGATGTTCGGGTGTATGTCGTACTCCACCCGGGTCACCCTGGCCGACGGCACCCAGGAGAAGATCGGGAAGATCGTCAACCAGCGCATGGACGTCGAAGTCCTCTCCTACGATCCCGAGAGCGGGCAGATGGTGCCGCGCCGGATCGTGAACTGGTTCAACAACGGCAAGGCCGATGAGTTCCTCCAGTTCAGTGTGGCAAAGTCGGGGAAGAACGGGCTGGCTCAGTTCGCCGCGACGGAGAATCACCTCATCCGCACGCCGGGAGGATGGCGCCAGGCGGGCGAGCTGATTCCTGGCGATCGGGTCCTGGTAACCGAGCAACAGCGGCTGGGAGCCCAGCAGATCCAGCTGATCCTCGGCTCGCTGATGGGGGACGGAAGCCTGTCTCCCAACCGCCAGGGCCGGTCAGGGACTCGTTTCCGGATGGGACACGGCGCTAAGCAGACGGCCTACCTGGACTGGAAGGTGTCGCTGCTGGAGAACATCCCACACTCGAGGACGGTCAACGCCAAGGGTGCCGCCTTCGCTGATTTCACTCCTCTGCCTGAACTTGGCGAACTCCACGAGGCCGTCTACTTCGGCGACGGCAAGAAGCACCTCAGCTGGGATTACCTCAAGAGCCTCACGCCGCTGGCACTAGCGGTCTGGTATATGGACGACGGCAGTTTCACCGTCCGCTCGAAGGGGGTGCAGGAGCGGACGGCGGGCGGCACTGGCCGGATCGAGATCTGCGTCGAGGCGATGAGTCCAGGTTCGCGTGATCGCCTGGCCTGCTACCTGCAGGACACGCACGGGCTCGAGGTGAAACTGACTTCGCGCGGGGTGCGGCAGGTGAGCGTACTCCAGTTCAGCACCGCGGCCTCGGCGAAGTTCCAGAAGATCATCGCGCCCTACGTCCACCCGTCCATGGAATACAAGCTGCTTCCTAGGTTCTGCGGCCAGTTCGGCGTGCGGCAGGAATTCGTCCCCGCGACGCCGCGGCTGGCAGCCGCGCGGATTCTGGACATCCATGTCAAGCCGCCGACACGGTCCATGAACCGCTTCGATATCGAGGTGGAAGGATCGCATAACTACTTCGTCGACGGGGTGATGGTCCACAACAGCCCGGAGACGACCAGCGGTGGCAAGGCGCTCAAGTTCTACGCCTCGGTCCGGCTGGACATCCGCCGGATCGAGACGCTCAAGGACGGCACCGACGCGGTCGGCAACCGGACCCGCGTCAAGGTCGTGAAGAACAAGATGTCCCCGCCGTTCAAGGTGGCCGAGTTCGACATCCTCTACGGACACGGGATCAGCCGCGAGGGCAGCCTGATCGACCTCGGCGTGGAGCAGGGCATCGTGCGCAAGTCGGGGGCCTGGTACACCTACGAGGGCGACCAGCTCGGCCAGGGCAAGGAAAACGCCCGCAACTTCATGCGGGACAACCCCGACGTGGCCAACGAGATCGAGAAGAAGATCAAGGAGAAGCTCGGCGTGGGCCCGCGCCTCGACGCTGAGGCTCCGGCCGACACCGCCGATGGCAACGGGAGTCCTGCCAACGGGAGCCCGGCCGCTAGCGGCGCCTCCCGGCCTAGCGGCAGTGTTGCCGTCGGCACTGCCCGGCTCAGTGGCAGCGCGGCCAGCGGCAGCGGAGCATCGTCGTCCCGGGCCGCCGCCACCACTCCGGGTGTCACGGCCTAGCTCATGACCCGTACGAGCCGGGCTTCAGGGTCCGGGGAAGCAGGGGCGTCCGCGGCTGCGGCCCGCGGCGCCCGGGACCCTGAAGCCCGAGCTCCTGAAGCCCGGGCCTTTGATGCCCGAGCCCCTGAAGCCCGCGACTCGGCAGCCCGCGACTCGGGCGCCCGGGATCCCGAGGCCCGGGCGCGGCAGATATGCCTTCGGCTGCTGACGATCTCGCCTCGGACCCGGGCGCAGCTAGCCCAGGCGATGCATCGCGGCGGCGTCCCGGACGAGGCCGCCGAGGCCGTCCTGAACCGCTTCACCGACGCCGGGCTCATCGATGACGCCGCGTTCGCCCGCGCCTGGGTCGAGTCCCGGCACCACAGCCGCGGACTGTCGAAACGCTCCCTCTCCGCCGAGTTGCGCCGGCACGGCGTCGACAACGACGAGATCCGCGAGGCGATCGACGTCCTCGACCCCGAGCAGGAAGTCGCCACCGCCCGGCGCCTGGTCGAGCGGAAGCTGGCGAGCAGCCGCGGTCGGCCGCCGGAAGCCCGGACCAGGCAGGCGGCGGGCATGCTGGCCCGGAAGGGTTATCCGCCGGGCCTGGCCTTCCGGCTGATCCGGGAAGTCATGCAGGAGGAAGGCGCCGAGCTTGACGAGTTCGACGCCGACGCGTACCTCGACCCCGACGCCGGGTTCTCGGACACCTAGCACGCCGGTGCGGGTCCCGTCCGGCCGCTCACGCCGGGCCTGCTACTTTCCGTAACGGAAAATGGCGGCGATTGCCAGTAAACGGCCTCTCGCCAGTTGCCCGCGAAGCCTGGGCAAAGCCCTCGGCCGCCTCGGCGTCTTCGCTAATCGGCCCCCAGTTGCCGCAGGTCACAGACATTGCGCCTTTCGTCTCGGCGGCGTACGGTTCGGGTCGGCCGATGATGCTTTGCTTGATAAAAAGGTTATCAAGCCTTAACCTCACGGCAGCGAGTTGTTGTCCCATCCGGCGTAGTGCCGCAAGCGGAGGAGAACCAAGCAGATACGTTCTGTAGTCAGGCTGACAGATAAATCAGCCAGCGGGCGGAGCCGGAGTGCCACCGCCCGCATCGGGGCATAAACCCCGGTACCACGCACAAGACGGTAACAACACAAGGGTGCCCCGAGGGCTATGAACGGAAAGGGGTGGCCGTGAGCAGCGGATTGTCGCTCGCGTTCATGGTGATCGGGTTGCTCGCGGCGGTATTCGCGCTCGTCGTGGTGTGGCGTCGCACCCCGGGCACACCGAAGGTCCAGCCCGTGGACCGCAGCCAGCTGGACAGCGTCGCCTCCGAAGCCGAGCACATCCGCGCCCGGGCCCAGACCGAGGCCACCGGGATTCTCGAGCGAGCCCGCTCCGAAGCCGAGCAGGCCGCCCAGGGCCGCCGCGAGGTCGAAGAAGAGATCCGCGCGGTCAAGGACGAGGTCCGCGAGCTGCGCGGTGACCTCGAGCGCAGGGAAACCCGCCTCGCCGATCGTGAGCAGCGGCTCGACGAGGAGCTCAAGCGCATCGAGGATCGCGCCCAGGCCCTCGGCCAGCGCCAGCAGGATCTCGACCGGCGCGCCGCCGACCTGGACAAGCTAGATGCCGACCGGGCCCGGGAGCTGGAGCGCGTCGCCGGGCTCACCGCGGATGCGGCCAAGGGCGAGCTCGTCGCCACGATCGAGAACCAGGCCAAGCGGGAAGCCGCGCTCATCGTCAGGGACATCGAGCACGAGGCCAGGTCGGAAGGAGAGAAGCGGGCTCGCAAGATCGTCACGCTGGCCATCCAGCGCGTGGCCACCGAGCAGACCAGCGAGTCCGTCGTCTCCGTCCTGCACCTGCCGGGGGACGAGATGAAGGGCCGCATCATCGGCCGCGAGGGCCGCAACATCCGCGCCTTCGAGTCGGTGACCGGTGTCAACCTCATCATTGACGACACCCCGGAAGCGGTACTTCTGTCCTGCTTCGACCCGGTGCGGCGGGAAATCGGCCGGCTTACCTTGGAACGTCTCATTGCCGACGGCCGCATCCACCCGCAGCGGATCGAGGACGCCTACGAGCGCGGCAAGGCGGAGATCGAGCAGCTGTGCAAGCGGGCCGGCGAGGATGCCCTGGTCGAGCTGGGCCTCACCGACATGCACGAGGAGCTCGTCGGCCTCCTCGGCCGGCTGCGGTACCGCACCTCCTACGGGCAGAACGTGCTCCGGCACCTGGTCGAGTCGGCTCACATCGCCGGCATGATGGCCAGCGAGCTGCGGATCGACCCGGTGCTGCTCAAGCGCTGCACGGTGCTGCACGACATCGGCAAGGCGCTCACCCATGAGGTCGAAGGCAGCCACGCGCTGATCGGC
>JAJKHX010000410.1 GCA_021154785.1 Nocardiopsis sp.
AAGAAGCCGAACGGGACTGGCCCCTTCAAATACCAGAGTTTCACGCCGGGCCAGCGCAGCGTGTTCGCCAGGAATGGCAGCTACTGGAAGTCAGGCCTGCCCTACGTGGACTCGCTGACGATCATCGACTTCAGCGACAGCACAGCGCTGCAGAACGCCCTGACGACCGGCGTGATCCAGGGCGCCGGCGCCCTGGAAGGCCCGCAGATCGCGGCGCTGAAGTCGAGCCCCGGCGTGCGCACCGTGGCTTCGCATACCGGTGCGATCACGCCGTTCACGATGCGGGTCGACCAGGCGCCGTTCAATGACGTCAACGTCCGGCAGGCCATGCGGCTCCTCGTCGACCGCCAGCAGCTGATCAACTCGGCCCTCGACGGGTACGCGACCGTCGGCGCCGACGTGCCGTCTCCTTATGACCCTAACTACGACACCTCGCTGCACCGGGACCAGGACATCGCCCAGGCCAAGCACCTGCTGCAGAAGGCCGGGCACGAGAACCTCACGGTCCAGCTGGTGACCTCGGCCGTCGCTACCGGTACGGTCGCGATGGCCACGGTGCTCCAGCAGCAGGCCAAGGCCGCGGGCGTCACCATCAACCTGAAGCAGGTCGACCCGTCGACGTTCTTCGGCCCCAACTACCTGCAGTGGACCTTCTCCCAGGACTTCTACAACTACTCGCCGTACCTGGCCCAGGTGGCGCAGTCGCTGCTGCCGACGTCTCCGTTCAACGAGACGCACTGGAGTCAGCCCCAGTACGGCAACCTGTACCATCAGGCGAACGCCACCGCGGACACGGGCGTCCGCAAGGAGATCGAGCACAAGTTGCAGATGATCGACTTCAACCAGGGCGGTTACATCATCCCGGCCTTCATCGACGCGCTCGACGCCTACAGCACCAAGATCACCGGCTACGCGGCGGCCCGGGTCGGCCAGCCGCTTTCCGACTTCGACTTCGAGCACTTCTCATTCGCCTGACCGGGGAGAGGACCTGACGTTGTCATCTACTTTGCTTGCCTCCGGGCTGGGCTTCCCCGAGGGCCCCGTGGTGCTGGCCGACGGCCGGATCGTGTTCTGCGACGGCAATACGGGCGAGCTGCTCGCCTACGGCGACGGGCGCGTGTCGCCATTCGCGCGGACCGGCGGCTCGCCGTGGGGCACGGTGCTCGGCACGGACGGCGCCATTTACGTGACTCAGGGCGGCAACGTTCCCGGCAGCGGTGACACCAGCGCCATCTCCGGAATCCAGCGGGTGAGCCCCGACGGGAAGGTGGAGCTGCTGTTCTCCGAGGTGGCCGGCTATCAGCTGTATGGTCCGAACGATCTGGCGTTCGGGCCGGACGGCCGCCTGTACTTCACTGAGTCAGGCACCGAGCAGGACTTCCGGTTCGATGTCCGCATCCCGGGCCGGCTCTTCGCGGTGGACTCCTCCGGCGCGGGCGAGATGCTGCTCGAGCGGCCGGGCGTCTACCCCAACGGCATCGCCTTCGACGCCGGGCAGCGGCTCTACTGGACGGAATCCATGGCGCACCGGATCTGCCGGCTCGACGCCGGGGAGCCGGTCACGTTCTGCCAGCTATCCGACGACCACGTGCCGGACGGCATGGCGTTCGCGGCCGACGGCCGGCTCTTCGTCGCCACGACGGTTTCCGGCGGAGTGACCGTGATCTCGCCGGATGGCGAGGTGCTGGCGGAGATCGCGCTCGGCGAGCACGCCACGAACTGCGCCTTCGACGGTTCGGCGCTCTACGTCGCGGCCACCCGGTCGGCGGACATCGAGGCGTCCGAGCGGACCGGCTCGTTCTGGCGGGTGGACACCGACGCGACCGGCCTGGGCCTCATCGGCGGTCAGCTGTAACGTCTGGCCCCGGTGAGCTTTCCGGGCCAGCCGGGAACGCGGCGGCCGGGTTTGGCCGGCTGCTGAGGAAATCCACCAGCTCGGCCGGGCCCGGCGGGACGATCCCGGCCGGCACGGCCAGGCCGACCTGGGCCAGTGCCTCGCTCAGCCCGTCCCGCTGACCGACGAGCACCAGGTCATAGCCGTGCCGCCAGAACTCCTCGGCCTGCTCCGCCACCTCGGCCAGGAGCCGTTGCGCGACCCCGGCCGGATAGTCCTCGGCGGGTAGCTGCAGTACGCCCCAGCCTGTCTCGGCCGCCGCGGCGATGCCGTCGACACCGCCCGGCGGCGGGTTGACGTACCCGTCGGCGACCAGCGCGACCCGGAATGAGCGGTCGTCGCGTTCCATCAGGTCCGGCCGCCTTCCGGTCGCGGGGCATCGAGCACGGCTTCCAGGTCCGCTCGCTGAACGGCCTCGTCATGCCCGGGAATCGCGTGCGTCTCGCCGGCCACGCGGGGGAAGCCGGTCCCGCGGCTGGCCAGTTCCTGCCGCAGCGACTCGATGAAGATGCCCTCGCCGCTGACCAGTTCGGGCGAGCCGTCAGGCCACTCGGGGCGGCCGCCGCGCTCCGGATCGGAGCTCGTGATGGTCACGCCCATGGACGGGCTGCCCTGGACGCCGATCAGCACGACATCCTCGCCTTGCTCCACGCGGACGGCGATGGCATCGGCGACCGCGGTGGCGAGCCGCGCGCAGTGCCGCCGGTAGGCGGCGGTGTCGAGTTGCTCCCGGACCGCCCAGAACCGGTTCAGGCCGGTGAACGCGAGTTCGGGGCACGGCATCTGCTCGATCCGCCAGCCTTTCTCCCGCAGCACGTCGATGACCGGCGCGTAGATCCCGGCGCAATGGGCGCCGTCGCCGACCTTGGAGTTCTGATTCAGCAGGCAATGCGCCACGAACGCGACACCCATGAGCCGAGCATACGGCCGGGGGCGTTTGCCCGGGTATCCGCAGCGGTGCCAGGATCGGCGGATGAACGACTCGCAGGCCGGCTCGCCAGCCGGCCCGGAACGGGATTTCGTCGGCTACGGGCCCGAGCCCCCGGTCTTCCGCTGGCCCGGTGACGCGCTGATCGCGATCAACCTGGTGATCAATTACGAGGAGGGAGGCGAGTACTCCCTCGGCGACGACGGCGTCAACGACACCTGGGGCGAGTACTCGTTCCAGTACGGCCCCGAGATCCGCGACCTCGGCAACGAGACGCACATGGAGTACGGCAGCCGGGTCGGGATATGGCGGCTCTGCCGCCTGCTCGACCGCTACGGGATCACCTCGACCTTCAACGCCTGCGCCCTGGCGCTCGAGCGCAATCCGCCGCTGTGCGCGTGGCTGCGGGACCGCGAGCACGACGTGATGGGACACGGCTACCACTGGTACGGCCCGGACGCCGGCCCCGGAACGGCGATGACGCGGGAGCAGGAGCAGACCGAGATCCGGCTGGCCGTCGACTCGATCCAGCGCACGACCGGCCAGCGGATCCGCGGCTGGATGGTCCGGTCGTTCCCGACCGTGCACACCAGGGAACTACTCGCCGAGGACGGCGGCTTCCGGTATGACTCCGACGCCAACAACGACGAGCTCCCGTACTTCGTGACCACGCTCGGCCGCCCGTTCCTGGTGGTGCCCTACACCAAGGTGCACAACGACGTCCGTTACCTGATCGCGCCGACCTACGCCTCGCCCCGGCATTTCTTCGAGAGCCTCCGGCTGAGCCTCGATTACCTGCTCGAGGAGTCGAGGACCGGACTAGGCGGCCGGCTGATGTCGGTCGGCGTGCACTCGCGCTGGAGCGGTCAGCCGGGGCGGGCCTCGGCGTTGCGTGACTTCATCGAGTACGCCCTCGGCCAGCCGGACGTGGCCTTCATGCGCCGGATAGACATCGCGGAGTTCTGGGCGGCGGCCTTTCCGCCCGGTCAGCCAGGCAGGCCGCCGGCAGATCCCGCGGCCAGGTAGGTGCCGGCCGGCTCCCGGTCGGCGACTTCGCCGTCCGAGACGATCAGCCGCCCGCGTAGCAGCACCGCGCGGATGCGGCCGCGCACGGGCTGGCCGGCGTACACGCTGTCGCCCGTGCCGTCGCCGTAGCCGCCGGCCGGCAGCACGGTCCGGCCGGCCGGGTCGAAGATCACGACGTCAGCGTCGGAGCCGGGCAGCAGCGCGCCCTTGCGCGGATAATGACCGAAGGCCCGCGCCGGGTGCTCCGACACCAGCTGGGCGACGCGGGGAAGGGGCAGCCCCCGAGCCAGCGCCGCCGACAGCAGCAGCGGCAGCCGGGTCCCGATCCCGGCCAGGCCGTAGGCATGGTGGTGGCCCGCCGCGGCCAGGCGGCCGCCGGTGGGTGTCCTGGCCTGGGAGTGATCCGACCCGACGGCGTCGATGGTCGCGTCGGCCAGCCCGGCCCACAGCGCCTCGACATGGGAGCGGGAGCGAAGCGGCGGCGCGACGAGAAACCGTTCGGCATCGGGCCGGGCGTAGCAGCCGTCGTCGAGCAGCAGATGGTGCGCGCAGGTCTCGGCCAGCACCGCGGGGTGCCCGGCCGCGCGCGCCCACCGCACCTGCTGCACCGCTCCGGCCGTCGAGAGGTGCACGAGATAGCAGGTCGCGCCGGCCAGCGACGCGGTGGCGAGCACGCGCGCGACGGCTTCCTCCTCGATCTGGGGCGGCCTGGTGTCGGCGAAGATCCTGGCTTCGGGCTCCCGCGGGCCAGCCGCTATCGCCTCGTCTTCGAGAGCCTCGATGAGCGGCGCGTTCTCGCAGTGGACGGCCACGACCAGGCCGATCCGGCGGCTCATCGACATCAGCTCGTACAGCCGCCGGGTGGAGCACATGATCCCGAGCTCGGGGTAGGCGAGGAAGAGCTTGATCGCGGCCGCGCCCGCCTGCCTGACCGCGGCCAGGTCCGCCTCGGTGACGCCGTCCGGATCGTAAACCGCGGCGTGCAGGCCGATATCGATCAGGGCGCCGGCGCCGCTGACCTCCTCGCGGCTGCGCAGCAGGCAGTCCAGGTCGCTCTCGCCGGCCCGGGGGCTGGTGAAGGACAGCGCGGTGGTCGTACCGCCCCGGGCGGCCGCCGCGGCGGCCAGGCGCGGCGCGGCCATGAGGTGCGTGTGCGGATCGACACCGCCGGGCAGCACGTAGCAGCCGGCCGCGTCCAGGGCCCCGGCCGCGGGCGCGGCGGATCCGGTCGTCGCGGCCGGGGCGGATCCGATCGCCGCTACCTTCCCGTCCCGGATCAGCAGGTCGGCCCGGACCAGCCCGTCCGGGGTCACCACGGTCCCGCCGGTGACCGCTGAGACGTTCACGAGCCGGTCTCGGTCGCTTGCAGGCCGACCGCGGGCGGCTGGATGGCGCAGACCTGGCCGGCCCGGACGACCACGGTCGGGACCAGCAGTTGCTCGACGGTCTCGGTGACGCCCGCTGCGTCGGGCAGCGCCCAGTGGCCGGTCCGCAGCTCGAAGACCGACAGGTCGGCCACGCCGCCCGCGGTCAGCGCGCCGGTGCTGGCGCCCCGGCCGATGGCGAGCGCGGGCGTCGAGGTCGTCGCCCGGATGACGTCCTCCAGCGTCATGCCGACGTGCAGCAGCTTGGACAGCGTGGTCGCCTGGTCGAAGACCGGCCCGGCGGCATTGTGCGCATGCAGGTCGCTGGAGATGGTGTCGGGCGGGAAGTCCTGGGCGATGGCCCGCCGCGCCACCCGGTAGGCGAAGCTGCCGGCGCCGTGACCCACGTCGAACAGCACGCCCCGCTCGCGGGCGCTCACGGCCGCTGGCAGGACTGCGCCGGCCGGGTCGAGGATGCCGCCCTCGCCGCCGTGGAAGCAGTGCGTCACGATGTCACCGCGGTTCAGCCGCGGCAGCAGCCAGGCCAGTCCCGGTCGCAGGTCGATCACGTGCACCATGAGCGGCAGCCCGAGGCGGTCCGCGGCCTCACGGGCGAGCCGGAACGCCGGGCCCGGATCGTCGCCCGCCATCTGATGGCCCAGCCGGACCTTGATGCCCACGATCAGGTCCGGGTGCTCGCGCGCCCGGGCGACAGCCTGCTCGGGCGATGCCCACCGGATGTCCTCCAGCTCGCCGACCAGGGTGCTGATCATCCCTTCGACGGCGATGTTCAGGAAGGCCAGGATCGACGTCCGGGACCGCTCGATGACGTAGCGGCGCAGCCCGGGGAAGGTCTGCGCGCCCGCCGAGCCGGCGTCGACCGCGGTGGTCACTCCCCGTCCGAGGCAGTGCTCGTCCGGCTCGATCCCGTAGTGGGAAACGCCCGGGTACAGGTGCGTGTGCAGGTCAACCAGGCCCGGGGTGACGAGCCGCCCGGTTACGTCGATCCGCCGCCGGCCCGCCCCGTCGCCGTCGCCGTCGCCGACACCCTCGATCAGGCCGCCGGCGACGCTGACGGTCGCGGTCGTGTCGAGCCCGCGGCCCGGGTCGAGGACCCGCCCCCCGACGAGCGCGAGCCCGCGGGCCTGGTCGCTGTGGCCGGCGCCGGTCACGCCAGGCCCGCTGCCTGCAGCCGCCTGAGCGTCGTGGCCAGCGCCCGGACCGTCTGTTCCGCCTCGCGCTCGCCGTGCGCAGCGGACAGGAAACCGGATCCGTGGAACAGGTGCACTCCCTCGCTGAGCATCGAGCAGTGCAGCGCGGCTGACACCGAGGCCGGCGGCACGCTGTTCTTCAGGGCGGCGGCATCGACGGTGCCGGACGCTGACTCGGGGCCGAACAGCAGGTGAAAGGTCGAGCTCTCGCCATAAGCGCGGCCGGCCACTCCGGACCGCTCGAAAACCGCCGTCAGCTCGTCCCGCAGCGCCGCGGCCAGCCGGCCGGCGCCGGCTTGCAGTCCCCCCGGGGCGGCCAGGCGAAGGGTCGTAACCCCGGCCGCGGCGGCCAGCGGATGCGCGTTGTGAGTGCCCGGGTGGGCCACCCGCCGCGACCCGGCGGCCGGCCCGGCCAGATGGTCCATCAGGTCGGCGCGCCCGCCGACGGCGCCGCCCGGCATCCCCCCGGCGAGTACCTTCCCGAGCACGGTGAGATCAGGGACAACGCCGGTGACCTGCTGGACGCCGCCGGGCGCCCAGCGAAAGCCGGAGACCACCTCGTCGAATACGAGCAGCGTCCCGGACTCGCTGGCCAGCCGCCGGGCCGCGGCGAGGAACCCGGGCGGCAGCGGCACCGTCCCCCAGGCCGCTCCGGACGGCTCAAGGATGACGGCCGCCACGTCGCGGGTACGCAAGACGCCGGCCAGGGCGCCCTCGTCCGCGGGAATGACGGCGACCGAGCTGGCCAGGCCGCGCGGCAGCCCGGCCGTGTCCGGCTGGTCGAACGGCGGGTCGGATCCGACCGCCACCTGGTCGTGCCAGCCGTGAAAATGGCCGGCCAGCTTCACGATCGTGTCCCGCCCGGTGGCGGCCCGGGCGACCCGCAGCGCGAGCAGCGACGCCTCGGTCCCGCTGGAGGTGAAGCGCACCCGCTCGGCGGACGGGACGAGCCGTACCACCAGCTCGGCCCAGTCGCTCTCGAGCTCGTGGCCGGCACCAGGATGAAACGCCAGGCCCGCCTGGGCGCGGACGGCCGCGACGACCTCCGGATGACTGTGCCCGAGCAGCAGCGCGCCGTGGCCCATCACGTAGCAGATGAGCTCGTGGCCGTCGACATCCCATTTGCGGGCCCCGTCAGCCCGCGCGACGGCCAGCGGGAAAGGCTCGGCCAGCCGCACATCGTGGGTGACCCCGCCCGGCAGCAGGCCGCGGGCCCGCTGGTGCAGCGCCGCCGACCCGGGATTCTCCGCGGCCCACCGGAGGACGACGTCGCGGCCGGCCGGCGCCTCGGCCGTATCGCCCGCGTGACGCGGCTTCTCGGTTATCACGCCGCCGCCCAGTGCTGGAAGGGACTGCAACAGTGGCAGCCTACGGTCCCGGCCGTGCCACCGAACAGCCCCTTCCCGCCCGTTCCTAGACTGAGAGCCATGCGGGCTGGAATCATCGGCGCCGGCTGGATCGGGCGGCGCCACGCCGAGACGCTGGCCAGGCGGGACGACGTCGCGGTGGCCGCGGTATGCGATGTCGATGCCGGCCGGGCGGCGCAGGCCGCCGCGGCCAGCGGCGCGCAGGTGTTCACCAGCTGGCGGGAGATGCTGGCCGACGCGGCCCTCGACGCCGTCTGGATCTGCACCCC
Source organism: Nocardiopsis sp. (assembly GCA_021154785.1). GTDB lineage: Bacteria > Actinomycetota > Actinomycetes > Streptosporangiales > Streptosporangiaceae > Palsa-504. Next base: position 8,060 of record JAJKHX010000410.1, read on the forward strand.
GCCGCGAGCGCACGTCGGCCCGGCGGTGGCCGCCCTCGACCGCGGCCTGCCGGTTTACCTAGAGAAGCCGATCGCGCGCGCGGCCGGGGACGCGGCGCAGATCGCGGCCGCCGCCGCGCGCAGCCGGGCCGTGTGCGCGATCGGTTACCAGTGGCGCGCCATCGGCTTCCTCGACGGACTGCGATCCCGGCTCGCCGGGCAGGCCGTCGGATGCCTGACCGGGCAGAGCATCGGCGGTACCGAGTCCCGCCCCTGGTTCCTCAGCCAGGCCGAGGGCGGGGGAAACCTGCTCGAGCGCGGCAGCCACCACATCGACCTAGCCCGTAGCCTGGCCGGCGAGGTGACGGCCGTCCAGGCGGCCGGGTCGGAGGTCCGGCTCGCCCCTCGCCAGGCCGGGCAGGAGGCGGGAGACATCGCCGACGCCGTCACCATCGTGCTGCACTTCGAGGGGGGCGGTCTGGGCACCATCGTGGTGGCCTGGACCAGCCCGGAGCTGCCGGGCCGGTACTGGCTGGAGGTGACGACCGCGGACGCCGCCTTCCGCCTCGACCTGGACCCGGACTTCCGGCTGTCCGGCGTGGCCGGCGGATCGGAGGTGGCCGCGGTTTCGCCCGGCAGCCCCTTCGACGGCTCCGTGGACCGCTTTGTCACGGCGGTGCGCGCGGGCGACCCGGACCTGGTCTTCTGCCCGCCGGCCGACGCGGTCCGCACGCTGGCCGTCGCCGCCGCGGCGGAAGCGGCGCTGCGCAGCGGCCGGACGGTACCCGTGCCATGAGCGGCTGCGCCATCGTCACCGGATCGTCCTCCGGGATCGGCCGGGCGGTAGCGCGCCGGCTGGCCGCCGACGGCTTCCCGGTCGTGCTCGCCGATGTCCGCCGCGATCCGCTGACCGGCGGCGAACCCACCGACGAGCTGATCAGCCGCGACGGCGGCCGCTGCGAGTTCGTCCGTGCCGATGTCTCCTCGGGCGAGGTATGCGAGCACCTGGTGGACCTGGCGGTGCGGGGTCACGGCCGGCTGGCCGTCCTCGTCAACAACGCCGTGCTGGCCGGCCCGCACTCCAAGCCGCTCATCGACACCCTCGATTCCGACTGGGACGCCATGATGGCCGTCAACCTGCGCGGGCCGTTCATGCTCGCCCGGGCGGCGGTCCGCGTGATGCTGGCCCAGGAACCGCACGGTGAGGTGCGCGGCCGCATTGTCAACATCACCTCCCAGCACGGCATGGTGGGCGTGCCGGGCCATTTCGCCTACGCGGTCGGCAAGGGCGGCCTGGTGCAGATGACCCGG
>JAJKHX010000411.1 GCA_021154785.1 Nocardiopsis sp.
GACGACACCGAGCGGCTGGCGGATCGAATAGAGGTCGATCGCAGGGCCGGCACCTTCGGTGAACTCACCCTTCAGCAAATGCGGGATACCGCAGGCGAACTCGACGACCTCCAGGCCGCGGGCTACCTCGCCGGCCGCGTCCGAGGCCACCTTGCCGTGCTCCTCGGTGATCAGCTGGGCCAGGTTCTTTGTGTTCGCCTTGACCAGGTTGCGGAACTCGAACAGCACCGAGGCGCGCTTGGCCAGGGAGATGCGCCGCCAGCTGGCGAAGGCTTCGGTGGCCGCGGCCACGGCCGCGTCGACCACATCCGTGGTGGCGAAGTCGACCTGCCCGCTGACCTGGCCGGTCGCCGGGTCGTAGATGTCGCCGCGGCGCTCCGCCTCGCCGTCCCAGGGCTTGCCGCCGATCCAGTGGGTCACGTGCTTAGTCACTTGGCCGTGGCCTCCTCGTTCACGGCGGTCAGGGCGTCGCACAGGAGCTGCAGGCCCTCCTTGGCCTCGGCCTCGCTGAGGGTCAGCGGCGGCGCCATCCGCAGCGTGTTGCCGTACAGGCCGCCCTTGCCGATCAGCAGCCCGCGCTCCCTGGCCGCCTCGAGCACCCGGCCGGCCAGCGCCGGGCTCGGCTTCCTGGTGCCCGGGTCGACCAGGTCGACGGCGAACATCAGGCCCTTGCCGCGGACGTCGCCCACGACGGTGAGGCTGTTCCCGGTCTCCCGGAGGCCGCTGATGATCAGGTTCCCGGTGACCGCCGCGTTGTGCTGCAGGTCGTGCGAGAGCAGGTAGTCCAGGGTGGCGTTGCCCGCGGCGGTCGCGACCGGGTTGCCGCCGAAGGTGGAGATGCCGTTGCCGCGGATCCCGTCGAGCAGGTCGCCGCGGGCGACCACGCCGCCGATGGCGAAGCCGTTGCCGAGGCCCTTGGCGAACGTCATCGCGTCCGGGGTGATGCCGTGCGCGCCGATGCCCCAGAAGTGCTCGCCGGTCCGGCCCCAGCCGGTCTGCACCTCGTCCGAGATCAGCAGGATGCCGTGCTCGTCCAGGACCTCCTTGTACGCCGCGAGCAGGCCGTCCGGCGGCATGGTGAAGCCGCCCACGCCCTGCACCGGCTCGGCGATCAGGCAGCCGACGTCGGCCGGGTGGATCCCGCCGGACAGCAGCGCCCGCAGGTCGTCCACGCAGGCCTTGATGTAGTCGGCGTCGGACAGCCCGGCGTAGGCGGCGAGGTGCCGGTCCGCGCCGTGCAGGTAGTGCGTGCCGAACGGGCTCAGGCCCGACATCTTCCAGGCGGCGTTGCCGGTCACCGAGACGGCGCCGAACGAGCGGCCGTGATAGCTGCCGCGCATCGCGAGGACCTGGCTGGCGTGGCGGGCGGTCAGGGCGGCCAGCAGCGCGGTCTCGTTGGCCTCGGTGCCCGAGTTGGTGAAGAACACTTTCGCGTTCTCGATACCGGACAGCCGGGCGATCTTCTCGGCCAGCTCGACCTGGCCGCGGATCAGGTACAACGTCGAGGTGTGGACGACGCCGCTGGCGAGCTGCCGCTCGACCGCGTCGCGTACCTCGGGTACGTCGTAGCCGAGCATGTTGGTGAGGATGCCGGCGAAGAAGTCGAGATAGCCGCGGCCCTGGGCGTCGGTGACCCGGCAGCCCTTGCCGCTGACGATCTCGATCGGCTCGTCATAGTAGACGCCGACCCAGTTCGGGATGACCGCGCGATGGCGGGCGAGAAGCTCAGACTCAGACATGGTCCCTAGTCTTCCTGGTCCCGGGGCTCGGCGTGAACCGACAACGTGTAAGCATTCCTCGTTCGGGACTTACTCTTTGTCTTATGCTTCCTACTGTCGCGGACCTGCTCGGCCTGGACGTGATCCGCCGGGGCGGCCCGCGGGTGGTGACGGGCCCGGCCGGCCTGGACGCCCAGGTCCGCTGGGTCCACGTGCTCGAGCTGGCGGACGCCGCGCACCTGCTGCGCGGCGGCGAGCTGGTGCTGACCACCGGGGTGGCGCTGCCCGCCGAGCCGGTCCTGCTGGCCCGTTACGCGGCCGAGCTCGCCGCCGCGGGGGTGAGCGCGCTGGCGGTGGAACTCGGCCGCCGGTACGTCGGGACGCTGCCGGCCGCCCTGGTGGGCGGCGCGGCGGACAGCGGCCTGACGCTGATCGCCTTCGAGCACGAGGTCGCGTTCGTCGAGATCACCGAGGCGGTGCACGCCCGGATCATCGACGCGCAGCTCGAGGAACTGCGCGCCTCCGAGCGGATGCACGAGGTCTTCACCGAGCTTTCGGTGGCCGGCGCCACGCCCGACGAGATCGTCCGGCAGGCCGCGATCCTGGCCGGGCAGCCGGTGATCCTGGCCGACCTGTCGCACCGGGTCCTGGCCTGCGAGCCCGGCCGGGCCGACCCCGCGCGCCTGCTGGCGGGGTTCGCGCGGCGGAGCCGGGCGCTGCCCGCGTCCGGGCGCACGGCCTACGACGAGGCCCTGGGCTGGCTGTACACGCCGGTCGGCGCGCGGGGCGAGGACTGGGGCCGGGTGATCCTGGCCTGCGACCGGCCGCCGCGCGACGCCGACACCGTGCTCATCGAGCGGGCCGCCACCACGCTGGCCCTCGGCCGCCTGCTCACCCGGCACGCCGAGAGCCTGGACCGGCAGGCCCACCGGACCCTCATCACCGGCATCATCAGCCAGGCCCTGGCCGACCCGGCCGAGGCGGCGGTGCGAGCCCGGGCGCTCGGGGTCCCGGTGGACGGCCGCCAGCTCATCGCCATGGTGCTGCGGCTGCGTGATCCGGGCGGGGTCTCCGGGGCCGCGGCACTGGGCGTCTCGGCCCACGCCCGGGTGCTCGACGTCGCCGACGCGGCCGCCGCCGCCTGCCGCGCCGAGCGGATCCCGTCCCTGGTCGGCACGCTGGACGACGCCCGCGCGGGGGCGATGCTCTCGGTCAGCCCGCGGGCTGACGCCGATCGCGTCCTGGCCAGCCTGGCCGGGCGGCTCGGCTCGGGCTGGGACGGGCTGATCATCGGGGCCGGCACGGCGGTCGGCTCGATCAGGGACGTCCGCCGCTCATTTCTCGAAGCCACCCAGGTCGCTGATGTGGCGGCCGAGCGGCCGGACGGGTGGAGTTTCGCCGGCTCCGGCCCGGGGCGGCCGCCGTTCTACCGGCTGGCCGACCTGCGCCTGCGCGGGCTGGTCCACCTGCTCCGCGACGACCCCCGGGTGCAGACGTTCGTGGAACGGGAACTCGGCCCGCTGCTGGCCGCCGAGCCGGATACCGCGCTGCTCAGCGTGCTGGCCGCTTACCTCGCGGCCGGCGGCAACAAGGCGGAGGCGGCCAAGCGGGCGCACCTGGCCCGGCCCACCTTCTACGAGCGGCTGCGGCGGATCGAGCGCATCCTCGGCACCGACCTCGACGCGGCCGAGTCGCGCACGTCGCTGCACGTGGCGCTCCTGGCGCTGGAGGCGCGCGATCCTGTGGACGGATCCGCGGCTAGACCAGGGCGATGAGGCCGGCGTTGGTGGGGGTGAAGCCGCAGCTGCCGAAGTAGAACGGGCGGAGGTGGTCCTCGAAGTCGACGTGCAGCCACTCGCAGCCCGCGGTCTTGGCCTGGCCGGCGGCGATGGCGACCAGCCTGGTACCGACCCCGTGGTGCTGGACCCGTTCGGTGACCAGGGTGTCGAGGATGAAGGCGTGGACGCCTCCGTCCCACGGGACGTTGACGAAGCCCGCGAGGCCTTCGTCGTCGCGGGCGCAGACCCAGCCCAGGCTGTGCTGGGTGACCTGGGCCAGCCAGTCGTCGTCGAGTACCTTGTGGCCGAAGCCCTCGGCGTGCAGGGCGTTCAGCTCGGCGTTGGTGAAGTCACCGCGCCATGAGTAGTCGGTCATCTGGCTTAACCTACGAATCACGCTGGCTCTGTGGCCACTGAATTTCCTGGCCGGCGGCTTCGGAGGCGTCAGCCGGGGGTGTCTGTGTGCCCCCGGCCACGTAAGAACGTGGGCAGGGGCACACAGACTCCGTTCGCGAGCGGAGGCGGCGAGCGGGCGGGCGGGTCAGGCGTCGAGGACCTGGCTGGCTCGCTCGACGACGGGGGCTTCGGAGCTCCAGGGGAAGTTGATCCAGCGGTCGGTCCGCTTCCAGACGTACTCGCACTTGATCAGGGACTGCGGCTTCTCGTAGATCACGGCCGAGCGCACGTCGTCGACCTGGTCCGTGATGAAGGCGTGGACGAGCTCGATGGTCCGGCCGGTGTCCGCTACGTCGTCGGCGATGAGGACCTTCTTGGCCGAGAAGTCCACCGCGCTCGGCACCGGCGGCAGCATGACCGGCATGTCGAGGGTGGTGCCGACTCCGTCGTAGAACTCGACGTTCATCACGTACAGGTTCTTGACCGCGAGGGCGTAGCCGAGGGAGCCGGCCAGGAACAGGCCGCCGCGGGCGATGGACAGGATCAGGTCGGGCTCGAAGCCGTCCGCGGCGATGGCCTTCGCCAGCTCGCGGGACGCCTCGCCGAACCGCTGCCAGGTGAGATTCTCGCGTTCGTCGCTCATGGCCCCCCTCACGGTCTCCGGTGCTCGTAGATCATCGTGCCATGCCGGCTGGGTTACGGTTCTCTCAGGTGGTGTGGAACCGGTGATGCCCGATCCCTACGGTGAGCCAGGCGCGGCCGACGTCATCAGCAGCGGCCTTCTCCGTCGGCTCCGGTCTCCGGCTCAAGCGCCTGACCTGGCTCGACGCCGCTGGCCGGGCGTTCGCGAGCAGCACGGCGCTGCCCAGGTACGGCTACACGCAGTTCCAGTCCTGAGCCAGGTCAGCCCTGAGCCAGGTCAGCGCCGGCCGCCGCTAGAGGTCAGGACAAGGGGCTAGCCGGCCTCGCGGGTCACGCCCGGCTCGGCCTCGCGGGCGGCCTGCTCGAGCCGGCTCCGGTAGTCCTCCCACCACGCCTTGTCGCCGGGGGCCATGTTGTCGTTGCCCTCGCGCAGGCCCGCCGCCCCGTCGACGAGCTCGCGGACGATGTCGGCCTGCCCGGCGTGCCGGTCGGTCTCGGCGATCATGTGGACCAGGATCTTGTGCAGCGTCACTTCGCTCCGGCTGGCCGGCCACCACGGCACGTGGCCGCTCGCGTCCAGCGCGAGCGCGCCGATGGTGGCGTCGGAATGGGCCCAGGCCCGCCGGTACAGGCCGGTGATCTGCTCGCGCGTCTCACCGGGCGCGGCCCACATGTCCGCGTTGGGCTCGGCGTCGTCCTCCAGCCAGGGCAGTCGCTCGTCGTAGGGGCGTCCGAAGCAATCGCCGAAGTACCCGAACTCCACGCTGGCCACGTGCTTGACCAGTCCTAGCAGGTTGGTGCCGGTGGGCACCATCGGGCGGCGGACGTCGTACTCCGTGAGCCCGTCGAGCTTCCAGAGCAGGGCCTCGCGCGCGTCCTGCAGGTAACGGTGAAGGTCCGCTTTCGGATCCGATGCGGTCATGCGGCCAGTCTGTCACGCAAGCCGGGCGGGGAAGCCTCCGGTCGCCACCGGCCCCCAGCGCACCGGAGTGACGCGCAGCAGCGACTTGCCCTGGTGCACCATGGCCTGCCGGTACTCGTCCCAGTCCGGGTGCTCGCCGGAGATCGACCGGAAGTACTCCACCAGCGGCTCTACCGCCTCGGGGACGTCGAGCACCTCGGCGGTGCCATCGACCTGGACCCAGGGGCCGCCGAAATCGTCGGACAGCACCAGCACGCTGACCTGCTCGTTGCGGCGGGCGTTCCGGGTCTTGGCGCGTTCCGGGTAGGTCGCGATCACGATCCGGCCCTCGGCGTCGACGCCGCAGGTCACCGGGGAGGCCTGCGGCTGCCCGCCGGCCCGGGCCGTGATCACGATCGCGTGGTGCCGCGGCCTGATGAAGTCGGTCAGCTCATCCCGGCTGACGGCGGTGCTGGTCGCGATCTGAGGGCTCACGGCACCACGGTAGCAACGGGCGAAGGTGTCAGCGCAGTCCGGGCGGCAGCAGCTCCGGCGGGAAGTCCTGGTAGGCGACGGGGACGAGCCAGCGGCGGATGGCGGCGGTGCCGACCGAGGTGTAGGCCGGGGCCGTGGTGGCGGGCCACGGGCCGCCGTGGTGCTGCGCCGCCACCACGGCCACGCCGGTCGGCCAGCCGTTGCACACGATCCGGCCCGCGACGTGTTCCAGGACCGCCACGACCGGCCGGGCCCGCGCCATGTCGTCCGGGGACTCGGTGTCGACGTGGATCGTGCCGACCAGGTTGCCGGCCAGCGAGGCGAGGACCGGCAGCAGCTCGTCCACCGACGGGTAGGTGATCACCAGCCCGGCCGGGCCGAACCGCTCACGGGACAGCACCGCGAGATCGCCGGCGAACTCCTTGAGCGTCACCTGGAACACCCGGGGGGTGGCGCCCCACGGCCCCGGGCCCGGCGTGCCCTCGGCCAGCTCGCTGACGCCCGGGTGGCCGGCCGCCTCGGCCACCCCGTCCTGGTATTTCCCGAAGATCCGGCCGGACAGCATGGCCCCGCCCGCCGAGGCGCCGACCGCCTCGCCGATCGCGGACAGCAGGCCCACGTCCTCCGGGACGAACAGCAGGCCGGGGTTGGTGCAGAACTGGCCGGCGCCCAGCGTCAGCGAGCCGGCGTACCCGGTGGCGACCGCGGCGGGCCGGGAGAACGCGGCGCCGGGCAGGACCACGCACGGGTTGACCGAGCCGAGCTCGCCGAAGAACGGGATCGGCACCGGTCGCTCGGCGCAGATCCGGGCCAGGGCCAGGCCGCCCGCGGTCGACCCGGTGAACCCGGCCGCCGCGATGAGCGGGTGCCGGAGCAGCCGAAGGCCCGCTTCCACCCCGTGCACCAGGCCGAAGGTCCCGGCCGGGGCCCCGGCGGCGGCCAGCGCGCCGGTCACGATCTCGGCGCACAGGTCGGAGGTGACCGGATGGGCCTCGTGTGCCTTGACCACGACCGGGCAGCCCGCGGCCAGCGCGGACGCCATGTCCCCGCCGACGGTGGAGAACGCGAAGGGGAAGTTCGACGCCGAGAACACGGCGACCGGGCCGATGGGCCGGCTGATCCGGCGCAGGTCAGGCACCACGCCCGCGGCCGCGGTGACGGCGATGTCGAGGTACCCGCCGTCCCGCAC
>JAJKHX010000412.1 GCA_021154785.1 Nocardiopsis sp.
GCGGCTGGGCGGAAACGGCGGCGGACCGGTGCGCCATCGGCGACGTCCTGATCGACACGCTGGCCGACCTGCACGCCATCGACCCGGACGCGGTCGGCCTGGCCGGCTACGGCCGGCCGTCGGGCCTGGGGGAGCGGCAGGTGCGCCGGTGGAGCGACCAGTGGGAGCGGTCCAAGAGCCGCGACATCCCGGCGGTGGACGAACTCGGCCGCCGGCTCCGCGAGGACCCGCCGGCCGGACCCGGCGGGGCGATCGTGCACGGGGACTTCCGGATCGACAACACGATCCTCGGCAAGGACATGCCGCCGCAGGTCAAGGCCGTGCTCGACTGGGAGCTCTCCACCCTGGGGGAGCCGCTGGCCGACCTCGGCATGTTCATGTTCTACTACCGCGAGCCCACCGACGCCCGGCCGCGGATGACGCCCGCGCCGACCATGCAGCCCGGCTTCCCGACCCGCGCCTACCTGGCCGAACGGTACGCCAAGCGGACCGGCGCCGACATCTCGAACCTGTCCTCGTGGGTCGCGCTGGCCCATTTCAAGTCGGCGGCGATCGCCCAGGGCATCGCGGCGCGGGTCCGAGCCGGGTCAATGGCCGGGCAGGACTTCGGCGACATCGAAAGCGAGGTCGAGCGGGTCGCTACTGAAGGGCTCGCCCGCCTGGACGAGGGAAGCTGAGATGGACTTCGCGCTAAGCCCGGCGGCGCAGGACGCCACCGGCCGGATGTGGGCGTTCATGCGCGAGGAGGTCTTCCCGGCCGAGCCGCAGTGGGCGGACTGGCTGCGCGAGCACGGCGAGCACGCCTACCCGCCGGTGATGGAGCGGCTGAAGTCCTCGGCCCGGGCCCGGGGCCTGTGGAACCTGTTCCTGCCGGCCGCGAGCGGCCTGACCAACGTGGACTACGCGGCGGTCGCCGAGGTCTCCGGCTGGTCGCCGGTGATCGCCCCGGAGGCGATCAACTGCCAGGCGCCCGACACCGGCAACATGGAACTGCTGCACATGTTCGGCACCGAGGAGCAGAAGGAGCGGTGGCTGGAGCCGCTGCTGGCGGGGGAGATCCGGTCCGCCTTCGCGATGACCGAACCGGACGTGGCGTCATCCGACGCCACCAACATCCAGACCTCGATCACCCGGGACGGCGACGAGTACGTGGTCACCGGCCGCAAGTGGTGGATCACCGGGGTGGCCGACGAGCGCTGCCAGATCTACATCGTGATGGGCTCCTCGGCGCCCGGCGCCGAGCCGTACCGCCGCCAGTCGATGATCCTGGTGCCGCGGGACACCCCCGGCGTCACGATCGCCCGGCACCTGCCCATCTTCGGCTACCAGGACCAGCACGGGCACTCCGAGCTCGTCTTCGACCACGCCCGGGTCCCCGCCGCCAACCTGATCGCGGGGGAGGGCGACGGGTTCGCCATCGCCCAGGCCCGGCTGGGTCCCGGGCGGATCCACCACGCCATGCGGGCCATCGGGATGGCCGAGCGGGCTCTGGCGCTGATGGTGGAGCGAGCCAAGAGCCGGACCGCGTTCGGCACCACGCTGGCGGACCAGGGGGTCGTCCGCGAGCTGATCGCGCAGTCGCGCATCGAGATCGACCAGGTGCGGCTGTACGTCTACAAGACCGCCTGGCTGATCGACCAGGCCGGGACCAAGGCGGCGCAGTCCGAGATCGCCGGCATCAAGGTGGCGGCGCCCGCCGTGGCCACCCGGGTGATCGACCGGGCCATCGAGGTCTTCGGCGGGGCGGGCGTCAGCAACGACACCCCGCTCGCCTACTTCTACGCCTGGGCCCGGGTTCTGCGCATTGTCGACGGTCCCGACGCGGTGCACCGCAGGTCAATCGCCCGCCACGAACTGCGCCGCGAACGGCCGTTCGCAGGGTGAAAGAAGGCCTCTCTTTTCGGTGTACAGTCGGCCGCAGAGGGTGACTTGCGCCGTTAGAGTATGGCTCGCCCATAGAGCACGACCCGGCCGGTCAGCCCCGGCCGTTGCCGCCGCGGGACGAGGACGCGTAAAAATTGAAGAAGGCAGAAATCGTTGCTGACCAGATCGAGCAAACGATTGTCGGTCAGCGCTGGGAACCGGGGGAGCTGTTCGGCAGCGAGGTAGAGCTGATTGCCCGTTACGGCGTTAGCCGGGCGGTTTTCCGCGAGGCGGTCCGATTGCTCGAGCATCACGGCCTGGCTGAGATGCGCCGCGGATTGCACGGTGGCTTGTTCATCCGGCAGCCGGACCCGGCCCCGGTGGCCAAGGCGATGGCGGTCTACCTGGATTTCGAGAAGGTCGAGCCGCGCCAGCTCGAGGACGCCCGGCTTGCCATCGAGCTGTTCTGCGCCGAGCGCGTCGCGGCCCGGATCAGCGAGGACGAGGTGGAGGAGATCCGGGCCTACCTGGCCGTCGAGGCCACCCTGGTTGCCTCGGGCGAGGCGCCGCGACTGTACGACTTTCACGTCCTGATGGCCCGGCTGACCCGCAACCCGGCCCTGCACCTGTTCGTGCAGACGCTGACCGACCTGACCCAGCGGCAGCCCGCCTTCGAACGGAGCCGGCTGTCGCTGGAGGACATCCACGTGGCGCACGGCAAGATCGCCGAGGCGATCATCGCCCGCGACGGAGCACTGGCCCGGCACCGGATGATGAGCCACCTGGAAGAGGTATCCGCGGCCGGGACCCGGCGGGCGCCGTCCCGCCCCGCTCCGCGCGCGGAAGGGCGGATCGAGGGACGCACTGAGCGGCGGGCCGAGGGACGCCGCGAGGGGCGCCGCAAGGCCGCGGAACCCGTCGCGTAACCCGCGCCGGTACGCTTCCTCGGTGCCAGTGCGGCCCCGTCAGCCAGAAGACCTTCCCGCCCGCGCCTGGGTCGCCGGACCCGGCGGCGAGGTCGCCGGTCACGTCGCGCTCGTCCGCGGCCTGCGGCTGGACTGCCTGCTCCGCGCCACCGGCCTGCCCCCCGAGGCGCTCGGCGGCATCACCCGGCTCTACGTAGACCCGCGCTTCCAGCGGCTGGGCCTGGCCCGCGACCTGCTGGACACCGCGGCCGGCGCCGCCGTCGACCACGGCCTCCTGCCCGTCCTCGACGTGGTAGACGACAGCGCCCCGGCCATCGCCCTGTACGAACGAGCGGGCTGGCACCTGGTCGGCACCCAGCCCGCGACCTGGGCCGACCCGGACGGCACCGTCCCCGTCATCCGCTGTTACGTGCGACCCTAGGCACTGCCGTTCATCAGCCGGTCGGAGAGAGTTCTAGCGTCGGCACTGGAGGCGGCGGCCCGCGTTCTCTAGTGTCTTGACTGAGCGTTCATACAGTCCCGCTAGCGAAGGCCCGTCATGATCTCATCCCTGCGGGCCAGCGCGGCCACGACGCCGAACTTCGCCTGGGTCTCCCCGGACGACTGCTCCGACATGGAGGCTGCGGCACCGCGCCGGCGATGATTTCCTCGCCAGTGAGCTCGGCCTGATCATGCGCTCGCCGGCCTGGACCACCCAGCACTCGCTGGCCATCATCACCTTCGACGAGGACTTCCAGGACGGCCAGCACCCGGCGCAGCGCACGCCGACGATCATCCTGGGCTCGGCGGGCGTGCGCCAGGGTTACGTCTCCCCGGTCCGGTACACCACTACAGCCTGTTCCGCACGATCGAGGCGGCCCTCGGCGTGGGTACGCTGACCCGGAACGACCGGTTCGCGCAACCGGTGAACGACATCTTCGCCCCGGGCGCCGCGGGCGCCGTCGCTCCTCCCGCCACTGCCCCGGCCGTGGTTCCCGCCCCCGCCGGGATCGGCCCGGTCGTGAGCCGCGGTGCCGCCCGGGTTCCTCACCGCCGACGGCGTGGGTGGCGAACTACGGGTCGGCGACGGTCACGCCCGTGAACCTGGCCAGCCGCAAAGCCGGGAACGCGATCAATGTGGGCGCCGACCCGGCCGCCGTCGCCGTGACGCCGAACGGCCGGACCGTCTACGTAGCCGATGAGGGTTCGGGCACCGTGACCCCGGTCGACGTCGCCACCGATCGCCCCGGCCAGCCGGTCACCGTCGGCGCGGGTCCTCGCGCCATCGCGATGACTCCCGGTGGCCGGATCGCGTACGTGCTCAACTGGCCCGGCGGCTCGGTCACCCCAATCGACACCGTGACGGCAACGCGCTGGCGCCGATCCCGGTCGGCTCGTACCCGGTGGCCATCGCCATGAGCGCCCGGACCGGTACCGCCTACGTGGCCAACTTCGGCTCGGACACCGTAACCCCGTCACGATCGCGACGAACACGGCGCGCCGTCCCATCCCGGCCGGGTACGCCCCCGACTCGGTCGCGGTGACCCCGGACGGCAGGCACCTGGTCGTATCCGACGGTGATCCGGATCAGGCCACCGTGATCGATGTCCCTGACGGGTCGGCCCGGCACGGTGACGCCGATCGCCACCTCATCGGGCCGCCGCGCCCGGGCGGTCAGCGTCGGCGCCTTCTCCTATCCCACCGGGATCGTCATCACCGGCTCCACCGGCGTCGTCCTGGACACCTACGGCGGCCAGGTCTCCCTGTTCAGCACCCGCACCGGCCACGCCGCCGCGCCCATCACGGTCGGAAACTTCCCCGTCGCGGTCGCCATCACCGACTGACCAGGGGCGTGGAGTTCCCGAGGCGACGGAAGCCACTCATACCCCGTATGCTGTCTGCGTTCGTTCCGTCAGGGACGGCCGGGCGTATAGCTCAGCGGAAGAGCGCCCGCCTTACAAGCGGGAAGCCACTGGTTCGAACCCAGTTACGCCCACTATTTCAAATACCCGTCTCCTCGCCGGTGCAAGACCCGAGCGGTTACCTGGGTCGGCGAAGGGCCGGTCGCTTGCCCTCGGCGTGTTGCTGCCGAAGTCTCGGAAAACCGGAATCTACCATGAGAGTGTGAGGCAGGATTTGTGCGGCAAGTGGATGCCGCGAAAGCAGACCATGTGTGCGCGCAAGCCGGGCCATGGCGGATGCTGCAAGACAGCCGAGTCCATGGAGCGCCAGCGGGAGTACAGGCGTTCCCACCCGCATCGCGAATCAAAGGAGTCCCGCAAGAAATACAACCGCAAGGTCCGGATTTCGAGCTATGGACTCACCGAGGAGCAGTTCGACCTGATTCTGGCAGCGCAGAACTACGCTTGCGCAATGTGCCGCGAGCCGTTCCAGGCGGGGCAGCGCATCCATGTGGATCATGACCATGCGTGCTGCTCGCGGAAGAACCGGTCGTGCGGAGCGTGCCTCCGTGGGCTCCTGTGTCATACCTGCAACATCGCGCTGGGCCACATCGAACGCCGGTATGCCATCGCTCGCGCTTACCTCGACAGCCCTCGGGAGTGGCTGATCGTCGCGCGCCAGCTAGAACCGGAACGAGATAGTAGCTATGCGGGAGAACAAAGCCATCATGGTGGCCCTGGCCTATCGAGACGCGCAGACGTATTGGGTCAGTTTGAGGTGTGCGTGACCCAGTGGCACAAGTCAGGTAGGCGATAGCACCGTGGTACTCAACGAGTAGTTGCGCGCACAAAGACTTGCCAGGCCGAAGTCGGTGTTTCGAACCCATCTGCGCCCGCAATTCGAGCAACCGTACGGCCTCGCTGATTCAGGGGCATTTGCCTAGCGGGTGCTGTTGCGGTGACGACCACCCGCCTCACTCCGGCGCAGCTCGCGCCGGCCTGGCTGCTCGAGCAGGGCGAAGATATCGTTCCCATCCCGGGCACGGCCAGCATCGCACATCTGGAGCAGAACGTCGCAGCCGCGTCCGTCCGGCTGTCGGCGGACGAACTGGCCAGCATCGGCGACGCGTTCCCGCCCGGCGTGGCGGCCGGGGACCGGTACGCGGACATGAGCCTGCTGAACCGCTGAGCTTCACCAGCACCGCCCGTTGCCCCGGCCGGGCCGGGGTCATCCGGTTAGGCGACCTCGCCCAGCCGCTCGGCCAGCCAGTCGGCCGCCCGCGGGTGCCAGCGGTAGGTGAGGTTCATGCAGACGTGATTACCTCAAACATCCATAGGTCGGCGTGCGGCGCCTCGTGGGCTACCCGGACGGCCTGCTGCCACGGGACGAGGCGGTCACGTTTGCCGAAGACAACGACCATCGGCTGCGTGAGCCGGCCGAGCACACCCTCCAGGGTGATCCGGGACGCGAACTCGTAGGTCTCCTCCGTGGCGGTTGTCCCGCTGTTGTGGGCGAAGGTAGCCAGGCTATGGGCGGGCCGGTCCCGGATCAGCGCGCCGTAGTCGTACGGGCCGCCGGACACCACGGCTGCCCGGATACGAGGCTCGAACGCGGCCGGCCGGGCAGCGTAGTACCCGCCCAGGCTCACTCCCAGCATCCCGACCCGGTCGCCGTCCAGGTCGGGGCGGGCGCACAGGACGTCGAGCGCGGCGGCGACCGGCGCGTCGAAATCCGGCCGGATAGTAGTCGCATAGCCTGTTTCTCCCTGGCCCGGGCCAGGCCTGCCCGGCCGTCAGCGACCGGCCCGCTTCCTCCGCTTCGCGGACGAGCCGGGCGTGCAGGTCGCCGTTGGCGCACCAGGCGTCCAGCCAGTCCGCCCAGTGTTCCAGCGGCCCCGTCACCCGGGCGAAGTCACCCGGATCGACACCCTGGGCAGTAAACCGCGGACCTCAGTTGGCTACGGCCGAGCTGATCTCGGCATCCGGCACGGGCCGCCTCCTCTGTGCTGCCTCTGCTGTTACACGCTGGCGCTCCTGTGCCCAACGGTTGCAAACGTTTGCAATGAAGCTCGTCTGGCTGTGGCCCGTATGTCAAGGGCTCCTGACCTGCGGTAAACGGGCCCAGACGGCGACCCACGATGCAGAAACACGGATCCCGGTCGGGACTTCGGGGCCCAGGACCGGTTTCGCTGCCTGATAAAGTTGCCTGACCTGTGGCGCTACCGTTTGCATCGGAGTGTGAGACGTTGTCATCCGGCAATCGGGTGGATCACCTCCAGCCACCGGGCCAGCCGGATGTGATGTTGTGACCCCCGATCGTCGCTCACCGCGCCTCAAGGATGTGGCCGAGGCGGCGGGCGTGCATATTTCCACCGCATCCCGTGCGCTCAACGAGCGGACCGCGGCCCTGCTCAACCCGGCCACCCTCGAACGCGTCAGGGAAACCGCGGACGGGCTCGGCTACCGGGTTAACGGGATGGCGCGGGCTCTGAAGACGCGACGTTCGATGTCCATCGGCATGGTGGTGCCCGACATCACCAACCCCTTCTTCCCGCCCGTCGTCCGGGGAGCGGAGGACGTACTGGACCGGGCCGGGTACTCGCTCTTGCTTTCCAGCTCGGATAACGACCTGGGCAGGGCCAGGCGGCAAACCGCCGCGATGCTGGAGGGGCAGGCAGACGGCTTGCTGCTAGCCATGGCCCGCCGGGACGACCCGCTGGTGGCCGAGTTGCGGGCCGGTGGCACGCCACTCGTGCTGGTTAACCGGACCATCGATCGCGGTGGTGTGTCGGCGGTGATCCCCGACGACTTCCACGGGGCCCTGGAGGCGGTAGAGCACCTGTACGCCCTCGGCCATCGCAGGCTGGCCTTCGTGGGCGGTCCGCTGTCTACCTCGAACGGCGCCCGGCGCCGGGCCAGCTTCGATGAGACGGTGCAGCGCCTTGGCCTGCCCGAGGTGGCGGCGCTTGAAGCCGTGGCCTTCGACGAGCAAGCCGGGTACGCGGCCGCGCAGACCCTGCTCGCCGAGCACCCGCGGATCACCGGTGTGGTAGCGGGCAACGACCTGATCGCCGTCGGGATCATCGTGGCCGCGGCGGAACGAGGCCGGAACTGCCCCCGGGACATCTCGGTGGTCGGCTTCAACGACATGCTGCTGGCCGGCCGGCTGCAGCCGCCGTTGACGACGATCCGGATCCCCCAGTACGACGTAGGCACGCGCGCCGCTGAACTGCTGATGGCCTTGGTGGCCGATCCTGCCCGGAGCCCCGAGACGGTGCTGATCTCAGGCGAGCTCGTCGTGCGCGGTTCGACCGCTCCTCCTCCCGCCAGCGACTGATCCTGTTGCTCCGGCGGGTTGCCCCGCCAACCGGCCGGGCAACTATGCTGCAAACCATTGCAAAAATGGTCATCCCGCGCAAGGCACCCAGGCAGGCCCGGAGGAGTGCTGCTGCACAGTGCCGCCTGCTGGGCACGGCGGGCGGCGCGCACCGGGTCTTCGAGAACCGGGCCGCCTTCCGGCAAGCTCATCGTGGCCATCTGATCAGCTCGCCTCGATCGCCCGGACGATTTGCGCGCTGGTCAGCGGCAGATCCCGCACCCGCACCCCGGCCGCGTCGGCGACCGCGTTGCCGATGGCGCCGGCCACCGGTCCGGCGGCCAGCTCGCCCGCCCCGGCCTCGGCCTCCCCAGAGTCCACAATCCGCACCACGACCTGCGGAACCTCAGTGAACCGCATGATCGGGTAGCTGTCCCAGTTCGCCGAGGTGATCTGATCCCGGTCGAACCTGACCTGCTCGCGTAGCGTCCAGCTCGCGCTTTGCACCGCGCCGCCCTCGACCTGATTGCGGACGCCGTCCGGGTTGATGACCCGGCCCACGTCCACCGCGAGCCACAGCCTGCGCAGCCGGACGTCGGTGTCCGCTTCCACCTCGGCCACGGCCGCGCAGTAGCCGGCTACTCCCTTGTAGCGAGCCACCGCCACGCCGAACCCGGTTCCGTCCGGGCGGGCCCTGGTGCCCCAGCCGGCCAGCTGCGCGACCTCGGCCAGCACCCGCCGGGCCCGGGGATCGGCTAGGTGGTCCAGCCGGAACTGCACCGGGTCGGCGCCGGCCGCTGCGGCCAGTTCGTCCATGAACGACTCGATGGCGAACACGTTGAGATGCGCGCCGAGCGAGCGCAAGGACGACGTCCTGACCGGCATCTCCAGCAGCCGGTGCCGGGTCACGTGCAGGTCAGGGATGTGATAGCCCGGCACCGCGTTCCGGGTGGATCCCATCGCGCCGGTCGGCGCCCCGTCCGGCGCCGGCGGCATCGGCGCCCCGCCGGCCAGGTGGGTCAGGGCGAGCAGCCGCGGCTCCCCGCCGGTACCGGGCCGTCCGATGAAGCCGTTGCTCCACACGTCTTGCCGCCACGTCACGATCCGGCCTGCCGGGTCCAGGCCAGCCGACAGCTGAGCCAGCATGGCGGGGCCGAACGGGGCCCAGCGCATCTCGTCCTCCCGGGTCCACTGCACCCGGACCGGCCGGCCTGCGGCCGCTCGGGCCAGCAGCACCGCGTCCATGGCCACGTCATCCGCCCCGTTCTGGCCGTAGACGCCCGCGCCTTCGACATGGTGGACGGTTACCTGCCCGGCCGCTAGCCCGAGGCCGGCCGCGATCGCCCCGCGCAGGGGGAAAATCCCCTGGCTGTGGCACCACACGGTGACGGAGTCGCCGTCCCAGCGAGCGATCGCGCAGCTGGGCGCCATCGACGCGTGCGCGACGAACGGGCGGGTGAACTCTGCGGTCAGCGTGCGGCTGACCGTGGCAGCCGCACCGTGATCCGGATGCTCGACCACCGGCTGCGGTTCGGACGACGCGGTCGCCAGGAAGGCGCGCAGCTCGTGCTCGTCGGGCAGCGGACCGGGAGGGGCCGCCAGCTTCCACTGCGCCGCGCGCGCCACCCGCCGCGCCGCCCGCAGCGCGGCCCGGTCGGTCTCGGCCACCACACCGACGAACGAGCCGTCCTGCACCAGCAGGTCAGCCGAGCCGAGCTGGACGGCGGGCAGTTCGCTGAGCTCGGCGGCGACCGAGGGCGGCCGCACCACCCGGCCGAAGAGCATGCCTGGCAGTACCAGGTCGTGGATGAACCGCGGCCGTCCGGTGACCTTGTCCGGGAGGTCTAGCCGCGCGGCCGCCCGGCCGGCGACGATCCACCCGCCCGGCGGCCGGATCGGCACCGGGTCGCCCGCCGGACGATCCAGCGTGCCCGGGGTGGCCAGCGACCAGTAGCTCACCCCGGTCGGCCGCCCGGCCGCCAGGATCTGCCCGTCTGTCACGCTCAGCGCGGCCGGGTGCCCCGCGAGCCGGTCCGCGGCGGCCGCCAGCAGCAGCTCGCGGGCCTGCGCACAGGCCTGGCGCAGCGCCGAGCCTGAGTCCTGGACAGATCGGCTGCCGGAGGTGACGCCCTCGTCCGGGCTGGTGCTCGTGCTGACCGGCGCCATCCGCACCCGGGCCAGGTCGACCTGCAGTTCCTCGGCCGCCACCTGCGCCAGCGCGGTCCAGATGCCCTGGCCGTACTCGACCTTGCCGACCCGGACCGTTACCTCGCCGCGGCGGCCGAAATCAAGCCACCGGCCCAGCACCGGGTTGGCGGCCAGGCTGCCCGGCAATGATCGCGTCCCGGCTGGCGCCGGCCGTGCCCCGGTCCGCTCCGGTTCGGCGACCGCCGGTCGTGACTGGGTGATGGCGGCCCGCTCCGGCCCGCTCTCTAGGTCCGGCGAGAGGTCGGGCGAGCCTGGCCCCTGGCTCGCCGCCCGCAGTACCGCGCGGACGATCCGGCCGTGGATACCGCAGCGGCACAGGTTGCCTTCTAGAGCCGCCCTGACGTCTGGCTCCGCCGGGGCGGGATTCCTTCGCAGCAGGTCTACCGCGGCCATCACCATGCCCGCGGTGCAGTAGGCGCACTGAGCGGCCTGCTCGTCCAGGAACGCCTGCTGGACCGGATGAAGCCGGCCATCGGACGGCAGTCCCTCCACCGTCGTGACCGGGCTATCCACCGCGGACACCGGCAGGTCGCAGGACGACCGCGCCCGGCCGCCGGTCAGCACCATGCACGCGCCGCACAGGCCGAGCCCGCAGCCGAAGCCCGGACCGGCCAGGCCCACGTCGTGGCGCAGCACGTCCAGCAACGGGGTGTCGGGCTCACAACGGACGGTGTGCTGGGCACCATTGACGACCAGGAGGAATTCTTCCGTCTCCATCATCTCCCTCCAAATCGGCCGTCACCGGGGGCTACTACCAGGGCCAGTCATCAGGCCGGCCGCTGGGCCGGACCGGGCCACAGTGTTGACCGGAGCCCTGCCCAAGAGTATGCATTCGTTTGCAAAAGACGTTGAGAGCTACCCCCGGAGGGACCGTGACATGGACGACAGGCTAGCCATGGCTATCTCACACTGGGCACCGCGGTTCACGACCAACGGCGTGACCGCGGCGGACTTCGACCGCATCACCCGCGATCTTCCTTCCTGGGACGAGTGGTGCTCAGCCTGGAGCACGGTCGCGGCCGAGCACGAGCAGCTCGGCCGGGACGCGCTGAAAGCGGGCCGGACGATCTCGGCCGGGGCGCACCTCTCCCGGGCCGCCGTCTACTTTCACTTCGCCAAGTTCCTGTTCGTCAGCGACCTGGTCCAGATGCGTACCGCTCATGAGCGGGCGGTGACCTGCCTGACCGATGCGCTGCCGTATCTGGATCCTCCAGGTCGCCGGGTCGAGGTCCCGTTCGAGGGGGCACGGCTGGCTGGCGTCCTGCGTCAGCCAGCCGGGCCGGGACCTCATCCGGCCATGATCATGATCTCTGGACTCGACTCGGCCAAGGAAGAGCTCCGCAGCACCGAGGACCTGTTCCTGGAGCGGGGTATCGCCACCTTCAGCGTGGACGGGCCCGGTCAGGGCGAGGCTGAGTACGACCTGGCCATCCGGGGTGACTGGGAGGTGCCCGGTGCCGCCATTATCGACCAGCTGAGCACCGAGGAAGGCGTGGACCCGGACCGGATCGGGATCTGGGGCGTCAGCCTCGGGGGCTACTACGCGCCCCGGGTGGCCAGCGGCGATCCCCGGGTGAAGGCATGTATCGCGCTGGCTGGCCCGTACGCCTTTGATGACGGCTGGGACAGCCGGCCCATCCTCACTCGCGAGGCGTTCCGGGTCCGGTCCAAGTCTGCGGACATGGAAACCGCCCGCCGCCGGTCGGCGGAGCTGACTATGGCCGGCCGGGCCGGGCTGATCACCTGCCCGCTGCTGGCGGTCATGGGCAAGCTCGACCGGCTGATCCCCTGGCAGCAGGCGCAGCGGCTGGTGGAAGAGGCGTCCGGTCCCGCCCAGTTGCTGCTGCTGGAAAAGGGCAACCACGGCTGCGCGAACCTGGCTCCGTTCCACCGGCAGGTCACCGCGGACTGGGCCGCTGAGCAGCTCGGCGGGATGGTGCGCTACTAGGATGCAAACGATTGTGATAATCTCAGCCGAGTGATTCGGCGCTGGTGCGGTGATCACCGCGGTAGGGCTATGCAGGAGGGACATCGTGATGGCATACCGTGCGCTTGAGCAGCCGAGGATCGGCTGGATCGGGGCGGGCCGGATGGGCCTGCAAATGGCCGCCAGGCTCCTCGACGCGGGACACGACGTGGCCATCTATAACCGGACCGCGGCCAAGGCCGCCCCCATGGTCAGCCGCGGAGCCGTCGCCGTGGAGCGGCCCGCGGACCTGGCCGACCGCGACGTGGTGTTCACCATGGTCTCGGGCTCCGATGACCTGCTCCAGGTCACGACCGGTGCCGGCGGGCTGCTGACCGATCCCGGTCAGTCGCCCTCGCTGCTTGTGGACTTCTCCACGGTCTCGATGGACGCCTCGGCCGCGGTTCGCGAGGCGGGCCGCAAACGGGACACAGATTTCCTCGCCGCGCCGGTGAGCGGCAACCCCAAAGTCGTGAGCGCCGGCAAGCTCTCGCTGGCCGTATCGGGCCCTCAGGACACCTTCGCGGCCGCCGAGCCGCTGCTGGCGCTGTTCGGCGCGCGGGTCACCTACGTGGGCGACGACGAGGTGGCGCGGCTGGTCAAGATCTGCCACAACGTGCTGCTTGGCGTGGTGATCCAGGCCTTGTCCGAGGTGACGGTGCTGGCCGAGAAGGGCGGTACCAGCCGGGCGGCGTTCCTGGAGTTCGTGAACCACTCGGTGCTCGGGTCCATGTTCACCAGGTACAAGTCACCGGCGCTGGTCAACCTGGATTTCACCCCCACGTTCACGAACTCGCTGCTGCTGAAGGACTTCGACCTGGGGCTGGCCGCGGCGCGTGACCTGCAGGCACCGATGCCGGTCGCATCGGCCGCCGCCGCCATGGTCGCCTCCGCGCTGGGCGCCGGCTACCGGACCGAGGATTTCGCCACGCTCATCCTGGAGCAGGCCCGGCGCTCGGGTATCACCCTGGCCGCCGAGGACGTCAAGGTCGACGACGGGCTGGAGGCCCCGTGAGCGGCGCTCGCCCGCTCCGTGCTCCTGGACACGGCGGCGTCGACTTCGAGGCCCGCGTCGACTTCGACCGGCTGCGCCGCTACCGTCTCGAACGCTCGCTCGCCGCGCTGGATGCGAGCGATTGCGGCGCGTTCCTGCTCTTCGACTTCTACAACATCCGTTACACCACCCAGACGTGGATTGGCGGCGCCCTCGGCGACAAGATGACCCGGTACGCCCTGCTGACCCGCAGCGGCGAGCCGGTGCTCTGGGACTTCGGGTCAGCCGCCAGGCACCATCAGCTGTACTGCCCGTGGCTCGTGCCGGAGAATTGCAAGGCGGGCATGCTCGGCCTGCGCGGCGCCATCGCGCCCGACGTCGGCCTGATGACCTCCGCGGTGCGCGAGATCAAGCAGCTACTCGCGGACCAGGGCCTGGACGGCCAGCCGGTCGGCGTCGACATCATCGAGCTGCCCTTCCTGGCTGAGATGCAGCGCCAGGGCCTGACCGTGGTCGACGCCCAGCAGCTCATGCTGGACGCGCGCCAGATCAAGTCGGCCGACGAGATCATGCTGCTGACCCAGGCCGCCGCCATGGTCGACGGCGTTTACACTGACATCGTCGCGGCCCTCAAGCCCGGCGTGCGGGAGAACGAGATCGTGGCGCTGGCCAGCAAGCGCCTGTACGACATGGGCTCCGAGCAGGTCGAGGCCATCAACGCCGTGTCCGGTGAGCGCTGCAACCCGCACCCGCATAACTTCTCCGACCGCATCATCCGGCCCGGGGACCAGGCCTTCTTCGACATCATCCAGAGCTACAACGGCTACCGGACCTGCTACTACCGCACCTTCAGCGTGGGCAGCGCGACGACCTCGCAGCGCGATGCCTACACCAAGGCGCGGGAGTGGATGGACGTGGCCATCCAGGCGGTCAAGCCGGGTGTGGGTACCGACGACATCGCGCGGCTGTGGCCCGCGGCGACCGACTTCGGGTTCGCTGATGAGATGGCGGCGTTCGGCCTGCAGTTCGGCCACGGCCTCGGCCTCGGCCTGCACGAACGGCCGATCATCAGCCGGCTGAACAGCCTGGAGCACCCGGTGGAGATCCAGCCGGGGATGGTGTTCGCCCTCGAGACGTACTGCCCGGCCTCCGATGGGTTCTCGGCGGCGCGGATCGAGGAGGAGGTCGTGGTCACCGAAGACGGCCCCCGCATCCTTACCCTCTTCCCCGCGCAGGACCTCGTCATTGCGAACCCTTACTGAACCCCGTAGCCGGAGGGGCCGTCATCATGACACAGGTAAACCAGATCGTCAGCGGCCTGCTGACCGATCTTTTCATCGGGGGCAAGGCGATACCGGCCGCCGCGGGCGGGCGGTTCGGCGTTCTCGACCTGGCTCTACCTGGCGCTGAGCTGGTGAGATGACCGTGCCCGTCCCCGGACTCACCCGCGTCGACCACATCGGGATCACCGTCCCCGATCTGGCCGAAGCCAGCCGGTTCCTGATCGATGTGCTCGGCTGCGAGTACATGTACACACTGGGTCCGTACGTGCACGACGACGACTGGATGACCGAGCACCTTAATGTGCACCCCCGGGCCGTGATGCGCCAGTTGCACTTCTTTCGCTGCGGCGGCCAGGCGATATTCGAGGTCTTCCAGTACGAATCGCCCGACCAGCACCAGGAACTTCCCCGGAACAGCGACCATGGCGGGCATCACGTCGCCTTTTACGTCGACGACATCGACGCCGCGGTGGACTATCTGCGCGCCGAGGGCATCCGGGTGCTGGGCGAGCCCACCGCGAGCAGCGGCCCGAGCGAGGGCCAGCGCTGGGTCTACTTCCTGGCCCCCTGGGGCATGCAGTTCGAGCTCGTCTCCTACCCAGGAGGTAAGGCCTTCGATCGTCAGGGAACCGGGCCGGCCTAGGTACAAGCACAGGGAGCGCCATGCCGGAGCACAACCACCTCGAGATGTCCGTGCCGTGGGTCGAGGTCACGGTGACCGAGTCAGACTGGGACGCGGCCGGCCCGCAGCTGCTGACCGGCGCTTTCGCGCAGCTCAGCCTGATTCGCGCGTTCGAGGAGTTCGTGCTCGGGCTGGCCGCGGACGGCCTGATCCACGGTCCGGCCCACTCCAGCATCGGGCAGGAAGGCGGCGCCGTCGGCTCCGTGCTCGCGCTGCGTCCCGGCGACACGGTCAACGGCTCGCACCGCGGTCACCACCAGTTCCTGGCCAAGGCGCTGGCCCACGTGACGCCGCAGGGCATCGACCCGGTACGGCCGTACTCCGAGCCGGTCCGCGCGCTGATGCTGCGCAGCCTGGCGGAGGTCTGCGGCCTGGAGCGCGGCTTCAGTCACGGCCGCGGCGGCTCGATGCACCTGCAGTGGAAAGAGGCCGGCGCGATCGGCACGAATGCCATTGTCGGCGGCGGGGTACCGCAGGCGGCCGGCTCGGCGTGGGCGCACCAGCACGCTGGGACCGGCGCGGTCGCCGTGACCTACTTCGGCGACGGCGCAATCAACATCGGCTCCACGTTGGAAACGCTCAACCTGGCCGCGGCCTGGAAGCTGCCGCTGTGCTTCTTCATCGAGAACAACCGGTACGCGGTCTCGACCCGGGTGGACGAGGCGACGGGCGAGCCGCGGCTGTCTGCGCGCGGCCCTGGCTTCGGCATCGCCAGCTGGAAGGTCGACGGGATGGACCCGCTGGCCGTGCACGTCGCCATGTCCGAGGCCGCCGCTCACATGAGGGCCGGAATGGGCCCGGCCGTGATCGAGGCGGACGTCTATCGCTTCTTCCACCAGAACGGCCCGTTCCCCGGCAGCGCCTTTAAGTACCGCACCCGGGAAGAGGAAGCCCAGTGGCGAGCACGCGACCCCCTCACCCAGATCGCCGGCCACCTGGTGCGCCGCGGCATCTTGACCTCGCCTGACGTGGACTCGGCCCGTGCGCGGGCCGGCCAGCTGATGGCCGAGATCGGCTCGGTCCTGCTCGAGCCGGTACCGGGAGGCAAACCGGACGAGCGGCGGATCAAGGCCGCCGAGTGGCCCGACCCGGCCTTCGTGGACGTCGGCGTGCGCGGGGACCTAACCGAGTTCGCCGGTGTCACGTTCGCCGACCGCGCTGACTTCCATGGCGCGGGCAAGGAGATGAAGTTCATCGACGCCGTGGCCGGGGTGATGGCCCGGCGGATGAGCCGCGATGACCGGATCGTCATCATGGGCGAGGACATCCACCGGCTCAACGGCGGCACCAACGGTGCCACCAAGGGCCTCAAGCAGGCCCACCCTGACCGGGTGCTCGGCACGCCGATCAGCGAGAACGCTTTCACCGGCCTGGCCGGCGGCATCGCCCTGGACGGCCGGTTCCTGCCGGTGGTCGAGTTCATGTACGCCGACTTCATGTGGGTAGCAGCGGACCAGCTCTTTAACCAGATAGCGAAGGCCCGCCACATGTACGGCGGAGGCAACGATGTCCCGATCGTGCTCCGCAGCAAGGTGGCGACCGGCACCGGATACGGCTCGCAGCACTCGATGGATCCAGCCGGCATTTTCGCCACCGCGCCGGGCTGGCGCATCGTGGCTCCGTCGACTCCGTTCGACTACATCGGCCTGATGAACACCGCGCTGCAGTGCCGGGACCCGGTGGTGGTACTCGAGCATGTCGACCTCTACCCGACCGCCGGCGAGGTACCGGCGGGGGAGTGGGACTTCTGCCTGCCGGTGGGCCGGGCCGCGGTGCGCCGTCCGGGTTCGGAGGTAACAGTCTTGAGCTACCTGGCCATGACCGGATACGTCCTGGAGGCCGTCGCCGGGGTCGGCACTGTGGACGCCGAGGTGATCGACCTGCGCTGGCTTGATCGCGGCAGCGTGGACTGGGACACGATCGGCGAGAGCATCAGGAAAACGAACCGCGTCCTGATCGCCGAACAGGGGGCGCTCGGCACCTCCTACGGCGGCTGGCTGGCCGACGAGATCCAGCGACGCTTCTTCGACTGGCTCGACCATCCCGTCCAGCGGGTGACCGGAGGCGAGGCCTCACCCACCATCAGCAAGGTCTTGGAGCGCGCGGCCATCGCGCGCACCGAAGAGGTGGCCGACGCGCTGATCGAGATCGCGAAGGCCTGACCATGGCTCATCTGCTGCGCGTTCCCGAAATCGCGGCCGGCACGACGGAAGCGGTCCTCGCCACCTGGCCGGTCCCGGAAAACAGCCCGTACTCGGCCGCCGACGTGATCGCCACCGTGGAGACCGCCAAGGCCGTGATCGACATCGAGGCCGAGGAAAACGGCGTGATCCTGCGCCGCCTGGTACCCGAAGGCGCCGACGTCGCCGTCGGTCAGCCCATCGCGCTCATCGGTGTTCCCGGCGAGCCAGCGGGCAATGTCGAGGACGAACTACGCGCCCAGGGCATCACGCCAGGCGCACCGGAGCGCACCTTCATCAGCCCGATCGCGCGGCGCCTGGCCCGCGCGGCTGACCTCGACCCGCGTGACATCTCAGGTACCGGGCCGAACGGCCGGATCATGCGCCGCGACGTCGAGCGGGCCGTCCGCACGGTAGCCCATCCGGCCGAGGTCCCGCCCCCGGCCCGGCCCCGGGGCGAGCCCGCGTCGTCGGCCGCGGTCACCCGGCCGGAGCCGGCGGGCTACCGCGAGGTCCCGCATAGCCGGGTCCGGCGGGCGATCGCCGGCAGGCTGGCTGAGAGCAAGCAGACCGTCCCGCATTTCTACCTCAGCGGCAGCGCCCGGGCCGGCAAGCTGCTGCGGCTGCGCGCGGAACTCAACGAAGGCGCCAGCGATGCCCGGATTTCGCTGAACGACCTGGTCATCAAGGCGGTGGCGCATACCCATCAGCTGGTGCCGGCTATGAACGTGGTCTGGACGTCAGACGCGGTCCGGTCCTTCACCTCGGTAGATATCGGCGTCGCCATCGCGAGCCCACGGGGCCTGGTGACGCCGGTTCTGCGGTCGGTGGACGGCAGCGGGATCGCGGTGATCGCCGCGGCCGTCAAAGACCTGACGGAACGAGCCGGAGCTGGCCGTCTGGCGCCCCGGGAGCTGGAGGGCGGCACTACCACCGTGACCAACCTGGGCATGTTCGGCACGGAGAGCTTCGCCGCCATCATCAACCCGCCGCAAGCCTCGATCCTCGCGGTCGGCGCCGTGCACCGGGCGCCGGTAGTGAAGAAGGACAAGCTCGCGGTCGACGCCGTCCTGGAGGTGACCCTGTCCGTCGACCACCGGGCCGTGGACGGCTCCGCCGCGGCCGAGTGGATGAGAGCATTCGTCTCGGTGATCCAGCACCCCGCGCAGATCCTGCTCTGATCTTGTCCAGCCGGATCAGTTAGGGAGCCGAGCCGGGAGTCAACTGAGGTAGGCATCGCGGAAGTTCACAGGGTGCCGGTGAAGGCCTGAAGGCCCAGGCTGGCTGCTGCGACCGTGATCCAGAGCAGGGCGCCGAGGACCAGGGGACGGGCGCCGGCCCTGCGGAGCGCGGCCACGTTGGCGGACAGGCCGATCGCGGACAGCGCGACGGCGACGAGGAAGACCGACGTGTGCTCGATGGGGGAGTGAGCGCCGGCCGGGATGATGCCGACGGAGTTGACGGCGGCCACCAGGACGAAGCCGATCAGGAACCAGGGCACGAGCTTGACGGCGCGGCGCGGTGACATGCGGGCGGCGGCGGGAGAGACGCAGACGCCCGCGGCAGCGCCGTCGCGGGCCGGGGCGGCCGGGGCGGCCGGGGCGGTCGCGATGGCGAGACGCTGCTGCCTGCGGGCGGTCAGCGCGGCGAGGCCCAGGCAGATCGGGATGATCATGAGCGTGCGGACCAGCTTCACCACGACCGCGTGGCTGGTCGCGGCGGAGCCGTAGGTGGCCGCCGTCGCCACCACGGACGACGTGTCGTTGACGGCCGTGCCTGCGAACAGGCCGAATGACTGCTGGCTCATGCCCAGCGCGTGCCCGAGGAGCGGGAAGGCCAGGACTGCCGCGATGTTGAACAGGAAGATCGTGGAGATCGCGTAGGCGACGTCGGCTGACGCCGCCTCGATCACCGGGGAGACCGCCGCGATGGCCGACCCGCCGCAGACCCCCGTGCCCACGCCGATCAGCGTGCGCAGGTCGCCGGGGACGCCGAGCAGCCGCCCGTATAGCCAGGCCGCGCCGAGGCAGCTGACGAGTGTGCCGAGCATGACCGGCAGCGAGGATACGCCGACCCTGGCCGCCTCGGCGATCGAAAGCTGCGCGCCGAGCAGGACTACCGAGCACTGCAGGACAAAGGTGCTGGCCCACTTCACCCCGGCCGCGAAGCGCGCGCCCGGCTTGACGACGATCGCGATGACGACGCCGATGACCGCCCCGGGAACCGCGCTGCCGGTCAGCGGCACGTACTGCCCCATGACCGTCGCCGCTGCCGCGACGGCGAGCGCCAGCCCGAGCCCGGGGGCGATGGCCCGCGCGCGGCGGGCGGCACGGCGCGGGCGGGAGGCGTCAGCGGGATACGAAGGGCCCCGCTCGAGGCTCTCGGTATCCCGCGTCCGCTGCCCGAGGTTCGCCGGGACCGGGGCATGATGCAGGACAGTCATAGCCATTCCAGGGTCGCCAAGATACTGGCCTGCGGGAATGAGAGCCGCCTTGTGGGGGTACAAGCTAGCGTTGTACCTGGCGGCAGCCGCGGTCGGACGGGGAGGCGCGGGGACGATGAGCGAGGCGGTGCACGACCTGGGCGCGCTGCGGGCGCTGCGTGAGGTGGGCAGGCGCGGGTCCATCGCCGCTGCCGCCACGATGCTCGGCGTCTCGCAGCAGGCGCTGTCCGCCCGGATGCGGACGCTGGAGCGGGCGACCAGCGTCACCCTGCTCGTCCGCTCACCGGGCGGATCCCACCTCACCGAGCAGGGACGCCTCGTCGTCGGCTGGGCCGAGGACGTACTCGACGCCGCCGACCGGCTCGAGGCCGGGCTGCGGTCGGTCAGGTCCGGCATGTCGCACCGGCTGGCGATCGCGGCCAGCCAGACTATCGCCGAGCACCTCGTGCCGCACTGGCTCGTCGAGTTGCGCGGCATCGAGCAGGCCAGCGCCGAGCGGGCATCCGGGGACACGCCGACCGTCGTGGAACTCACCGTCGCCAACTCCACCCGGGTCATCGAGCTCGTCAGGGACGTCAAGGTACGGCTCGGCTTCATCGAGACCCCGCACCTGCCGGCTGACCTGGTCGCGACGCACCTGCGTGACGACGAGATGCTGGTGGTCACCGCGCCGGGCCATCCGTGGGCGCGCCGCCGGGGGCCGCTGTCACTGGCCGAGATCGCCGCGATGCCGATGGTCATGCGGGAGGCCGGCAGCGGCACCAGGGTCACCCTGACCGACCACCTGGCCGCCCAGCAGCCGCCGCTCGGCGCGCAGATCGCGATGGAACTCGGCACGAGCGCGGCGGTTCGCTCAGCGATCGCGGAGGGCGTCGGGCCGGGCGTGCTCAGCCGGCTGGCCGTCCGCGACGACCTCGTACTCGGCCGCCTGGTCGCCATCGAGGTCGCCGGGCCGCCGCTGATAAGGCAGCTCACCGCCGTCTGGCGCCCCGACCTGGA
>JAJKHX010000413.1 GCA_021154785.1 Nocardiopsis sp.
CAGCAGTGCCGGTGATGCCTGGCCCTTGAGCACCAGGGACAGCTTCCAGGCGAGGTTGTAAGCGTCCTGGATCGAGGTGTTCGAGCCGAGCCCGTTGCTCGGCGGGTGCCGGTGGATCGCGTCCCCCGCGCCGAACACCCGGCCCGCCTGCAGGTGGGTGGCGTACATCTCGTTGTTGCCCCACAGCGAGGTGCCGGTGATCTCGACCTCCAGGTCGGGCAGGCCGACCAGGCCGCGGACGATGGCGGTGGCGGCTTGCTCGTCCACCACCGGCGGCGGCCCGCTGATGTCGTAACCCCACACGATCAGCCACTCGTGCCACGGCCGGATCATGCGGACCAGGCCGGTGCCGATCCCGCCGATGTTCGATCCCGGCTGGATCACCCAGTACAGCACCGACGGGCGGTGCCCCACCAACTCCGAGATGTCGGCCTTGAAGGTGATGTTCATCGAGCCGGCGATGTCCATCGCGCCCTCCATCGGCAGGCCGATGTCGGCGGCGACCATCGAGCGGGCGCCGTCGGCGCCGATGAGGTACCTGGCCCGGATGGTGTAGACGGCGCCGGTCAGCCGGTCCCGTACCTGCACGTCGACGCCGTCGGCGTCCTGGACGTGCGACAGGTACTCGGTGGAGAAGCGCACCTGGGTGCCGCGCGCGGCCGCGTTCCTGACCAGGATGGGCTCCAGGTAGGTCTGCGGGATGTCGCAGATCAGGCAGGGCGAGGCCAGCTGGTAGTCGGCCTCGCGGGCCGGGTGCGTGCCCCAGGTGCGGATCCGGCCGATCTCCTCCCCGGCGATCGACGTGCAGAACACGGTGTCGCCGACCAGCTCGTGCGGGGTGGCGTCGGCCAGCACCTGTGCTTCGATGCCGAGATCGCGGAAGATCTCCATGGCCCGCTGGTTGGTGATGTGCGCCCGCGGCGTGTTGGCCGTCCACCGGTACTTGGTGATCATGATGTTGCCGATGCCGAGGCTCGACAGGCACAGTGCCGCCGCGCCGCCGGCCGGCCCGGAACCCACGATCAGCACGTCGGTCTCGGTGCGCCCGGTGGGAAGTTCGGTCTCGGCGAGTCCGTCGTCGAAGTCTGGCATGGCCCCGATTGTGGCCGGCGTCCGGTGGTTCCCGCAGCGAACCCGCACCGCCCGGTCACCTCGGCGACCGAAGACGACGGGACCGAACGAGTCGCGGCACCGTCATCCCTCCCGCCGCGAGCACCCGCGAAAGATGGCCCGCCGTGTGGCTCGTGCCTATGGCTAATGCCGTACGTATCTGCAAGTCGCATGTAATCTGTCAATGCAATTGACGGTGCTGGCTGTCCGCGCGCCCCGGGATAACGTCGTACCGGCTGTCTTGCCGGGCTGCGCCTGTAGATAACGCGGAGCCCTCCGGCGACCGGTTTCTCTGCCGAGTCCGCTACGGCCAAGGGCTCCGCGCCTGCCCGGGATCCGTGTTCCGTGATCCCGGTTTCCTCAGATCTGCGCTTCTGGAGGTTTTCTGCTTTCCTTAGTCTCTCGCTTCCTCAGTTTTGGCATGTGCCGATGTATTTTGCCGACTGCGGCTCAGTGTCAGCCGCTGGTCTCACGCTGGCTTCCGAGTCCGCTTCGCGGTCCGTACTGCCAGGTCACAGTGGTAAGTTTCGCGGTCGACCGCCTGCCGGCGGTCCGTCATCGCGCTTCATCGCGCCCATCGCAGCCGCCAGAACCCTCGCTTCTGCCTCTTGTGGTTTTCGGCGATCAGCATCATCTCCCTTCGCGTTAGCCGTACCGGCGGCTTTGCCTTGCCGGCCTCCATCTTCCTTCTAAGCAGCTCCTCTTCTTCCGCCTTTGCTTCCGCTGCCTTCTGGGTGGCTATCTTCCGGCGCTCGTACCTCTCCCGTCTCCTTGCCTCAACGTTTCTCCATAGCACTTCCGGCATCTGCCCGTTCC
This sequence comes from Nocardiopsis sp., assembly GCA_021154785.1. Taxonomy (GTDB): domain Bacteria; phylum Actinomycetota; class Actinomycetes; order Streptosporangiales; family Streptosporangiaceae; genus Palsa-504. The sequence continues at coordinate 1,927 of JAJKHX010000413.1, forward strand.
TTTCAATGCCGCGTCGAACGCCTTAAGATAACTGTCGGCGAATTCCCCGAGTTTGTCGAGATTCCCCGCTCAGGTCGTGACGCGGGAGGTTTCCCTGACGGCGCGGCCCGGGCAGACTTGTCGGTGATGCGACGCAACTCGAGCACGGTGGTGGTGCTGGCCGGCCAGGTACCCGGTGAGGTCCTGGCCGCGGCCACCCGCTCCCTGAACGTGACCCTGTACCGGCCCCAGGCCCCGCCCGCCCAGGAGGGGGCCGCTAAGAACGGGACCGGGCCCGAAGACGGCGATGGTGACAGCCTGGCCGCCGCCGCGGCGGCGCTCCAGCGCGCCGGGCGCTCCACCTCGCCGTACGCGCTGGTGCCGGCCGACCCGCTAGCCGTCGTGGCGGCCCGCTGGCAGGAGATGTGGGACTTGTCGAAGCAGCCCGGTCCGGCCGCCTTCGAGCTGGCGGCGGCCCAGGCCCTGGCCGCGTGGCGGGCAGGCCAGTTCGAGCTGCCCGACTACTACCTGGTCCTGGCCCAGGAAACGGCGGCGGGCGATCAGCTCGACCGGGACGCCGTCCAGAGCCCGGACTTCTATCTCGGGCCGCTGCGCTCGGTCCGGCCGCACCGGGTGGTGCTCGTCCCCGCGACCGAGCCCGCCCAGCAGGCGGCCGGCGTCCTGCACGCCCTCGGCTCGCTGCGGCACGGCCCCTGGTGGCCGGGTCTGGACCAGGTGATCGAGACGGCCCGCCGGTTCTACCCGGCCAGCCTGGCCGGGGAAAACACGGTTCTCGCGCAGTGACGGGCCTAGCGCAGTGACACCGGCAGGCGGGCCGGCCCGCGCAGGTTGATCCGGCCGTTCCAGGTGGGCTCGCCGTCCAGCGCGAGCCCGGGGAACCGGCTGGTCAGCTGGCCCACCGCGATCGCCGCCTCCATCCGGGCCAGCGACGCGCCCAGGCAGTGGTGCGGCCCGGCGCCGAACGAGACGTGCTGCCGCGCGTTCTCCCGGTCCAGCCTGAACTCGCCGGCGTCAGGCCCGAAGTAGCTCTCGTCCCGGTTGGCCGAGCCGAGCAGGGCCAGGACGAACGACCCGGGCGGGATCGTCACGCCGGTGAAGCTCGCGGGCGCCAGGGTGATCCGCCTGGTCGCCTGGACCGGGCTGTCGTAGCGCAGCATCTCCTCCACCGCGTTACCGGTCAGCGCGGGCTCGGCGCGCAGCCGCGCCAGCTGGTCCGGGTGCCGCAGCAGGGCGAGCGTGCCGCCCGCGATGAGGTTGACCGTGGTCTCGTGCCCGGCGATGTACAGCAGCAGCGTCTGCGAGATCAGCTCATCGTCGCCAAGCACGTCGCCGTCGTCCTCGGCGTTGATGAGCGCGGTGAGCAGGTCATCGGCCGGGTTGGCGCGCTTCCAGGCGATCATCTCGGCGGCGATCTGGGTCAGCTCGGCGTCGGCCTCGACGATGGCCGCGGCCGTGGCCGGGTCGTTGACCGGCTCGAGCGAGCGGACCACGGTGCCGCTCAGCTGCCTGATCCGCTCGTGGTCGGCGGGCGGGGTGCCGAGCATCTCGCCGATCACGGCGAACGGCAGCGGGAAGGCCAGCGCGTCCACCAGGTCGACCCGGCCCTGGCGCCCGGCCTCGTCGAGCATGTCCTCGACCAGGCCGGTGATGCGCGGGCGGAGCGCCTCGACCGCCCGCGGCGTGAACGCCTTCGACACCAGCCGGCGCAGCCGGGTGTGGTCCGGCGGGTCGCGGTCGAGCATGGAGCGGGCCCGGGCGCCCTCCCGCACCTCGCCGTACACCTGCTCGCGCAGCGAGAGCAGCTCGCGGTCGGTGATGTTGCCGTCCTCGACCGACATGCCCGCCCGGAGCAGCCCGGAGATGTCCTCGTAGCGGGTCAGCAGCCAGAAGCCGAGCGGGTTGCGCCCGGCCGGCGCGCCGGCCCGCAGCGCCGCGTACTGCGGATAGGGGTCGTCGGTGAAACCCGGGGCGAACGGGTCGAACACCGGCGGGGGCATGGTCTGGGACATGACGGCGGCTCCTTCCAGCCTGAAATCACGCAGCCTGCCACTCACATACACCGTGATTTTCACATACTCCGTGTATGTTACTACGCTCTACGCATGTCACACGTCAGGAGCCGGCGGGAGCTGTACTCCGAGGCCACCCGGGCGGCGCTGCTCGAGGAGGCGACCCGCCTGTTCGGCACGCGCGGGTACGCCGGGACCTCGCTGGAGGACGTAGCGGCTGCCAGCCAGGTAACCCGCGGCGCGGTGTACCACCACTTCGACGGCAAGCAGGCCCTGTTCGAGGCGGTGCTGGACGGGCAGGAGACCCGGGCGATCGCGCGGATCACCGCCGCGGCCACCGCCGCCGACCCGCTGGAAGCGGCCCGCCAGGCCCTCGACGCGTTTCTCGAGCAGTGCTGCGACCCGATCTACGGGAGACTGGTGTGGCTCGAGGGGCCGGCCGCGCTTGGCTGGCACCGCTGGCGGGAGTACGAGGAGCAGTACGCGTTCGGCCTGGTGGAGCGCTTCATCACCGCGCTGGTGGACGCGGGCTACCTGCCCGGCCGGGCGGTGGGCAGCCTGGTCAGGTTCTGCTTCTGGATGCTCGGCGGGGCCGGTCTCGCGCTGGCCGAAGCGCCCGAGGCGGATCGTCTCCGGCAGCGCGAGGAATGGCGCTACCTCATCCGCCAGGCCATCACCGGGCTGCAAGCTGGGTAAAAAGGTCGCACGTGGCCTATTCGTAACCTTAGCGTTATCTTGGCGTAACATCCGGCTTGTCCCATGATCGTTATGGCTGTTCTTGACGAGGCGGCTGTGCCCGATGCGGCCGCGTCACGCTCTCACCCGCTCGATCCGCTCACCCCCGGGGAGGTGGAAGCGGCCGCGCGGGCCGTCACGGCCTCGGCCGGGCTCGGGCCGCTGGCCCGCTTCGTGTACATCAGCTTGTACGAGCCGGCCAAGGCCGACGTGATCGCCTTCGAGGCGGGCGGTCCCGCCCCGGAGCGCCAGGTCAAGCTGGTGATCAGGGAGCGCGCCGAACGGGCCAGCTACGAGGCGGTCGTCGCCGTCGACCGCGTGGCGGTGCTGTCGTGGCGGCGGGTGGACGGGGTCCAGCCGCCGGTGATGTTCGAGGAGTTCCTCGGCGCCGAGGCGGTGGTGCGGGCCGATCCCCGCTGGCAGGAAGCCATGCGCCGCCGCGGCGTCACCGACTTCTCGCTCTGCATGATCGACCCGTGGTCCGCGCCCAACGTGGACCCTGGCATGGACCCGGAGGACGGCCGCTACGTCCGGCCGCTCACCTTCGTCAGGTCGGCCCCGGACGACAACGGCTACGCCCGCCCGGTCGAGGGCCTGCTGACGGTGGTCAACCTCGACACGATGACGGTCACCGAGGTCACCGACCTCGGCGTGGTCCCGCTGCCGGAGCGGCCCGGGAACTACTCCGCCGAGGCGATCACCGCACCGGGCAACATCCCCGCCTTCCCGGCCGGGCCGCGCCAGGACGTCCGCCCGCTCGACATCGTCCAGCCGGACGGCCCGAGCTTCACCCTGGACGGCCATCACCTGCGCTGGCAGAAGTGGGACCTGCGGATCGGCTTCACCGCTCGCGAAGGACTGGTGCTGCACCGGGTCGGCTACGACGACGGCGGCGGCGTCCGCTCGGTCATCCACCGCGCGTCGCTGTCGGAGATGTTCGTGCCCTACGCCGACCCCGCGCCCACCCATTACCGCAAGCTGGTCCTGGACGAGGGCGAGTACGGCATCGGGATGCTCACCAACTCCCTCGAGCTGGGCTGCGACTGCCTGGGCGAGATCCGCTACCTCGACGGCGTGGTCAACGACAACGACGGCAAGGCCATGGTCATCCCCAACGCGATCTGCCTGCACGAGGAGGACAGCGGCATCGCCTGGAAGCACACCGACTTCCGGACCGGTTACGCCGAGGTCCGCCGGATGCGCCGGATGGTCATCTCCTCGATCGTCACCGTGGGCAACTACGAGTACGGCTACTTCTGGTACCTGTACCAGGACGGCAGCCTGGAGTACCAGGTCAAGCTGACCGGGGTCATGTCCACCGGGGCCCTCCCGCCGGGAGCACCCGCGCCCGCCCACGGGACGCTCATCGCGCCCGGCATGTACGGCCCGCACCACCAGCACTTCTTCAACGTGCGGCTGGACATGGCGGTGGACGGCCCGGCCAACCGGGTCTACGAGGTCAGCCCGGTCGCGCTGCCCGCGGGCCCGGGCAACCCGGTCGGCAACGCGTGGCGGGCCGAGGAGACCCTGATCGAGAGCGAGGCGGCGGGCGGCCGTGACGCCGATCCGCTGGGCGGCCGGTTCTGGAAGGTTGTCAACGACGGGGTCCGCAACGAGCTCGGCCAGCCGTCCGGCTACAAGCTGCTGCCGGAGCACTCGGTCGCCGCGTTCTGCCACCCCGGCTCGCCGGTGGCCCGGCGGGCGGCCTTCATCACCCGCCAGCTGTGGGTCACCGCGTACGACCGCGACGAGCTGTTCGCCACCGGTGACTACCCGAACCAGTCGGCGGGCGGAGGCGGCCTGCCCGCCTTTGCCGGCCAGGACCGTCCGCTGGTCGATACCGACGTCGTGCTCTGGTACACGTTCGGCTCCAATCACGTCGTCCGGGCGGAGGACTGGCCGGTGATGCCCGTGATGCCGATCGGATTCCGGCTCGTCCCGTGCGGGTTCTTCGCCGGCAACCCGGCGCTGGACAACCCGCCTCCTGACCGCTGCCACTGACAAGGGAGACGCTCATGGCTGCCACCACCGGATCGGACCTCGGGGCCGACACCACCCTCAAGGAAAAGG
>JAJKHX010000414.1 GCA_021154785.1 Nocardiopsis sp.
ACCGCCGGCGGATCAGTCTGCTGCAGCGGCGTGCGTGCCACCAGGCCCCCCTCTCCCGGTCCTCCCCTTCGGACCTCATGAATGGTAGCCGCTGCGGGCGGGCGGCGCGGGGCCTCAGCGCTCAGCGCCTCGGCGTTCACGGAGGGGAAGCCAGGCTACGGCGATCGCGATCAGGTAGCCCGCGGTCGCGACCAGGAGCGGCACGCGCAGGCTGAACGGGTGCCCGTGGCCGAGCAGGGAACCGAGGACGGCCACGCCGAGGGCGCCGCCGGCCTGCCGGGCGGTGTTCAGGACGCCGCTGGCCACGCCGGCGTGCTCGGGGCCGGCCGCGCCGACCACGGCCGCGGTCATGGCCGGCATGGCCAGCGAGACCAGGCCGAGCAGGATCGAGCCGGCCAGGATCAGCGCGAGCGGGCTGGCGGGTCCCGCCGTGGCGAGCAGGGCGGCGCCCGCGGCCGCGATCGTGAGTCCGGCCAGCATCGGCGGCAGCGACCCGAAGCGCGCGGTCAGCCGGCCGCTGGCCAGCGAGCCGAGACCGACCGTGATGCTCATCGGCAGCAGCAGGAGCCCAGTGGCCAGCACGGACTCGTGCCGCTGGGTCTGCAGGCAGAGCGACAGGCAGAGCAGGGACCCGTACAGGACCAGGTTGAAGATCAGGCCGACGCCGGTGGCGCCGCTGAGGTTCTTGTTCCTGAACAGTGCGAGCGGCAAGACGGGGTAGGGGTGGCGGCGTTCGGCTCGGGTGAACGCCCAGCCAGCCAGGAGGCCGCCGGCCAGCAGGGCGCCGGGCAGCGGGGTGAGCCAGCCCTGCTCGCCCGCGGTGATGAAGGCGGCGGTGAACCCGGCCAGCATGGCCGCCCCGAGCAGCAGGCCGGGTACGTCGGTCCGGCGGTCCGGGTGCACCGGCGACTCGTCCGCGTAGCGCCGCAGCAGGATCACCGTGAGCAGGCAGACCGGCACGTTGACGAGGAAGATCGAGCGCCAGCCGACCGCGGCGGCCAGGGCGCCGCCGGCCACCGGGCCGAGCGCCACCCCGGCCGAGCCCATCCCGCCCCACACGCCGAGCGCCCGGGCGCGCGCCCGCGGGCCGGGGAACTGGTGCACGATCAGCGCCAGCGAGCACGGCAGCAGCGCGCTCGCGCCCAGGCCCTGGACGGCCCGGGCGGCGACCAGCACGCCGAGCGAGGGGGCGGCCGCGCAGGCGGCCGAGCCGATGGCGAACACGGCCAGGCCGGCGGTGAACACCTTTTTAGCGCCCGCGCGGTCAGCGGCGGCTCCCGCGGTGAGCATGATGGAGGCCAGCGCGAGGGTGTACGCGTCGATGACCCACTGCAGGCCGGCCAGCGAGCCGCCGATCTCGCGCTGGATAGCCGGCAGCGCCACGTTGACGATGGTGACGTCGAGCTGGATGACGAAGAAGCCCAGGCAGACGGAGAGCAGCGCGGCGGACTGCCTGGTACGTGGCGCCGCCGCCCCGTCGTTCTCCTGGTGACAACGGTGTTCCCGGAGATCGCTGTGCATACCTCCACCGTGCCCCCGGGACGTTCAAGCCAACGTCGAAGCGACGGCCCGGACCCGTTAGCGCGGTGCTTCTAGAACGAGATGGCGGTGGGGACTTCCAGGACCCGGCCGGTGACGCCCGGAGCGTCGGCCGCGAGCAGGGACGCGACCAGGTCGGCGACCTGGGTGGCGCTGCCGAAGCGGCGCAGGGCGATCGTCTCGGTCAGGCCGGCCCGGGCGTGCCCGGGCACGAGAGCCGCGTCCCGGCCCCGGGCGCCGGGGCCGGGAGTGATCGCGTTGACGCTGACCCCGAACCGGCGGGCCTGACTGGCCAGGGCGCGGGTGAACCCGGCTACTCCCGGCCGCGTCAGCGTGTCGTGCCCGGCCGGGTCATGGTCGTACTCGCCGCAGACCGAGGACACCGTGATGATCTGGCCTTCCCGCCGTTTCATCATCGCGAACACCGCGATCCGGCACAGGTGGAACACGCCGTGCAGGCTGGTGTCGATGAGCGAGCGCCACTCGGCGTCGGCCACCAGCGTCAGCGGGCGTTCCTGGGTGAGGCCGGCGCAGCAGACCACCGCCTGCACCGGGCCGAGTTCTTCCTCGGTCAGCCGGAACCAGGAGCTGACCTCGCCGGCGTCGGTCAGGTCGACGTCGGTGCCGGTCACCCGGACGCCGAGTTCCCCGGCATCCTTTTCCGCCTCGCGGGCGGCAGGACCGTCGTCGATGTAGCTGAAGCCGATGTCCCAGCCGTCCGCGGCCAGCTTCCGCACGGTGGCCGCGCCGATGCCGCGCGAGCCTCCGCTGACCAACGCGACCCGGCCGGGTTGCTGGCTCACCGCTGTCTCCGTTTCCCCGCCCCGAACGTCGGTTCACCACCGTGATTCCAGGCATCGTAACGGTCCTGCGATCCCGGAGGTTAACTGGCGGTGAATAGCAGGTTGCGGCATGTCGGCCACGGTGTTTGCCCAGCTGACCTGGAGGCCGATGGTGCTGACGGGGAAGCCGATGGCTTAGCCTGATCCGCGTGGAAATGCTGCGCATCGGAACCCTGGGCTCGTCTCGTATCTCGCTGTCCGCCCTGCTCGAGCCGGCCGGGAGCGTGCCCGCGGTGACGGTGGCCGCGGTGGCCGCCCGGGACGCCTCCCGGGCGGAGCATTACGCGCTGCGGCACGGCATCGGCCAGGCCTACGGGTCCTACCAGGAGCTGCTGGACGATCCCGAGATCGACGCGGTCTACAACCCGCTGCCGAACTCGCTGCACGGGCCGTGGACGCTGCGGGCGATCGCGGCCGGGAAGCACGTGCTGTGCGAGAAGCCGTTCGCGTCCAACGCGGACGAGGCGGACCAGGTGGTCCGGGCCGCCGCGGACTCCGGGCTGGTGGTGATGGAGGCCATGCACTACCGCTACCACCCGCTGATCACCCGGCTGCGCGAGGTCGTGGACGAGCTGGGCCCGGTGCGGCACCTGCAGTGCTGGACGAGCTTCGCCATCGCCAGCCCCGATGACATCAGGTACGACTTCACCCTGGCCGGCGGCGCCCTGATGGACGGCGGCTGCTACGCGATCGACTGCTTGCGGCTGCTCGGCGGGGACGCGGCGTCCGTCACCGGGGCGCTGGCTGATCCCGTGACCGGCGATACGGAAGCGACGGCGGACCGGTCGCTGGCCGCGCGGCTGGCCTTCTCCGGCGGGACGACGGGCTGGTTCGAGTCCTCGTTCACCCGCGACGGCGAGTTCCGGGCCGACCTGCACGTGGTCTGCGAGGACGGGCTGGTGCACCTGGACAACTTCATCTTCCCGCACAAGGCCCGGCTGGTGGCCACCAAGGACGGCGCGGTGGTGGCCGACGAGACGGGCACCGAGGAGACGACTTACGTGTACCAGCTGCGCGCGTTCGCGGCCGCGATCGCCGGGGGCGATCCGGTGCCGACCACGGCGGCGCACGCCGCCGTGACCATGCGGCTGATCGACGACGCCTACCGCGCGGCCGGCCTGGCGGTGCGGCCGGCCGGCGAGGGCGCCTGAGATGACCGTCGCCGAGCTGACCGGGGCGGGAGCGGCGGCGGCGCGGTTCGCGGCCGACCTGATCAGGTTCGACACGACCAACCGGGGCGGCGGCGACGGGCGGGAACGGCCGGCCGCGGAGTACGTGGCCGAGCGGCTGGCCGAGGCCGGGCTCGAGCCGGTGCTGCTCGAGTCGGCGCCGGGGCGGGCGAACGTGGTGGCCCGGGTTCGCGGAAACGGGAACGGGGGTGAGGGTGCCCGGCAGGAAGGCGCCCAGCAGGAAGGTGCACTGCTGCTGCACGGGCACCTGGACGTGGTGCCGGCTGACCCGGCGGCGTGGGCGGTGCACCCGTTCTCCGGCGAGATACGCGACGGCGTGCTGTGGGGACGCGGCGCGGTCGACATGAAGAACGCCGACGCGGTGCTGCTCGCGCTGGTCAGCCAGTGGGCCCGGGAGGGACGGCGGCCGCGGCGCGACCTGGTGCTCGCGTTCACCGCGGACGAGGAAGACACCACGGAGTTCGGTGCCCGGTATCTGGTGGAACAGCACCCGGAGCTGTTCGAGGGCTGCACCGAGGCCATCGGGGAGTCGGGGGCGTTCACCTTTCACGCCGGGCCGGGCCAGCGGCTGTACCCGATCGCCTCCGCCGAGCGGGGCACGGCCTGGCTGAGGCTGACCGCCCGGGGCCGCGCCGGGCACGGATCCAAGCCGAACGAGGCGAACGCGGTGACCCGGCTGGCGGAGGCGGTGGCCCGGATCGGCGCCTACCGGTGGCCGGTCCGGCTGATCCCGGCGGTGCGCGCGGCGGTGGAGGCCATCGCCGCCGCGACCGGGGCGCGGCTGCCCGCCGGGGCGCTGGACCAGGCGGCCGCCGGGGAGCTGACCGCGGACGAGCTGCTCGGCATGCTCGGGCCGGGCGGGGCCCTGGTGGCCGCTACGGTGCGCAACAGCGCCAACCCGACCATGCTGCAGGCGGGCTACAAGCTCAACGTGATCCCGGGCGAGGCGACCGCCTACGTGGACGGGCGCGTCCTGCCCGGCACCGAGCAGGAGTTCCGCGCCGTGCTGGACGAACTAACCGGACCGGACGTGACCTGGGAATACGCGCACGAGCAGACGGCGCTGGAGGCACCGCTCGACGCCCCGCTGACGGAAAGCATGGCGCGGGCGCTGCTGGCCGAGGATCCGGGCTCGGTCGTGGTGCCCTACTGCATGGGCGGCGGGACCGACGCGAAGCAGTTCTCCCGGCTCGGCCTGACCTGCTATGGCTTCACGCCGCTGGTGCTGCCCGAAGGCTATGACTACTACGCCATGTTCCACGGCACCGACGAGCGCATCCCGCTGTCCGCCCTCGACGCCAGCGTCCGGATCATGGACCGGCTGCTGGCCCCGGACGTTCCGGGCGTCCGCCGGTGAGTGACCGGGATATTTTCTGAGCTTTTTTGATCGATCGTTTCCGCAGTTCAGGGCACCTGCTCGCGGTGGGATGAGGGCGGCAGAACGGAGCCGGGAGGAATCATACGGCGATTTAGGGGCATGGCTGCACCTGTCTGGTGATGGGCAGGAGGTAGTCAATGACCGTAGCTGAGACACCGCCCGGCACGCACAGCGCGGCGCGACTGCTCGGCGGACGGTTCCGGCTAGACGAGCGGATCGGCCTGGACGACCAGGTCTCAGGGTTCTCGGGTCCGTGCGGCTCCTGGTGGGAGGCGCGCGGCCTTTCTTTGTGGAAAGCCACCGACCAGCTCCTCGGCCGGCCGGTCACGATCTACCTGCTGCCCCCGGGCCTCCCGGTCCCCCCGGCCATCGTCGACGCGGTGCAGTCCGCCGCCAAGGTCATCGACGCGCGCATCGCCACCATCTACGACACCGACTTCAACCCGGAGTGCCCGTACATCGTGGCCGAGTGGACACCCGGCACCCACCTGGAAGACCTGCTCCGGTCCGGGCGGCCGACCCCGGCGCTGGCCGCGGCCATGATCGCCGACGCCGCGGACGCGGTCGCCGTGGCGCACCGGGCCGGGCGGCCGCACCTGCGGCTGACCCCCCGCACGCTGCGCTGGCACCCCCGCAGCGGCCTCAAGATCACCGGTCTCGGGCTCGACGAGGCCCTGTTCGGGCCAGCACCGGGCGGTCCCCAGGACCCGGGCGTCCCCGACCCGATGACGGCCGACACCGTGGCCCTCGCCCGGATGCTGTACGCGCTGCTCACCGGGTACTGGCCGGGTGACGAGGCCGCCGCCCGGTCGGCCGGACTGCCCGCCGCGCCCCGGCACAAGGGGCAGGTATGCACGCCGCGCCAGGTGCGAGCCGGAGTGCCGGCCGTGCTGGACGTCATTACCTACCGGGCCCTGCGGGGGCAGGCGGCCGATGCCCCGCTGCGGGCGCAGACGCTGGCCGGGCTGGCCATGGCGCTGCGCATGGTGCAGCGGCCGTCGCGCCTGCTGGAGGGAGCAGGGCTGGAGCCAGCCGAGCTCGATACTATTGAGACGGATGAGGCCGCTGTGGTGACGCCCATCCGGCGGCGGCCCGCGCGGCACGCCCGGGCCAGGACCGGCCTGGGGCTCCGGACCACGCTGCTGCGCCCGGCATTACGAGACGCGCCGGGCGCTACGACGCACGCCCGGCGTTACCGGGAGCCCTTACGTTACCGGGAGCGGAGTTCCTCGGCCCGGGTGAGCGCGTCGTCCAGGTCACCGGTCAGGCAGTTCCCGGCCGCCAGGACCTCCTTGATCCGGGTGGCCACGTGCCCGGCCAGCCCGTGCGCGGTGGCCGGGGCCTGGCCGGCCAGGTCCTCCACCTCGTCGAGGAGATCGTCCAGCTGGCCGGTGTCCGGGTACCAGCCGTCGTCCGGGTCGCAGTCGGCGGCCTCGGCGGCCAGGCCGGCCAGGACGCCGTCCAGGTCAGCCCGCAGCTCGGCGGCCAGGCGGCCCGGCGGCGAAGAAGGGGCGGCCATCCGCATCAGCCGGACCCGAGCAGGCCGCGGATCCGGTCCTGGCCCAGCGCGAGCAGCAGAGTGGGCAGCCGCGGTCCCTTGTCCTTCGCGATCAGCAGCCGGTAGAGCAAGAGGAACCAGGCCTTCTGGGCGGCCTTGAGCTCGTCGTCCGGCGGGGCGGTGATGGGCAGGCCGCGCTGTAGCTTCGGGATGCCGTAGAGGAGCGTGGTCAAGGCGGGGAGGGACCAGTCGTCGCCCATTCGTTCGGTCAAAAGCTTGATCGCGGACCGTTCGCTGTCGGTGAGGTCGGCCAGCCGCTCCTGGTCTGGCTCGTGACGGACCTGGGTCCGCTCGGCGGGGTCCACGTACCGGGCCACCCAGGCCTGCGCGCAGTCCAGCCGGGGGCGGGTCTCGTCCAGCGTGCCGACCGGGTCCTCGGTGGTCAGGTCGCGCAGGATGCGCAGGAGCTGCGTCTCGTCGCCGGCCGTGATGTCGGCGACGGAGGCCAGCGTGCGGAACGGCAGCGGGCGCGGGGTGACCGGCAGCGGTCCCTCGGCGGTGCCGGCCGCGCGGCCATACGCCGCCACCGAGGCCGGCTCGGCGGTGCCGTCGGCGACCTTGCGGGTCAGTGCGTCCCACTCGTCGTAGACCCGGCCCACCTCGTCGTTGAAGGCGATGGTGAAGGACTGCTCCGGACGGCGCCGGGCGTACAGCCAGCGGACCAGCGGGGCCTCGAGAATCTCGAGGGCGTCCGCGGGGGTGGGGGCGCCGCCGGACGAGCTGCTCATCTTCGACGAGCCGCCGGCGGTGCCGACGAAGGCGTAGCCGAAGTGCAGCGGCATCTCGCCGCCGAAGATCTCCTTCACCAGCTGCCCGCCGACGGTGAAGCTGGATTCCGGTGAGGAGTGGTCGACGCCGGCCGGCTCGAACGTCACGCGCTCGTAGGCCCAGCGCATCGGCCAGTCGACCTTCCACACCAGCTTGCCGGCCACCCCGGCGATCGGGACCGGGCCGACGCGGGCGCCGCAGCCGCAGGTGTAGGTGATCTCGGTGGTGGCGTCGTCGAAGCCGGTGACCGTGGTGTCGTCCTTGCCGCAGGACGCGCAGTACGGCTTGAACGGGTAGTACTCGCCCCTGGCGTCGCGCGGTTCGTCGTCGTCGGGCTCGGCTGACCGCTTGGTCTGGTACCGGGCCAGGACCGCGCTGATGTCGGCCCGGCGGCGCATGGCGAGGATGATCCGGTCGGTGTAGGCCCCGGAGGTGTACATCTGGGTCTGGCTGATCTCGGTGACGCGGACGCCGAGCCGGGCCAGCGACTCGCGCAGCGGCTCCTTGAAGTGCTCGGCCCAGCTCAGATGGCGGCCGCACGGGTCGGGCACCGCGCTCAGCGGACGGCCGATGTGCTCGGCGAAGGACTCCCCGAACCCGGCCGGGACCCGCCGGAGCCGGTCATAGTCGTCCCAGGACAAGATGTGACGGCACGGCGCGCCCTGCTTGCGCACCTCGTCCGCGACCAGGTGCGGAGTCATCAGCTCGCGCAAGTTCCCCAGGTGCACCGGCCCGGACGGGCTGATGCCCGACGCGCAGGTGGGCGCCTCGCCGGGGTGCCTGCGCTCCCCTTCGGCGCGCACCTCGCCCGCCGTGCGCGCTACCCAGTCTTCGGCCGCAGCCACGGGACAGCCTCCTCCGTTTGCCTTGCCTTGCCTTGTCTTGCCCTGTCGCAGGGCATCAGCGTACAAGCACCGGGGCGGTGGCTGTTGAGCTGAAGGTCAGGCGCGGGCGGCGTCCAGGTTCTCGCGGACGACCTCGGTCATCGGGTGGCCGGGGCCCAGGTACTTCTCGCAGTCGGTCAGGGCCCGCTCCAGCACCGTGATCACGTCGGTGCGCCGGCCGGCCATGTAGTAGGCGGTGGCCAGGTTGCAGCGGATGGTCAGGGTCTGTTCGTCGCCGGGTCCGAGCATCCGCTCGCTGCCGGCCAGCGCCCGCTCGTACTGCGGGATCGCGGCCGGCAGGCGCCGGGCCTGCTGGTAGCAGGCAGCCAGGTTGGCCCGGGCGGTCAGGGTGTCGCGGTGCTCGGCGCCCTGGAACCGGGTCCGGTCGGCCAGCGCCTGCTCGTAGAGCGGCAGGGCAGCGCGGAACTGCCCGGCGGTGCGGTAGGCGTAGGCCAGGTTGGCCCGGGCCGCCATGGTCTCCAGGTGGCCGGCGCCCTGGATCCGCTCGCGATCGGCCAGCACCTGCTGGTACTGGGCGATGGCGTCCTCGTGCCAGCCGGCCGACCGGAACGCCGCGGCCAGGGCGGCGCGGGCCGCGATGGTCTCCAGGTGACCGGGGCCGTGCACCAGTTCGTGACCGGACAGCGCCTGCTGGCACTGCGTGATCGCCGCGGCCGGCTGCCCGTCGGCCGCGAGGACGGCGGCCAGCCCGCAGCGGGCTCTCAGCGTGACAGGATGACGGGGGCCGAGGTGGCGTTCAGCGTCGGCCAGCAGGCGCTGGCAGGCGGCGATGGCCTGGTCGGACTGGCCTGCTGCCTGGTAGGCGGCGGCCAGGCCGGCCCGGGCGTCCAGGGTGACGGGATGGGCCGGGCCGAGCACCCGGGCGGAGTCAGCGGCCGCGCCCTGGTACATGGTGATGGCCTCGGCGAAGCGCCCCGCGCTGACGTAGGCACGGGCCAGGTGGGCACGGGCCGCGATGGTGTCGGCGTGGGCGGGGCCCTGGTGCCGTTCGCGTTCGGCCAGCGCGATCTGGTGCACCGCGATGGCGTCGGCGGGCCGGCCGGCCGCTTCGTACGCCGCGGCGAGCCGGTCCCGGGCGGCCACGGCGTCCGCGTGGGCCGGCCCGAGCAGGTCGGTGCTGGTGACCACCATGGACTTCCAGTAGGTAATAGCCGAACTCGGCAGCCCGCTCCGCTCCAGCGAGAGCCCGGTCCGGATCAGCAGCGGATGGGCTTCCGGTTTCCACAGCATCCGGCCGTCGCGGTCGCTGTCGCGGTCGCTGGCCGCCAGGGCTGTGGCGCAGGCCCGCAGGGTCTGCTCCAGCGCGGGCCGTTTCAGCTCGGGCCCCTGCGGGTGGGGCTGCTCCAGGTCATCGAAGTCCGGCCAGGTCTCGGTCAGCGCATTCGCGGCGGCCAGCACGACCTCCTCCCGGTCGGTGCCGGGCAGGTAGGCCAGGACCGCGGCCCGCACGCTGGCGTGCATCCGGACCGTTCCGGCGGCGTCGACCGTGACCAGGCCGACCCGGGCCAGGTTCTCCAGGGCCAGCCGGACCTGCTGCCGGTCCGCGTTGCCGCCGGTGCTGGGCCGCCCGGTGATATACCCGCAGGCGGCCGGGCTGGTGAGCACGGCGTCCGGCACCCCGTGATGGCCGAGCATCGCGGCCAGCACCAGGGCCGTCCCGGCCAGGCCGGCGGGCGCCAGGTCACGGGCGACGTCCACGGCCATCGACCAGGCGGCCAGCACCGGGGCCGACACGCCGGGCACGGGCTTCATGTCCGGCCGCCGTTCGGCATACCGCGCGCGGTACGCCGCGCAGTCCTGCTCGCTGACCAGCATCACCGCGCTGGCCAGGGCCAGTGCGAGCGGCAGCCCGTCGAGGTCCTCGATGAGCTCCCGGGCCTCGAACCGCGGGCCGAGACCGTAGCCGAGCCGGGTGGTGAGGTACTTCATCGCTTCCGGGGAACTCAGCCCCGGCACCGGGATCACCCGGGCCGGCCGGTGGCCGGGGGCGGCGTCGCTGTTGGGGCCGGGGCCGCTGTTGGGGCCGGGGCCGCTGCTGGGGGCGGGGCCGGCGAAGGCGCTGGCCGGGAGCCGCGTGGTGATCAGGACCTGACCCGCTGGCCCGGCCGGCCACAGGTCACGCAGGTCGCCGAGATCGGCCAGGTCGTCCAGGATCAGGACCCAGGACCGCCGGGTCCGTTGCAGCCAGGCCACGAAGCGGGCGGCCGCCGACTCCGCGCTCTCGCCCCAGTGCCCGGCGTCGACGAGGCTGACCGCCTGGGCGAAGCCGGTCACCACGGCCTCCCGGCTGGCGGCGTTGACCCAGGCCAGGACCTCTACCGCGCGACGATCCTGCAGTGCGTGGCTGAAGGCCACGGCCAGCTGGGTCTTGCCGGTACCGCCCTGGCTGACCGGTGCCGCGTAGGTCGCGTCCCCGTGGACCAGCACCGCCGTCTCGCCGGGTCCCAGGGCAAGGGACGGCTGTTCCCGCGGGAAAAACCCCTCCGCCAGAGGCGGCGCCGCGCCTGACACCTGCACATGCGGCCTGAAACGCACCTTCGCGCGCACAGCCATAACAGGGCCCCCTCCCGCCTCCCTCTCCCAGGGAGGTTCAGCTCGGGCCGCCGGCCGACGTTAACTCCGGCCGCAGCCGGTAAAGGACAACGTTGCCCGCCACGTCGGCCTCTAACACGGAACCGCATCTGGTCGCTGGCGGACGGACGCTGTCTACCCCATGTTCGTCCTGACAGAGCAGGAAATCTGTTGCTTTCTGGTGATGTAAGAAAGTTTTCTTATGCTGAGAGGCGAGGCCGGGTCAAATAGGTCACAAGCGGCACGTCCATCCCGTCGCCCCCTCCAGTCACCTATTCCGCGTCGGCTGATGGAGTGGTTCTGGCACGGGCAGGGATGCCTAGCCGGCTCGATGCTCCATCGACCCGGTGATAGCCGGCTGGATGCTCCATCGAGCCGGTTACGGCGGCGGCCTGCCCGGGGGCGGGGGCTCGTCCGGGGGTTAGAGCTTGGCGCGGTTTTTGGAGGTCAGGATGATCTGGGTGACTAGGTAGGTGCTCAGGCCGAGCTTCTGCGCGATCTCGTCGGGGCGGCGGCCCTGCTCGTTGTAGAGCAGCGCCAGCTTTTCCTGGGACTTGGACCAGGGGCGGCGCGGGGTCGGGCTGGACGGGGTGGGGCGGGCTGGGGATGGACGGCCCGAGGGCGGGCCACTGGGGCGGACGGCCCTGACCCGGGCGGCTCCGGCTGGGGTGGTTGGGGTGGACGACGTGGCGGAGGGGATGGAGGTGCCGAAGGATCCGCGGCGCTGGTCGTGGAACTTGCCTTGGGCTAGGTCGTCACGGGTTTGGTCGTCGAGGAGCAGGTACTGCTCGGCGGACTTGTTGACACCGACGGCGACCAGGGTCAGGCTCTTGAGGTTTTTGCGCTGGCACTCGGGGGCCAGGCAGTAGTCGTATTTTTCTGCCCGTTCGGGATGCAGTTCGCTCCCGCAGGTAACGCACTGGGCCACTATTCTCTTTCGGTCGAACACGTGCTGACTAGCACTTTTAGAACACCGCGGCGGGCTCCGGTGTTCCCCGGGATTCGAGCGCGTCGAGGTCGCGTTCGGCGTAGAGGCGGTGCTCCCATTCCTCGTTGAGGATGGCCCCCAGGCACCGGCGGACGGGGTAGCTCTGCGGCTCGGGGTAGCCGGGCTCGGTGACGGGTTCGGTCAGGTCGGCCAGACGAGCGTCGGTGAGGCCGGCGAGCACCTGGCGCATGGTGGCCATGCGGTCCGCGCGCAGGGCGAGGACCTGGTCCAGCGAGGGACGGGCGGTCCGGTCACGCGGGACGGGAGGTGAGTCGGGCATCTCATCGTGCGACAGGTCGAGCGGGTCCCAGGGTGACGGCTCCCCCAGGACGGCGCGCTTGATCCAGGCGTCGGTGGCGAAGACGAGGTGGCGCAGCGTCTCGATGAACGAGTACTCGCCGTCGACTTGCTCGTGCAGCAGGTCCGGGTCCAGCCGGCGGGCCCGCGCGACGGTCTGCGACCACAGCCGCTCCAGGATGGCCCACGCCTCGCGGTAGCCGTCGGCGTCCACCGGGCGCATCCTGGCGCGATCGGGGTAGCGGCGGTCCAGCTCGGCTTCGACCAGGGGGGCGACGTCGACGCCGTTGATCCGGACGTTCTCGAGCTCGCCGCTGATGTCCATGTTCGCCATGAGCGCGCCGCGGATGGTGACGCCGGTTAGGTCGACGAGCTGGAAGCGTGCCCCGGTGAGGTCGACGTCGTGGAAGCGGGCGCCGTTCAGGTGGACGTCGTCGAAGGCCGAGCCGGTCAGGTCCTCACCGCGGAAGTCGGTCACCGGTCCAGTCTGCCAAACTGGCCGCCATGAGCTTGCTGGAGAGAAAGCGCGCGCTGGTCACTGGCGGGACGACCGGGCTGGGCCTGGCCATCGCCGGGCGGTTCGCGGCCGAGGGCGCCCGGGTGGTGATCACCGGCCGGGACCGGAGCCTGGGCGAGAGCGCCGAGACCGGGCTGGGGCCGGGGGCCCGGTTCATCGCCGCGAATGCCGCCGACCCGGCGGCGGTCGCGTCCTCGGTCGCCGCCGCGGCGGAGCACCTCGGCGGCCTGGACGTGCTGGTGAACAACGCCGGGGTGGGAGTGGCGGCCCGGCTGCTGGACACGCCGCTGGCCGATTACGACACGGTCATGAACGTCAACGTGCGCGGCTACCTGCTGTACGCCCAGCAGGCCTACCCGTACCTGGCCAGGAACCGCGGCTGCATGATCCACATCGCGTCGGACGCGGGGGTCTGGGGCGAGCAGGCGACCGGGCTGTACTCGGTGACCAAGGCGGCGGTGATCATGCTGGGCAAGATGCTGGCACTGGACGGCGGCCCGGACGGCGTGCGCTCGAACGTGCTGTGCCCGGGCGACGTCGAGCCGGGCATGCGGCACATGGCGCCGCCCGGCCAGAGCCAGCGGGACGGGGCCGAGGACGCCAGCGGCTGGCCGGTGCCGCCCATCGGGCGGATCGGCCAGCCGGGCGACGTCGCCGCCGCGGCCGTCTTCTACGCCAGCGACCAGGCGGAGTTCATCACCGGGACCACGCTGCTGGTAGACGGCGGGATGACGGCCGGCTACCAGCAGCGTGAGCGCGGTTAAGGCTGGAAGCCAGATTCGGTCCAGCGCCGGAACACCTCGATCTTCTCGTCCGGCCAGGCGCCGTCGCAGGGCATGGTGCCGTTACGCAGCCGCTCGAGGATGCCGGCCGCGTGCGCCTGCACGTCGGCCTGCGACCACAGGTCGAACGCGAACGTCATGGACTTGCGGTCGTGCTCGCGGAACAGCGGCTTGATGTGCGCGGCGAAGCCGACCGTCTCGTCCGGTCCCGGCAGCGTGACCGGCTCGTCCGTGCCGGCCGTGGCCTGCGCGGGGGCCGGAGGCCCGGCCGGCCCCCAGTCCCAGCGGAGGCCCGTAGCGCCGCTGGCCCGCGATCGCCACTCCAGGTAGCCCGATAGCGCCGAACGGAAGGCCGGCTCCGTTCCCAGTGCCGCCTCATCCGCGGCCCTGATGGCGAGCGTCACCCAGCGAGCTCGCTGTTCTTCGGTGAACTCCGGCAGCGGCTGCGGCGTCGCGGCCTGGGGGCCGCCGAAGGCTTCGGCGATGACGGCGGCCTCACGCTGCGCGTACCCCGGCGCCATGGTGGCGAACAGCGGCGCGAGCCCCGTGCCGGCGGGCGCCGTGTCGGCGGGGATGAGCTTCTCGTAGAGGAACCGGGTCAGCCGGGTCAGCCCGGGCAGGCCGCCCGCCCACTCGAACAGGGTCGGGTCGGCCGGCCGGGCCGGGTCGCGGAAGTCCACGTACCAGTGCATGCCGCTGCAGAACGGCTTGTTCTGCGAGTGGCCGCAGCGGCAGAGCGCGTAATGCTCCCGGGACGAGCCTGCGGCCCGGGGCACGTCCGCGCCGTCGGCGCCGGCCAGCGGGATCGCGCCGGTGACCCGGTAGGGGCCGTCCTGGGTGACCTCGATCGCGCGCTCGCGGGTGCCGTGCCAGTCGGCCAGGTCCCGGTCCTCGTGCTCATCCGCGGGCTGGTCGAAGGCCAGGCTCAGCGCGCCGGACGGGCAGTCGCGCACGGCCCGGACCAGCTCGTCCAGGCGGGCGCCGCTGGGAGCGACGAACGGCTCGGTGCTCGTGCGGAACGCCGTCGGCGCCCGGTCGCTGCACAGGCCGGAGTGCTGGCAGATGCCCCGGTTGTCGAATATCGTGACCTGGACTCCGGGGTAGGTGGCACGCTGGTCGGGGACCCGGTCGGGGTCCTTGTCGTCGGTGAACCCGCTGGTCGCGTGGGCGCCGTCGCAGAACGGCTTGATGGCCGAGGCGCCGCAGCGGCACAGTGCCAGGGTGGGCGGGACCGGCTGGTCGCCGCCGAGCGGGGTGCGCACGGTGGTGACATTGGTGACCAGGTAAGGGCCGTTCCTGGCGGTCACGATAGCGGGCGGGAGCTCGCGCTGGAGCTGGCCCAGCTCAGCGAGGCGGGCGGGGCGGTCGCCGGGCTGGGTTTGCTGGACGGCGAGGTCCTGGAGGGCGGCGGTGGCCTCGAGGAGACCGGGCGGAGCCGAGGCGCCGAGGCGGGCGCGCAGGGTGGTGGCGGTCACGGCCAGGTCCCACAGGGACGGCTGTGACTCACTGGGTGGGAGGGGCCATGGGGGTTGTACGGCCTGACCCGCCAAGGGGCGCAGCACGCTGTCGACGAGGCGGGCTGCTACCCGGGGGGCGGTCGGGGAGGCCTGGACGGCACGGTAGGCGTCGGCCAGGAGGGCGGCTACCGCCGTGGGCGCGGCGGTGTCGGGGATGGGGTGAGCCGGACTCGTTTGGTAGAAAGCCTGGGCTCGGGCCAGCAGGCGGGCGCGGTCCCCGGGTGGTTCGGGCGGGGGCGCGTAGCGAGCGGGGAGGTGGACCGCGAGGGTGTCGGCGATGCCGGACAGGGTGGACCGGATCGTGACCAGGCGGTCGGTGACGGCGGGGTCGCAGGGGCCGCCGGGCTCGCAGAAGTCCGCGGCCTGGCGCAGGCGCTCGGTCAGCAGGACCCAGGCGGCCTCGCGGTGCGGCAGGACGTAGTCGGACTCGTAGAACAGCTCGAAGCTGGGACCGGCCGTGCGGCCCGGGTACTCCGGGCCGGCCGGGAGCGTGGTGACCAGGTCGCCGAGCGGCTTGAGGGCACCGAGCATGAGCGTGACGGTGCCGTCGGACAGCGTCTTGAGCTGGGCGGGAGTCTCCCCGGTGGCGGCGAAGAAGCGCTGCATCATCAGCAGCAGGATCTCGTAGGAGACGTTGAACAGGTCCATCACGCGTTTGGTCACCGGGTCGCTGACCAGCGGGACGTCCACGTCCCGCTCGGCCGGCCTGACGTTCACCGGGACCACCGGGCGGACCGGGTCGAAGGCCGGGTTGGCCTCGCGCAGCGCGACGTACTCGTCGAGGATGTCGACGAACTGGCCGAAGTGCGAGTCCTTCCAGTGGCCGCGCGGCCCCTCGCCCTGCTCCAGGATCTCGTCGATGGCCCGCTGCGCGCTCGCCAGGTCCGTCACCGCGATCAGCTCGGGCCAGCCGAAGTCGGCCTCGGTCGCCTGGGCCTGTGGGGGCCCGGCGAACAGCTGCTCCTCGCCGAGCTTGGCGGCCAGGTCGGCGAAGCCCTGCTCGATGGACCGGTACAGGTGCCCCACGGTGGCGAAGTCCTGGCCGCGCGGGACGATCTCGCCGTGCTGGACCGACGGCGCGGCGCGGCGGAACGCGGCCATCCCGTCCGCGTCGGAGATGTCCATGCCCTCCGGGCGCTCGAGGAACATGAAGTGCCGCAGGGAGGCCTCGCCGAAGGGCAGCAGGGCCAGGTGCACGCCGGCCGGGTAGTGACTGGCGGGGTGGGGGAAGTTCGGCCGGGACAGGTGCGGGGCCGCGCCGATGGCGGACAGCAGGTTCTGCACCAGGCTCAGGTGCAGCATCTCCTGGACGGCGATGTGCGCGATGTGCTGGCGCCAGCGGTTCGCGGCCTCGGCTTCTTCTTTGGTGAGGCCTTCTTCTTCGGACTGCTTGAGGCTGAACGCGGCGTACAGGTACTGGCACATGATGCCGTGCTCGAGCTCGGAGGCCTCGCAGAGCATGTAGATCAGCGCCTCGCGGTGCTCGATGACGAACGGCGCCTCGGGCGGGGCCAGGCCGCCCCGGGTCTCGATCATCTGGGCCAGGCGCCCCCGCTGCTGGCTTTCCGTCATTGGCCGTCGGCCTCCCCGTGACAGATGGACATAACGATCCCATCCTGAGGGAGCGAGCTGCGGGCGGCCAGTCTTTATCGCTGTTGGCTTACATGATTACGCGGTTACATGGTTACGCCAGGAGTGCTCGGGGTTGAAGCCGAGAACTTCGCGGGCGCGGTCGATGGCGAGCAGGGTGCCGTGCTCGCCGACGTCGCGGGTCAGCTTGACCTGGGGGTACACCGCGGCGAGGAGTTCCGCGGACGGGCGGTTCATCACAGTGTCGGCGGCCGCGATAATGAAGGCGGGATTGCCCGTGACGGCGGCGGCGTCGACCTCGAGGGCCTTGCGGCAGGCCTGAGCCACGTCCCGCTGGTCGATGTAGCCCCACAGGTTCCACTTGCGTGCGTGCGGGTCGTCCTGGAACTCGCGGAACCGGCTGTAGTCCTCCGGGGCCATGATGTTGGAGAAGCGCAGCGCTATGAACGGGATCCCTGACCACTGCGCGATGTGCCCGGCGATGGTCTCGCTGGCCACCTTGGACAGTGCGTAGGTGCTAGTCGGCACCGGGTAGTGGTCCTCGTCGGCCGGGGCGTACCGGGGCGGGGTGTCGAACGGCAGGCCGAGGGTGGTCTCGCTGGAGGCCCACACCACGCGGCTGAGCTTGACCGCCGCCGCCGCGGCGAAGACGTTGAAGTTCATGGCCATGTTGGCGTTGAAGGTGACCGCCGGGGTGCTCAGTCCGGGCGCCGGGATGTTGGCCAGGTGGACCACCGCGTCGGTGCCCGGCTCGCTGAGGACCTCGACCGCCTGGCCGTAGTCGGTCAGGTCGGCTCGGAGCATGCCGTCCTCGCGGTCCGCCCGGCTCACCGCGGTGTCGGTTGCTATTACCTCGTAACCATGCTCGCGCAGGTCCGTCACCACCGCCCGGCCCGCCTGCCCGGCCGCCCCCGTCACCACGATCCGCTGTGCCATCGCCGTCCCTTCCGTGTTGCCCGTGTTGCCGGCAAAGGTTTGCTTCGAGGCTAGCGGAGCTGCCAGACGGGGCCGTCGGGGGTGTCGGTCAGGTCGACGCCGAGCTCGTCGAGCTGGGCGCGGATCTGGTCCGCGCGGGCCCAGTCCTTGTCCTGGCGGGCCTGGGTGCGGTCGGCGACGAGCTCTTCGATCGCGCGCTTCTCCTCGCCGGACAGGTCGGCGAGGGCGCGGCGGTGCTCGAGGTCGGCCGGGGCCAGGGTGGCCAGCCCCAGGCCGAGCAGGGCGTCGGCGGCCGCGATGACCGCGCGCTGGCCGTCCGGGGTGAGCGCGGGCTCGCGCAGCGCGTCCTGCAGCGCGGCCAGGATCTTCGGGGTGCTCAGGTCGGCCGCGATGGCCTCGTCGATGGTGTCCAGCAGGCGCTGGGCGGCCGGGTCGCCTTCCGTGGCCGCCTGGGCCGCGGCGCGGGTCTCGACCGGGGGCAGCGGCTGCAGCGGCTGGATCCGGGTGATCAGGCGGCGCAGCGTGGCCTGGGCGGCGTCGATGGCGGCCGGGGTGAAGTCGAGCTGGCTGCGGTAGTGGCCGCCGAGCAGGAACAGGCGGTAGGCCATCGGGTGGTAGCCGGCCTCGGTCAGGTCGGCCAGCCGGGGGGCGCCGCCCGCCGATTTGGCCATCTTCTGCGCGCCGAGCTGGAGGAACTCGTTGTGCAGCCAGTACCGCACCCACGGGCGGCCGTCGCCGAGGAACGCCTGGCTCTGCGCGATCTCGTTGACGTGGTGCAGCTCGCGGTGATCGACCCCGCCGGTGTGCATGTCGAAGTGCTCGCCGAGCAGGGCCATGCTCATCACCGAGCATTCCAGGTGCCAGCCGGGCGCGCCCCAGCCCCACGGGGAGTCCCAGCGCAGCACCCGGCGCTGGCCGGGGTCCTCGGCCCGCCACAGCGCGAAGTCGGTCTTGCGGCGGCGGCCCTCGACGTACTCCAGCCGGGCTGCCTCGAGTTGCCCCTCGGCGCTCATCTGGGCCAGCTCGCCGTAGCCGGGGTCCTTCGAGGTGTCGAAGTACAGGCCCGACGGCAGCTGGTAGGTGAAGCCGTCCTTGTCCAGCTTGGCCGCGAACTCGATCATCTGCTCGACGTAGGCGCTGGCCCGCGGGTACTCGTCGGCGGGCAGGATGTTCAGCGCGGCCAGGTCGACAAAGAACGCGTCGGTGTAGAAGGCGGCGATGTCCAGCACCGAACGGCGCTCGCGGGCCGCCGCGACCTCCAGCTTGTCCTCGCCGGTGTCGCTGTCGGCGACCGCGTGCCCGACGTCGGTGATGTTGACCACGTGCCGGACCGCGGTGCCCTGCCAGCGCAGCGCGCGGCGCAGCGTGTCCGCGAACACGTAGGCGCGCATGTTGCCCAGGTGCGGGAAGGAGTACACGGTCGGCCCGCAGCTGTACAGGCCGGTGGTCTGGCCCGCGGGAACGAAGTCCTCGGTGCGCCGGCCCAGCGAGTTGTACAGCCGCAGCTGGTGATTGGTAGGCACGGTCGTTGAGCTTACCGGGAGGGAGTCCGGCGGTGCGGCTTGCCGTGGAAGGCGTGGTCGCGCTGGGTGACCCGCATCCTTCGACTATGCCCGCAAATGCGGACGGCGGGGACGGGATGGTCCCGTCCCCGCCGCCAGCGGTTACTGCTATCTAACGGTGGTGCTTAGAAGAGCCCGGTGATGATCGCGGACATCTTCGGCGTGCCGACCCCGGTGGCCAGATCGAACCCGGGCACCGCCGGGTACAGGCCGTTGTTCTTGGCGATGTGCCCGGCGGCGGTGACGTCGTGGAAGTAGAACGACGGGGCAAACCGGTACAGCTGGTAGAACAGCTGGCTGGCGGAGCCAGTGCGGTGGTGCGTAAAGCTGTCCCGGTCGGCGATAATCGCGGACACCAGCGGCGAGGACAGGCTCGTCCCGCCGATGCCGAACCACCCGGGGACCGGCTGGCCGGCGCTGAAGGTAGCGCAGACGCTCCCCGGGGTGCTCGCGTTGCCGGTGCAGTATTCGGAGTACGGCGTGAACTCGTCGGCGTCGGCCGAGATGTCCGGCACCTCGCGGCACGGGGTACCCGGCTTGGCCAGCGAGCAGTTCGTCGAGGTGCTGGCGTTGATGATGCCCGGGCCGTGCTGATAGGACGGCTGACCCCAGTACTGGCTGGATCCGCCGCCGCCGGCGCCGGTGGCGGCGCACCAGAAGAAGCCGCCCTCGTTGTCGTTGGCCGCGCTCGGCCCGGCGTTGCTGCAGAGGTTATCCACGTTCCAGGGCGCCTCGCCCTTGAACGGGTATCTCGGGTGCGGGTTGGTGCCCGGGTTGAAGTTCTCGAACGAGGTGCCGCCCACGCTGGTTACCCAGGGCTGCGAGGCTGGGTCGTTGACGTTGGGGATGGTCGTGCCGTCCGAGCGGATGCAGTCGAAGGCACCGGTGTCGCCCGAGCTCGAGAACACGCTCTGCCCCTGGGTCGCCATCTGCTGGAAGATGGTGTTCTCGGCCTTGACGTAGGTGGCGGTCACGTCGTTCTCGCACAGGCCCCAGCTAGAGCTGATCGCGTCGGCCTTGTTGGCCTTGGCGATCGCGGAGTACTCGTCCAGCTCGGTCTGGCCGGTGTAGTCGTTCGGCGCGTTGTAGACGATGAGGGACTTCACGTCGGGCGCGATGGCCAGCTGGGTCTCGATGTCGGCGTCGACCTCGATGTCGCCGGAGTAACCGTTGAACTGCGGCGGGCACTGGTCGCCGGTCGGGCACTGCGGAGCCAGCGGGCCGCCGTCGACGGTCACGTCGACCAGCGGCGGGGTATAGCCGGCGCCGTAGAACTGATGCGCCCAGGTGGCGATGTCGGAGTGCTGGTAGGCCGAGAGCTCGAACACGGCCAGGTTGACGCCCTTGCCCTTGGCGCTCGCGCCGCGGTGGGGCGCGCCGTAGATCGAGTTGTCCTGCGACGGCGTGAGGCCGCTGCAGCCCGGACCGCCGCCGTAACCGAACGGGATGTTCGCGTTCTGAACGTAGATCTGGAACAGCTGCTGGGTGGTGGGGTACCCCGTCTCGCAGTTGGACGCCGCCGACGGCTTCGCGTCCGCGCGGATCGTGTTCCTGACGCGGGGGCGGGCGGACTGGCTGTCGCGGACGGTGTTGGTCAGGCCGACCACGCCGATGGCCGAGCCGGCGATGCTGGCCGGCAGGTAGACGGGCGTGGAGTTGGCGAAGTACTTGGTGCCGTGCGGGTCCTTGAACATGTTCAGCGAGGTGTGGAAGGTGTTCGACACCGTGGCGCTGGAACCGGTGGCGCGGATCAGGAACGGCGAGCCCGAAGGGACGACCTTCAAGCCGCGGCCGCCGAGGAATTTGGCTACCGCCTGCTGGGTGGCCGGGGTGGGCGCGTAGCGGGCGTCGAACTGCCCGGTGGTCAGCCACTTGTGGTACTGGCTGCTGTTCTTGTCGTAGAGAGCGCTGATCTCGGCGTTCAGTCCGGCTTCGTCACGAGGGGCGATGGCCACCTCGACCTGCATCTTCGAGTTCGTGTAACTGCCGGTGATGGTGTCGGTCGTCGGCGAGACGCTGCCGGCGAGCGCCACGAACCCCTGTCCGGCCGCTGGCGCGGCCGTGGCGGCGCCCGCGGATGCGAGCGCTCCGGTAAATGCGGTGATGGCCAGCGCCGAGACGGCGATGGCACCTACGCGGACCGGGCGATTAAGCACGCCCACAAGCCCTCCCTCTGTTTGACCCCGGGGGAAAATGCAAGATCTGTTGCACAGGTCATATCAGAGCGGAAATAACTCCTTCTGGCGAGGCTTGAGCGTGTATTCGTTATACGGTCGTTATTGTGCGTTTTGGGGTGATTGGTGCGATGCTTCTGCGACATAGGCAACAGGCGTTGCGCGATGTTGTAGGAGGGCCTCGACGAGCTGCCGCAGCACTCGCAGCTGAGCACGCATGGGGCTCCTGACTGACGACCGCGGTATGCGGGTGGCCATGGACGGACGGTCTCGAGGGGGCGGCGGTAACCTCGGGAGGGCGGTACTCCCCTTGAGAGGGCGTGATGGCAATGACTTCCGTACCCGGCGCCGTGCCCGCAGCTGGCGCCGCACCTAACGCTGGCCGGCTACCGCAGCTGGCCGGGCGCCCGATGGTCACCGACGGCGGCATGGAGACCGACTTCATCTTCCATCACGGGGTCGACCTGCCCCTGTTCGCGGCCTTCCCGCTGGTCGACGATCCGGCCGGGCGGTCGCTGCTGACCGGCTACTACGACGAGTACGCGGCGATCGCGCGGCGGGCGGGCGCCGGGCTGATGCTGGAGTCCGGCACCTGGCGGGCGAACCCCGACTGGGGCACCCAGCTCGGCTACTCCCCCGCGGACCTGGCCCGGGTCAACCAGGACGCGATCACCATGCTCGCCGGCCAGCGGCGGGTGCTGCGCGACCGCTATGACCTCGCCGACGTGGTGATCAGCGGCATGGTCGGCCCGCGGGGCGACGGCTACCAGCCGGGTGAGCAGCTCACCCCGGACGAGGCGGCCGACTACCACGCGCCGCAGGTTCAGGCGCTCGCTCAGGCCGGAGCCGACATCGTCTCGGCGTACACGCTGACCAGCGTGGGCGAGGCAACCGGGATCGTCCGAGCCGCCCGCGCGGCCGGGATCCCGGTGGCCATCTCCTTCACCGTCGAGACCGACGGCCGGCTCGCGGGCGGGGAGACGCTGGCCGAGGCCATCGTCGCCGTCGACGCCGCCGCCAGCCCGGAGTACTTCCAGGTCAACTGCGCTCACCCGGTGCACCTGGCGGCCGCCCTG